>JAHFTC010000145.1 GCA_023269585.1 Opitutaceae bacterium
TCGGGATAGAACGCGGGTGCGCGCCAGGTGCGGCCGGGGTGCCGGGCAGCGAGTGCGCGGAGGAGGCGGGCCACTGCGCCCGGCCCGGCGCCGGGCTCCCACGTGAGCGCACGCACGAAGATGGTTGGGGCGGAAAGGGCGGAGACGAGCACCGCCGCACCGTCGAGCTCCCACGCCGTCCACGGCGGGCCGAGCGGGGCGATGCTTTCTGCGGCGATCTGCCAAGGAAGCGTTCCGCCTGTATCCTGGGCGGCAATCAGCCGGGCGAGGGCGCGCGGGTCGAGCGGGGACGGCGTGGACGAGGCGGTATCGGATGGGGCGTCGGCCGGCCGCGTCCAGCTGGCGAGGCGTTGCACAACGGTGAAGCCGCAACGGGCGTAGAGCGCGCGGGCGGCGGTGTTGGCGCCGATCACCTCGAGCCCGAGGCGGCGCAGGCCGCGGGCGCGGCATTCGTCGATCAACCCTTCGACCATCTTGGCGCCGAGGCCGTGGCGCCGCGCGGCGGGCACGACGCCCATCGCGGCTAGGCGGGCCGACCAACCGCGTTGGGCGTGGAGCAGCACGCCGGCCGGCTGGCCGTCGATGAACCACACGCGGCTGGCGCCCAGATCGACGCTGTCCTGCTGCACCATGCCGAGCAACGAGCCGGCCGAGGCCGGGGGCAGCTTCACGAAGTAGTCGGCGAAGGCGAGGTCGAGCACCGCCGCCGTCGGCGCGAGCCCGTGGTCGAGAATGCTGGTCGCTTCCATCGGACTACGGAAGCGGACGCGATGTCTGGCGGCGAGCGGGAAGGTGGCCATGGCGGGGTGATGCAGACGAACGCCGAGCGCCGAGTGCCCATGGAGAAAGGGCGGATCGCGGGATGAGCGGATACGGGCGGTTTCAATTAGCTAAGGGTAGACATGAGCTCCCCGGCAGGACGTGGCAGGGACTGCCAGCGGACGGTTGCAGTGGCACGGCGACCGCGGTTTGCTCGGGGGCGATGAACGAGGCGACGCAGGGCGATGAACTCGAGGCCGAGGCGGTGCGGCGGTGGCGGATCAACCTGATCGCGCCGCCGGTGATCGTGGCCGTGGCGTGGTTGGTGACGCTCACGCCGTTCGCCTTTTTCCTGCGAGGTTTCCAGGTGTGGGTGCACGAGTTCGGCCACGCGACGGTGGCGTGGCTGACGGGGCGGCGGGCGCTGCCGCTGCCGTTCGGGTGGACCAACGTCGAACCGGAGTTTTCCCGGTTCGTGTATTTCGGTGTCCTGTTTCTACTGACGGTGCTGGCTGTGGCGGGGTGGCGGGAGCGGAAGTTCTGGCCGGTGGCGATCGCGGCGGCGGTGGCGGGGCTGCAGTTCTGGATGACGTGGCACTGGCCGGAGGCGCGGCAGCAGTTCTGGTTCTCGTTTGGCGGCGTGGCGGGCGAGTTCGTGCTGAGCGCGCTGGCGATGATGCTGTTCTTCGTCGAATTGCCGGAGAAGTTTCGGTGGGGGACTTGTCGTTACGTCTTCCTGTTTCTCGGTGCCGCCTGCTTCCTCTTGAGCTTCACGTTCTGGCAGCGGGTGCATGCGGGGCTGGAGCCGGTGCCGCTCGGCACGCTGGTCGGCGGGGAGGACGATGCCGGTGGCGACATGAACATCCTCATCGAGGAGTACCGCTGGAATTTCATCCGCATCCGCGAGACGTATCACGGGCTTGCGGTGGCCTGCGCCTGGGCGGTGGCCGGTGCCTACGGGCTGGCGGCCTGCCGGGTGGGCCGGGCGGTCGAGTGGGTGCTCAACCGCTTCGTCGGCGGCCGGGCGGCCGGGGAGGAGTGAGGACGGCCGGCGCGTACCGGTTCACTCGGGTTTCCGAATGGGAGCGGATGAGGTGGAACTGTAGCCGGGGGCGCTGACCGAATGGCCTCACCGCGGCCGGCTCCAACCTTTCGGAGCCGGCCCTGCTGCGCCGCGTGTATTGGATTGGCTCTGGCGGGGAGCAGGGCGTTCGCCGTTGGGCAGTCGATCGCGTGTGGTTCGGCAGGAGCAGAAACGTGGCGCGGGATGCGACTGCGCTATCAGGGGATCGGGGCGAAGCGGTTCTGCTGGTGGGAGGCCACCGGCTGGCCGGACTGGGCCCAGAGCTGCGGTTGCGGCCAGAGGGCGATCGCGTCGGAGAGGATGCGGAGGCTTTCGCGCAGGCGGATGTCGATCTTGGACTTCGGGTCGTCGGTGTCGTCGTCCTGGGCGGCGTCGTCGCCTTCGGCGGGGGCGGGCGGCGTGGCGGGCTCGGGGGTGGGTTCGACGTTGTCGAGCCGCACCTCGGTGGAGGCGAAGTTGAGCTTCGCGAGCTCGGCGCGCTGCTTCTTGGCTTCGGTGCGGAAGGTGTCGTCGTCCTTCTTGTCGTTGCGACGGGTCTCGAGGTTGAGGGAGACGGTCTTGCGCTCGTCGAACTGCTTGAAGCGGTCGATATTGCGCCGCAGGAAGGCGAACTCATCCAACACGGTCTGGCGTTCTCGGCTGCGCTGCCGGAGGAGCTCGACGAAACGGGTGTCGAGCGAGGCGCCCTCGAAGCGCGCGGTGCGGATGGTGTCCCACGCGAGGGCATGGGGGAGGTCGGACTCGCCGATCGGGAGCAGCTCCTCGATCGAGGGTAGGGAGATGTCGGAGACGACGCCGCGGTTCTGGGTGGAGGCGCCGTTGGGGAGATAGAACTTCTGGATGGTGATCTTCGTCGCGCCGCTGCGGGGCGGCGCCTCGAGGAAGCGGCGGAAGCGCGAGTCGTCGAGGATCGGCATGATCGTCTGGACGGTGCCCTTGCCGTGGGTGGAGCTGTCGCCCACGACGATGGCGCGGCCGTAGTTCTGGAGGGCGCCGGCGACGATCTCGGACGCGGAGGCGCTGTAGCGGGAGGTGAGCACGACGAGCGGCCCGTCCCAGACGGTGCCGGGCATCTCGTCGCCGCGGACCTCGACGCGGCCGAGGGAGTCTTTGACCTGCACGACGGGACCCTGCGAGATGAAGAGGCCGGTGAGGTTGACCGCTTCGGGGAGATAGCCGCCGCCATTGCGGCGAAGGTCGAGCACGATGCCCTTGGCGCCGGCGGCGATGAGTTTGCGCAGGAGTTGTTCGACGTCGTTGGTGGCGCTGATGCTCTTGGCAGCGGCGGACTCGTCCTCCTCGTTGCCGCCGTAGAAGGCGGGGAGCTCGATCACGCCGATGGGCAGGGTGGCGGAGCCGTCGACGGTGGGGACCTGTTCGAGGGTGGCGTGGGCGCGCTTGTCGTTGAGTTTGACCTCGGCGCGGACGATGGAGACTTCGCGACGGGCGGAGGAATCGGTGGCGTCGCCGGGCTGGATCAGGAGGCGGACGGTGGTGTCCTTGTCGCCGCGGATCAACTGCACGACTTTGCGGAGCTTCATGCCGACGACGTCGACGAACTCGGCGGGACCCTGGGCGACGCCGACGATCTTGTCGTTGGGGCGGAGCTGCTTCGAGAGATCGGCGGGGCCGCCGGGGATGAGCTCGCGGATGGTGCAGACGCCGTCCTGCTCGGAGAGCTGGGCGCCGATGCCGATGAGCTTGAGGCGCATCTGCATGGTGAAGTCGTCGAGGGTGGAGGGCGACATGTACGAGGTGTGGGGGTCGTACATGGCGGCGAGGGCGGTGAGGTAGATCTCCTGAATCTCCTCGGCGTCGAACTCGTCGAAGTTGCGCTGGAGGCGTTCGTAGCGCTTGCGGACGTTCTCCTTGGCGGTGGCGATGGGCTTGTCGTTGAGGAGATCCTCCAGGAGTTCGAACTTGATGCGTTTCCGCCAGAGGGCGTCGGCCTCGGCAGTGGTGGTGGGCCAGGGCGCCTTGGAGCGGTCCCAGTGGAATTCCTCGGGGGTGGTGAAGTCGGTGTCGGCGGCGAGCTCGGCGGTGATCCAGGCGACGCGGGCGGCGACGCGCTCGCGGTGGATACGGTAGGTCTCGTAGGCGGCGTCGAGGTTGCCGAGGTAGCGGAGGTCTTTGGCGAGGCGTTCGCCGAAGCGCGCGGTGAGTTCTTCCTGGTCGGAGGCGAGGAAGAACATGTGGTGGGGGTCGAGCTCCGCCATGAAATCGGGGATGAGCTGGCGGAAGTCGTCGTTGGTGAGCTCGCGGTCCTGGAAGTGGACGCTTTCGAGGAAGCGGACCATCCGGGTGGTTTCCTGCACCATCACCGGCGTGGTGGTGAGGGTGGTGCTGCCAAACGCGGCGTGGACTGCGACGACGGTCGCGAGGAGGAGGGTGGAGAGGTGGCGGATCACGGGAGAAAGTGGCTGGTGGGGGGAAACGCCGCGACGGGGAAAGTTCCCGCGCGGCTCGTGAGTGGCGAGTGTTGCTGGCGGGCCTATCGGCGCAAGCTCCGGCGCCTGAAGGGGGGCCGGCGCGGGTGATCGTAATCGCCCGGCGGGGCGAGGGCGGCCGGCGGTGCGACGGACGCGGGCTCGGCGGAAGCGCCCTATTGCTTGGTCATCAGGTTCCGCGCGGCGTCGAGCGTGCGTTTCTCCTCGGGGGTGAGGGAGCCGAAACCGCTGATGTTGATCTTGTCGAGAATGCGGTCGACCTCGGCCTTGAGATTCTCGCGAGGGCTGAGGTTCACCTTGGTGGAAGGGGCGGCGGGCAGGGCGCTCTTCTTTTTCATCCACGCCGGGAGTTCCACGGCCTGCCGGGGTTGCTCCTCCTCCTCGGTTTCCTCGAACGGGTTCCGGCTGAGCGCCCGGTGCGCGATGATGCCGGCGATGATGCCGCCCAAGTGGGCGGAGTGCGCGATACCGGTCGGGGCGCCGAACAGCTCGCCGAAGATGAAGAACAGCGTCACCACCGCCGTGACCGCGATCAGTGCATACCGGGGAACGATCGACACGGGCACGATGAAGAAGAGGAGGAGTTGAATCCGCTCGAAGGCGAAGCGGCAGCAGAACAGGCTGAAGATGCCGTACACTCCCGCCGAGGCGCCGACCAGTTCGGGTTGGTGCAGGGGCGTGCCGCGGGTGAAGTTCACAGCGAGCCAAAGCAGGCCACCGGCCACAACCGCACCCGCGTAGGCCCACAGGAAGCGCCGGGTCCCGGTCACGGGGAGCAGCAGCCGGCCGCAAACGAGCAGCCCGATGATGTTCCCGATCAGGTGCCAGAGATCCGTGGTCGAGTGCAGCAGGCTGTAGGTGAGCAACGTCCAGACCCGGCCGTGGGCGATGCCGTTCGGCGTGAGCGCGAGCCAGTTCGTCGTGAAATCGCCGGCGAACGCCTCAAGCGCGAATTGCACGGCGAAGCAACCGACGAGCACGCCGGCCAGCCAGAGCAGCGGCGCCAACTCCTTGGCGGGGTTGGGGTCGCGCATGTAGGGGCGGTCGTAGATCATGGAGGGCGGAAGCGGATCGGATGGTTGCGGCGAAAACAAAGCCGTCGCGGTCGTTTTGCAATGGCCAAGGCGAAGTCGCCGCTGCGCCGGTGGCCATCGCGGGGCCGGAGAATTGCTAATGGTGGGCGGTCCCGGGAGGCGGCGTACTGCTTTCTTGGCTTCCGGGCTTCGCCTCTTGACTCACCCCGCATCGGCGACTTCTTCTAGCGCCACTATGGCCAACAAAGCTGAGAAATGGGCGGACAACGCAGCCGGCAAATTCTACGTGGACCAGCAGTGCATCGATTGCGACCTGTGCCGCGAGACCGCACCGAACTTTTTCGCTCGTAACGAAGAGGGCGGCTACACGTTCGTGAACAACCAGCCGACTTCCGAGGAAGAGATCGCCCAGTGCACCGAGGCGCTCGAAGGCTGCCCGGTCGAAGCGATCGGCAACGACGGCGACGAGTAAGCACCGCACATCCCTGGCCTAGATCATTTGAGAAAACGCGGCCCATCGGGCCGCGTTTTTTCGTGCCCGGAGTCGGCGGGCCGGGTGTGGCGACGCCGGAGGGGGCGCGGGGATCGCGCCCGTGTCCTCTTGTCTTTGTTGTGTCCGCGGTGGAACGGCAGTCGGCGGCGCAACGCCCCGGGTGGGGAGGCAGGCGCCCGGCCCACTGCCGCCCCGTCCGCGAGGGCCGGGCGAACCCCGGCGGAGCGGGGAGGCCGGGAACTTCGGGCTTGTTAAGCAGCGCATCGCCGTACTTAACGAGCGCCCGATGCTTCGTCCGTCCCGCCTCCTCCCGTTTCTCGTCGTCACCGCCGCCCTCCGGCCGGAGCTCCTCGCCGCCGACGAGGTGGTGACGTTGCCGCCGTTCGTGACCACTGCGTCGCGAGTCGCCAATGACGCCCCGGTGACGACGTTCCCCATGCCGGTCTCCGGCCTGCGGTACGAGCCGACGGTCGACGTGCAGGCGCGCAACTTCGCCGAGGGACAGGCGGACATCGCCGTCCGCGGCGGGATCTTCGAGAACACCGGTTTCCGGTTCGGCGGCATCGCCGTGGTGGATCCGCAGACGGGGCATTACGCGGCGGAGCTGCCCGTGCCGCCCTCGATGCTCGCGCCGGTGCGGGTGCTCACCGGCGCCGCCGCGGCGTTCGACGGTTTCAACGCCAGTGTCGCCACGCTGGTCTACGACTGGGCCCCGATCGACCCGCGCGGCGAGCTTGCGCTGGCGGGCGGCGCGCACGGCACCTGGCGCGGCAGCGTGTACCAAGGCGTGGTGCGCTCGACGGCGGGCGGCGCGCGGCTGGCCGCCGATGTCGCCGTCGCGCACTCCGAGTCCGACGGCGCGATCCCCGGCGGCGATCACAAGTTCGACCGCTACGCCGGCCGTCTGCAATTGATCCGTGGTGACGCGCAGACTGATCTTTTCGCCGGCCACCAGACGAAGTTCTTCGGCTGGCCCAATCTCTACACGCCCTTCAACTGGCTCGAGACCGAGGATCTGGCGACGACGCTTGTGGCGCTCAACCACCGCGCGGGTGCGACCGACGGCGCATACTGGCAATCCTCCGCGCTCTGGCGGCGCAACACCGACGACTACGAGGCCGACCGCACGCGCCCGGGAGTATTCAATCCGTACGAGCATGAGACGCAGGTCACGGCGTTCGCCCTCGAGGGTCGCCGCGAGCTCGGCGCCGACTGGGCGGTGCGCGGCCGCGCCGAGGCGGCGGCCGACACGCTCGAGTCCACCTCGCTCACGGCGGGGCGCTTCAACAGCCGCACGTATTGGAAAGCCGGTGCCGAAGCCGAGCGCACGTTCACCCTCGCCACCGGCGGCGCGCTCGACGTGCGGGCCGGGGCCACGTGGTCGGACGACAACCGGGGCGCCGGCCGGCTGGCGCCCGTGGCCGAGGTGGCGTGGCAGCGCACCGCCGCGGCGACGGATTCCACCCGCGTCTATGCGCAGGTGGCCGGGGACTCGCAGGTTTCGAGCTACACGGCGCTGAACTCGGCGGCGGGCTCCGGCCTGTTCCGCGGCAACCCGGACCTTGGGCGCGCGCACAGCACCAACTGGGAACTTGGCGTGCGGCGCTCTCTGGGACGGTTCGACGTGCAGGCCGCAGTATTTCTGCGGCAGGATCGAGCGCTCACCGACTGGACCTATCGCCGCGGGGTGACCGCCCGCTCGGCCAACGCCGTTGATATCGACACTCTCGGCTTCGAGGCCGTCGCCACTTATCGGTGGCAGCAGGGGCGCGCGGTGGTGGGCTACACGTGGCTCCAGAAGGACGAGGACTACGGTTCGGCGCTGGTCGATGCCAGTTTCTACGCGCTCAACTTCGCGCGGCAGCGCGTGACGGCGGCGCTGGTCTGGCAGCCGATCGCGCAGCTCGAGATCCGGTTCGACAACGAGTACCGCGAGCAGGAGCCCAACTTTCTCCGGCGCAGCAGCGCACGAGCGATCCTCTCCTCGCTCGGCGTGCACTGGTTCGTGCCGCAGGTGCGCGGCCTCGAGCTCTCCGTCCAGGTCGAGAACGCGTGGGACTGCGCGTTCGAGGAGGTGCCGGCCGTGCCCGCCACTCCGCGCCAGTACTCGGCCGGGCTGGCCTACCGCTGGTGATCGCCTTTGCGGTTTGACTCGGGCGTGTGGGGTGCGGTTTTTCGGCCACGATGTCGACGCACCCGTTTCTTGCTCCGGACCTCGCTGTTCGTTGGTCGCAACTCACGCCCGAGGCGGTCGCGCCCGACATCGGTGCGGCGCTGGCGGGGGCCCAGCGCAACCTCGATGCCATCGCGGCGCAGGACCTCGCAGCGGTGACTTTCGCCTCGACGGTCGAGGCGCTGGAACGCGCCTGCGACGAGCTCAACCGCGCGTGGGGCCTCGTCGGCCACCTCAACTCCGTGGCCGATTCGCCGGCGCTGCGCGCGGCCTACAACACGATGCTCGCGCCGGTCTCGGAGTTCTACGCGAAGATCCCGTTGAACGAGACGCTGTGGAACGTGCTCCGCGCCTTCGCGGCGACGCCCGAGGCGCTGGCGCTCACGGGTGTGCGGCGACGGCTCTTCGAGGAGACGATGGCCGACTTCCGCCAGGCCGGCGCGGACCTGCCGGCGGAGAAGAAGGAGCGTCTGGAGAAACTGGAGGCGGAGCTCTCGCAGGTCTGCCAGAAGTACTCGGAGAACGTGCTCGATTCGACGAACGCCTGGGAACTGATCGTCGACGACGAGGCGAAGCTCGCCGGCCTGCCGGCCAATGCCCGGGAGGCGGCGCGGCGCAACGCGCTGGCCAAGGGCCACGGCACCGAGGCGCAGCCGCGCTGGCGCTTCACGCTGCACATGCCGTCGCTCGAGCCGTTCATGACGTACCTCGACGACGCCGCGCTGCGGCGGCGGATGTGGGAGGGCTCGTGTGGCGTCGGCGCCGCCGGCGCGCACGACAACACCGCGCTCGTCCGTCAGATCCTCGCGCTGCGCCAGGAGAAGGCGACGCTGCTGGGCAAACCGCATTTCCCGGACCAGGTGCTGGAGCGGCGCATGGCGGGCGACGGCGCCACGGCGCTGCGCTTCGTCGAGGGCCTGCATGAGCGGGTGCGGGCGGCGTTCGCCCGGGAGACGGCGGAGCTGGAGGCCTTCGCCGCCGAGCGCGCCGGGCGGGCGCCGGGCCGGCTCGCGCCGTGGGAGATCGGATACTGGGCGGAAAAGCTCCGGCAGGAGCGCTACGCGTTCGACGAGGAGGCGCTGCGGCCCTACTTCCCGCTCGCGCGCGTGATCGACGGGCTGTTCGAGGTGTGCCGCCGCGTGCTCGGGGTGCGCGCGGTCGAGCAGCCGGCCGGCGCGGCCGAGGTCTGGCACCCGGAGGTGAAGTTCTACGAGTTGCGCAACGAGGCCGACGGGCGGCACCTCGGGTCGTTCTACGCCGACTGGCATCCGCGCGAATCGAAGCGCGGCGGCGCCTGGATGAACTACCTCGCCACGGGCGAGCCGCAGGCCGACGGCCGGCTCTCGCCGCACCTCGGGCTGATCTGCGGCAACCTGACTCCACCGAGTGGCGACAAGCCCGCGCTGCTCACGCATCGCGAGGTCGAGACGATCTTCCATGAGTTCGGCCACCTCCTGCACCACCTGCTCGGCGAGGTGCCCTACAAGTCGCTCAACGGCGTGAACGTCGCGTGGGACTTCGTCGAGCTGCCCTCGCAGATCCTGGAAAACTGGACCTGGGAGCGGGAGGGGCTGGACCTTTTCGCCCGCCACTTCGAGACCGGGGCGCCGATCCCGGCCGAGCTCTTCGCCAAGATGAAGGCGGCGCGAAACTTCCGCGCGGCCACGGTCACGCTGCGCCAGCT
>JAHFTC010000146.1 GCA_023269585.1 Opitutaceae bacterium
ACAACAGCGCATAATGGGCTGCCACCGCTTCCTGCTGCGCGCTGCTTTCCTGTTTCTTTTGGGCCATTCCCCTGTCTGCCACCCTCGCCTAGCTCAGCCACTAGAAAACCGGAAGACCCAGCAGCATGCTCCAGTCGGTGAGAGTCAGGAACGTTCCTTCATCTATGTACTGGGTATCTACCAGCATTGGTTCGATACCAATGACGAGCCGTGCCTGCGTGGCGGCCCGAATAGCGCGGCGGATCGCCGTGCCGTATTCTTCGGTTGATGCAGGGCCTTTCTCCCATGCTTGAATCAACATCTCGTCGTGTGTCGGCTTCTTGTCGTCCGCACGCATGGCGAACGGCAGAAGTGTGATGAGCAGTGCGGCGAGGTAGCGCATGTGGATTTGGCCGATCTCGGTTTACCGCCACTCCACTTCTGCGCCGAGGGCGCGGAGGTTTTCGACGAATCTCGGGTGCGCGCGGCGGATGGCGTCGGCGTTCTTCACGACGCTCTGGCCGGGGATCGACGCGGCGACGGCGTAGAGCGCGACGGCGGCGCGGATGATGTACGGGGCCTCGACCACGGCGGGGCGGAGCGGGCGGTTGCCGAAGACGATGATGCGGTGTGGGTCGCAGGTGACGACGTGCGCGCCGAACTTCGCGAGCTCGGGCAGCCAGGTGAAACCGCCCTCGTAGATTTTGTTCCAGAACTGCATCGCGCCCTCGGCGCGCACGGCGAGCGCGATGAGCACGGGCAGGAGGTCGACGGGGAAGTACGGCCAGGGCGCGGCCTCGATCTTGGCGAGGAGGTTGGTGGTGTGTGGCTCCTCGATGTGGAGACGCTGCGCGGCGGGGCAGATCGCGGTGTTGCCTTCGAAGCAGATGGCGACGCCGAGTTTCGCGAAGGAGCGGACGATGAGGTCGAGGTGCTCGGGCTGGGTGTCGGTCACGCGCACCTCGCCACCGGTGATGGCGCCGAGGGCGAGGAAGGTGACGACTTCGTGGTAGTCGGTGCTGATCGCGATCTCGGCGCCGTGGAGGCGCTCGACGCCGTCGATCTCGAGACGGCTCGTACCCACGCCTCGGATGTGCGCGCCCATCGCGACCAGCGCGGCGCAGACATCCTGCACGTGCGGCTCGCTGGCGGCGTTGACGAGGGTCGAGGAGCCCTCGGCGAGGGCGGCGGCCATGGCGAAGTTCTCTGTGGCGGTGACGGACATGTAGTCGGCCCAGTGGCGCGCGCCGCGGAAACGGTTTTCGAGGGAGAAGACGGCCTCGTCGCCGAGGGTGAGGCGGGCGCCGAAGGCGCGGAGGACGTCGAAGTGCGGGTCCAATTCGCGGATACCGAGGGAGCAGCCCTTGGTGTTGGACTCGACGACGATGCGTTTGAGGCGGTGGAGCAGCGCCGGGTAGAGCAGGACGGTGGAGCGCATGTCCTGCGGGAGCTCGCCGTTGGCGAGGGCGGGGCGGAAGCTGGAGTGGTCGAGCGCCATGGTGCCGGCGGCGCGGTCCCACTCGATGCGCGAGCCGTGCTTGGTGCAGAAGGCGACCATCTTCTCGAGGTCGGTGATCGCGGGGACGTTGGTGAGGCGCACGGGCTCGTCGGTGAGGAGCGTGGCGCAGAAGATGGGGAGCGCGGCGTTCTTGTTGCCCGAGGGCCGGATGGTGCCGGAGAGCGGCTTGCCGCCGTGGACGAGGAGGTCGGACATGGGAGTCGGCGGAGAGCGTGGCGGAGAAGCGAAGAGGGGAGAATGAGAAAAACGCGGGGCGGGTGGAGGACGCAAAACCGTGTCGCGGTCGGACTAAATTCTGCGTCTTGGAGGTGCACGGCCGCCGTGGACGCCGGAAGGGGCAGGCGGTTGTGCCCGGGTGCAGGGGGAGGCCGATCGACCGGGAAGCCCGGCGGCGAAGTCAACCAATAGTTGACAAGCTCAAGGTTCGGTTGTGCCGCGCTGGATGGCCAGAGCGGACGCGGCGCAGGGCTACATGGTCCGTATTTCTGTTACGACCGTAACACGAAAACGGCCGCTCGAATCGAGGCGCGCTAGAGAGGTTGAGGGGGCGAATGCACCAAATCTTGTTCCGGTCGTAACAAGAAAGCGGCCGTTCGGGGCGGACTGGTGGCGGACGGCTGGGGATGCGGGGACGGGATTGGGGCGGGTACGAAAAAGGCGCCCGCGGGGAAGCGGGCGCCTGAAGTGTGTTGGAGCGTTGGAGGCGATCAGGCCTGCGGGGCGTCGCCACCCGGACGGGGGCCGCCTTCGCGGGGACCACGATCACCGCGGTAACCGCCGCCACCGTGGCCGCGACCGCGGCCGCCGCGACGGTGGCGATCGCCGCCGCCGTAGCCGCCTTCGCGACGTCCGCCGCCCTGGAAATCGCCTTCTCGGCGCTCGCCGCCTTCGGCCGGGCCGTTGCCCTCGCGCGGGCCGCCGAAACCGGCGTCGCGCTGTTCGCCGACTTCGCGCGGGGCGCGATCGGGGCGGAAGTCGCCACGACCGCCGCCTTCACCGCCGCGGTTGCGACCGCGACCGCCACGGCGGTTCCGACGGTCACCGCGGAAGTCGCCTTCCTGGCGGGGGCCGCGTTGTTCGCCGGATTGGGCGGGGGCTTCCTCGGGCTTGGCGCCGAAGAGGCTCTTCACCCAGCCGAAGAAACCGCCGGACTTCTTCTCGACGGAGGCCTCGGGGGCCGGAGTTTGTTGCGCAGGACGGGCCTCGCCTTGCGGGCGGTTCGCGCCTTCGGGACGGCGGCCTTCCTCGAAACGGCGTCCGCCTTCGCGGCGCTCGCCGGAGGGACGGTCGCCCTGCGGACGCTCGCTGAAAGCACGGTCGCCTTCGGGACGGCGCTCGCGACGTTCATCGCGGTAGGGGCGGTCGCCTTCGCGGCGTTCGCCACCTTGGAAGCCGCCTTCGCGACGTTCCCAGCGGTGATCGGTTTGGGCGCGAGGGGCGGGGGGGAGGATGTCGAGCTGCGCCTTTTCCTCCGGCGCCGCGGGCGCGGCCGGAGCTGAAGGAGCGGCCGCGATCGGGGCGGCCGGGGTGACGGGCGCGGGAATCGGGGCTTCCGCCTTGGGGGCGACAGCCTCGGGCTGGACGGCCGAAGCCGGAGCGGCTTCGGCAACAGGAGCGGCCGGCATGGGAGCCGGCGGGGTGACGGGAGCCGGGGCCGCGGGGGCGACTTCGGGCTCGGTCGAGGTGGAACCGAAGCCGCTGGCGAGGCGCGGCAGGGGGATCACCGAGATCGCCGTGGGCCGGTAGCCGGCTTCGGCGGTGGGTTGCGCCGCGGGGGCGGCGTTGGTCTGACGTTTGCCGCGCGAGAGGCCGGAACCGCGACCGGTTCCGAAGGCGGGAGCCGCCGGCGCGACCGGGGCGGCTTCAGCCACCTGCGCCGGGGCGGCCGGAGCCGGAGCCTCGGGGGCAGGAGCGGCGGGGGCGGCCACGACGGGCTCGCTACCGGCCGGGCTCATCTGGGGAGCCTGGTTTTCTTCAGTTGAGGACATGTCTCTTTCTAGGCGAGGCGCACGCAACGGGGCGGCGCCGGTGGTTGGGGCGACCGGGGCGCGAAAAACGCGCCGCAAGAGCGGCCGCTCGAAAGGGTGGAGCATCCCGGGGGGCGGGGGAGGGTCAATAGGATAAGCGGGGAGGCCCGCCGGCGGCGGTGGCCGTCAGGCGGGCCACTGTGCGGAGCAGGTTGAATACGGAGGCGGGCGCAACCGTCAGGGCTGCAGTCCGAGCGGGCGCCGCGCCGGGCCCTTCGCCTGTGGCGCCTCTTGCGCTGGTCCGCGGGGATCTGCTGCCACGCCCCAAGCCCGGACGGGTTGTTGTTCCGTGGCCCCCCGTTCTCAGTCGGGGGCGAAGGTGCGGGTGGTGGTGGCGGGGAGGAGACTGGGGTCGAGGGCGGATTTTTCGACCCAGAACGAGCCGAGGGCGAGGGCGTCCATGCCGGTGTGGAGGAACCCTTCGATCGCCTCGCGCGGATGGCAGACGGGCGGCTCGCCGCGGACGTTGAAGGAGGTGTTGATCATCACCGGACAGCCGGTGAGCGCGTCGAACGCGCGCAACACGGCGTGGAGAAACGGGTTGTCGGCGGAATCCACCGTCTGGATGCGGGCGGAGCCGTCGACATGGGTCACGGCGGGGATGGCCGAACGGATCTCGCGGAGGCGCTCGGCCATCGGGGCGGTGGGTGAGGAGCCGCGGGCGCCGCGAACGGGGGCGACGAGCAGCATGTAGGGCGAGGGCGCGGCGAGCTCGAAGTGTGCGGCGGCGCGCTCGGCGAGCACGACCGGCGCGAAGGGGCGGAAGGACTCGCGGAATTTGATCTTCAGATTGAGCACGCTCTGCATCTGCGGCGAACGGGCGTCGCCGAGGATGGAGCGGGCGCCGAGGGCGCGGGGGCCGAATTCGGCGCGACCCTGCAACACGCCCACGACGCCGCCCGCGGCCACGCGCTCGGCCACACGGCGGGCGACGGCGGCGGCATCGGGGAGGCGCTCGGCGGGAAGGCCGCGGGCGGCGAGGGCGGCGGCGATGGTGGCATCGTCGTACTCGGGCCCGAGGAAGGCGCCGCGCATCGCGTCGCGGGCGCCATCGGCGGTGCGGACGGCGCCGGGTTGGGCGTAGTGAAAGGCCAATGCCGCGCCGAGCGCGCCGCCGGCGTCGCCCGCGGCGGGCTGGACCCAGAGGCGCTTGAACGGGCCCTCGCGCAGGAGGCGGCCGTTGGCGACGCAGTTGAGCGCGACCCCGCCGGCGAGGCAGAGGTTCTCGGCGCCGGTCTCGCGGTGGAGGTGGCGCGCCATGCGGAGGACGATCTCCTCGGTGACGACCTGGATGGAGCGCGCGAGATCGCAGTGGAGTTGCGTGACCTCGTCGGCCGGCTGGCGCGGCGGGGCGGCGAAGAGCGCGGCGAAGCGGGCGTTGGTCATGCGCTCGCCCTGGAGGTAGCCGAAGTACTCGAGGTGGAGGCGGAAGGAGCCGTCGTCGCGCAGATCGAGGAGTTTCTCGAGGATGAGGTCGCGGAAGCGCGGGGTGCCGTAGGGCGCGAGGCCCATGAGCTTGTACTCGCCGGAGTTCACCCGGAAGCCGCAGTAGTGCGTGAAGGCAGAATACAGGAGGCCGAGCGAGTGCGGGAAGCGCAGTTCACGGAGCAGGTCGAGCTGGGCGCCGTCGCCGTGGCCGAGGGTGGCGGTGGACCATTCGCCCACGCCGTCGAGGGTGAGGACGGCGGCGCGCGGGAAGGGCGAGGGGTAGAACGCGCTGGCGGCGTGCGCCTCGTGGTGGGAGGCGAAGAAGACCTTGTCGGTGGCGTCGTGGCCGGCGGCGCGGAGGGCGTCCTCGGTCTCGAGCGGTATCCAAAGTTTGCGGCGGACCCAGTCGGGCAACGCGGCGGAAAAGGCGTGAAACCCACGGGGGGCGACGGCGAAGGTGGTGCGGAGGATGCGCTCGAACTTCTGGAGCGGCTTCTCGTAGTAGACGACGGCGTCAGGCGGGCCGCCGGCCTGTGCGAGGCACCAGGCGACAGCGTGGTGCGGGAAGGCGGCGTCGTGTTTGACGCGGGTGAAGCGCTCCTCCTGCGCGGCCGCAACGATCCGGCCGTCCTCAACGAGGGCGGCGGCGGAGTCGTGGTAGTAGGCGCTGAGGCCGAGGATGCGCATCGGAGAATTGCGGATTGCGGAATGAGGAGTGCGGAATGGGCGGAAGAGGACGGCGGGGGGCGGAAGAGTGAACCGCTAGTGGGCACCAATCGGGCAGGGCGGAATTTGGAGACCAGTGGACGGTGGCGGTAGCGGTGGACGGAGACGGAGGACGGAGAACGGGAAGACTAGAATTGGCGGCGAAAATGGGCGGGGCCGGGCGCGGGCGGGAGTGGCTCCCAGTAGGTGGCGACACGAGGGTCGGGCTTTTGCCGCAGCGGGTCGCGGCGGGAGAGGCGGAGGAAGAGGCCGACCGGCACGAAGATCAGGCCGAAGAGCAGGCCGAGGACGAGCCAGGTGAAGCCCAGCGCAATGAGGCGGCCGAAGCGCTGGAGTTGGTGTTCGACGGGGCGGAAAAGCCGCGGCGCGACGAGGGCGAGGGCAAAAAGGCCGGCGGCGAACAGCAGGAGTCCGAGGCTCCACGGCGTGCGCCAGCGCCACCAACCCAGCGTGGTTATGGTGAGGGCGAGGGCGGGGCCGGCGAGCGAGCTCCAGGAGCGGATCGAGGACATGCGGCGGAGACGGGGCGCTGTTTGTGGGGGCAGCGGGGATCGCTGTCGATCAACGGAAGCGTGGCAAAGAAAAAGAGGAGGGCGCCCCACGGCGCCCTCCTCGGGAAGCAAAACCACAGAACTGAACCTAAATCAGAACTCGAGGCTGTAGCCGAGGTTCCAGGTCACGCTGGACGGGGCCTCGTAGCGGCGGACCGCGTAGCTGTCGCCGGTGTTGCCGTACCAGCCGACGAACTCCGGAACCTTGGTGAGGTTCTTGGCGTTGAGCTGGATGCGGTGCTGATAGCCGCCCCAGGCCTTGAACTTGTAGGTCGCGAAGGCCTCCATGTAGAAGGTGCTCGGGTTGTACTGGCGGTAGATCGGATTGGCGGCGGGGTCATTGTTGAAGCTCATGAGCGCCTTGCCCGCGGCCTGCGCCCCCATGCCGATCGAGAAGCCGGTGAGCGGGCCCTTCATGAAGGTGTACTTCGTGAGGATGGCGCACTGATCCTTGATGTGGCCGCCCGCGGACGGCATGCCGACGAGGTACTTGTTGGTCGCCGTTTTGGTCTCCTGCTCGTTGTGAGCGTAGCTGAACAGGATCTGCCATTCCGGAATCGGCTGGATGATGAGATCGGCCTCGTAGCCTTCGGAGCTTTGCTTGGCACCCGGGATGAGGTCGCCCGTCTTGCCATTGAGCGGGGTGGTCGCGTTCGGCTTGTTGGGATCGGTCTGCGCGCCACCGGTCTGGTCGATCTTGTAGTAGCTGATCGTGCCGCTCAGCTTGCCGCCGAACATCTCGGTCTTGAGGCCGATCTCGTTGCTCTTGCCGACGGTCGGGGGCATCTGGTTCCAGAAGCTATCCTTGTCGGTGGTCGGGAAGAGCGAGCTCGAGTGCACCGCGAAGATCGAGAGTTCCTTGGTGATGTCGAACATCACGCCGTACATCGGCGAGGTCTTCGCGATCTTGGTGACGTTCACGCGGGCCGCGTGCTGGGTGTTCTTGATGTTGGTACGGTTGAACGCGACGTTGAACTTGAGGCGGTCGTCGAGCGCATACGCCTGCCAGCTGGCGAAGTAGTAGTCGTTCGAGTTGTTCTCCGCGCCGGTGGCGCCGACATCGATGTAGTAATCGGTGCCCGGATCTTTCGGCACGAGATTGGTGTTGAGACCGGTCGCGATCGGGAAGTCGACGACCTGCTTCGAGAAGTAGCGGGTCGTGCCCTTCACTGAGTGGAACTTCTCGGCCCAAGCGGCGCCGCCGAGGGTGAACACGTTGCGGACGGAGGCGAAGTCGTACTTGTACAACGCCGTGATGCCGTAGCCGTGCATCTTATTGGCCCAGTTGCGGTAGTGGTAGGCCTTGCGGATGACTTCCTGGCCGGCTTCGTTGGTGATCCAGCCGGTGCCGACCGCGCCGCGCCACTGCGCCTTCTGCAGGTCTGTCAGGAGGGGGAGTTCCTCGGCCGTGGGATTTGCAGTTGTTGCCCAGCCCATGTCCCAAGCGGCTGCGCTGCCACCACCACCACCATTGTCAGAAGCATCCCAGCCTTGGCTGTCGATGTTGTTGCGGGTGGCGTACTGGAGGTAACCGGTGACCGTGAAGTCCTCGCCGATCGACTGGACGAACGTGGCGCGACGGAGCGTGGTGTCGATCGTGCGCATGTTTTGCGAGTCGGCCCAGTTCCAATCCCACGGAATGTCCGTGTGCACGGTCTGGAGCGGACGCTCGGTGCCTTTGACGCCGTTGACGGTGGGGTTGGTGCCGTCGGACTTCGCCTTGAGGAAGTAGCCGAGGCCGTTGGGTTTCTCGCGATAGCCGTCCTCGATGAGGAACTTGATCTCGGTGTCCTTCAGGGGCTGCCAGGCGAAGTTCATCTGGGTGTACTTCACCATGCCCTTGGAGTGTTCGCGCTGGTCGGCGGTGTTGGAGCGGGCGGCATTGATGCGCACGCCGAACTTGCCGCCGGTGGCGACTTCCCCGACGAAGTTCGAGTCGATCGTGGCGCGCCACTCACCGAAGCTCTGAATCGAGGCGCCGATGGTGGTCGCGTTGCCGGTGAAATCGACCTCCTTGGTGATCGAGTTCATGATGCCGCCCGGGTACGAGAGACCGTAGAGCGGGGCGGCCGGGCCTTTGACGACCTCAACGCGGGCGATGCCCTGCATGTCGACGGGGTCGTACTGGCGGATGCCGTCGCGAGTGCCCCAGTTCTGGACGAAGCCGCGGAACAGGAACTGGTTGTACGGCTGCTGGATCGTGTTGCTGGACTTCGCGTCGGCGCCGCCGTTGACCATCGCGGCGTTGTAGCGCTCGAGGTCCATCTGCGTGGTGGCGTTGATGTCCTGGGCGAGATCCTTGGTGAACACCTGGATGTTCAGCGGGATGTCCTTGATCGGAGTATTCGAACGGGTACCACCGATGGAGTTGGTGGCCTGGTAGCCTTGCGTCTGCCGATCGGAGACGGTGAACGGCGACAGGACGACAACCTCTTCTCCGGCGGGGGCAGCAGCGGGTGTTTCGGCGGTCTGCGCCTGCAGCGGTAGCGAGGCTACCAGCGCGAGCGGCAGGGCGGCGGCAACCCGGGGGAGGTTGCGGCTGAACGCGGACTTTTCAGGGCTATGCATGGTGTTTGGGTTTGGTCGGTGGGGCGGCGTTTGGCTCCATGGCAGGGAGCCGGTCCGATGGACCGGCATTCCATGGTGCGCAGCACGGCGCCCTTCGAGGGTTGGGTGTTTGTACTTAGCTGGGGTGCACATCCGGTTCGCGGATAGGCGCCCCGGGGTGACGCGAGGAGAACGAAGGGCGGGGGGCGCGCAAAGGAGCCGTGGCTCTCTCGTTAGAAGTGCCCACTCTGGCGTTAGAATACGCCGCGCTGCGTCCCGGAAGCACCGCGAGCTTGTCGCGAAATCCCGGCGACCCTATCACTTCGACCGATGCAAATCACCCTTCTCGGGGCCGCGGGCGAAGTCACCGGTTCGGCCTCCCTCGTGCAGACGGCGCAGGCGCGCGTCCTCGTCGATTTCGGGATGTTCCAAGGGCGGACCCTGGCGGGTTCGACCAACACCGTGCCGCGCGAACTCACGCCGGCGCAGCTCGACGCCGTGGTGTTGACGCACGCCCATCTCGACCATGTGGGCCGCCTGCCGCTGCTCGCGCAGCGCGGCTACCGCGGCGCGGTGTGGGGCACGCCCGCCACGCTCGAACTCGCCCGCCTCATCCTCGACGATGCCGCGCGTCTCCAGGCGCAGGATGCGAAGCGCACCAACCGGCACCGCGCCCGCGCGGGGATGCCGCCGGTGGCGCCGTTGTTCGACGAGACCCATGTCGCCGCCATCGTGGCGCGTTTCCGGCCGCTCGCCTACGAACGGGACAATCCCGTGGCGCCCGGCGTGACCGTGCGGCCGTACGAGGCCGGACACACCCTCGGCTCGGCCAGCCTGGAGCTGCGCTGCGCGGAGGGAGGGAAGGCACGTACGGTCGTGTTCTCGG
>JAHFTC010000039.1 GCA_023269585.1 Opitutaceae bacterium
CCGCCCGGTACCACCAGCGTAATGCTTCTCTCGCGCCACTCCGCTCTTGCTCCGACAATCCGGTCAGGTACGACTGGATCAGGATGACCGACGCCCCCGCCTGCCGGCGCTTGCAATACCACCTCTTAGTTCACTCACATGTCGGGCACACACCAGCCACTACAGGGAACGGAGGGGAAAGCCCCGTCCGCTTCGACCGAGCCGGTGGCCCTCCGTCCCTGACCTCGAACGTTAGGCAGAAACCATGAAAACCATCATATTCCTGACCGGTGTCGCACTGTTCACAGCTGCATTCGTTTCGCTACCTCTCGGTCTATCCGATTTTCGTGCGTCTATACTGCTTTGTTCCGGTTCTCTGCTCGCTGTTCTGTCCGGCCGTATGGTCGTCGGAAGAAAACAAAGGATTGCCGGACTGATGTTGATATCGGCTTGGTGCGCATACTTGCTTTTCACTACATGGATGGCCGATCGGCCGAATCTCGCATTCTCGATGTTCAGACAAGCATGGTTTGGAATTCCGTTCGCCATGTGCGTGGCTTTTGTTGCAGTCTTTCTTGTTTTTCGACCACGTCAAAACGGAGCCTAATCGGGTAGCCGGAGGTAATTAGCCTACGGCCCCCACACCACCCGGCGGACGGGTCCGTACCGGGCGGTTCCGGTCTCCATCATTCGACGACGCGCGGAGCGCCTTTCGGATAATGGTAGGCAGTCCAGCTCTCTTGCAGCGAGATCACTCCTTGCTCCTTCAGCCACTCAGGTTTTGCGTCCCGCAAAACCTCAGGCCTCGCGACGCCGCAGTTGCCTTCGTCTAATGCTTGGGTTTTGGATTCGCGCATTGGGGACTTGGCAGATGTCGCTGCGCTCGGTACCACCTCTTAGTTCACTCACATGTCGGGCACACACCAGACACCAGTACCAATGCCGGGGAAAGTGCCCGGTTTCCAATCACCGCCAGCCGCCCGGCATGGCACACCTGAAGCGTTTCGGCAGAAAGATGCACCTACGTTCCGCAACACCCAGTGATGTTTCAGGCATGGTTCGCCTGTGGGAGGTCATGCAGACAGCCCAGCTTACGTACGAGCCTCGGTATTATGCACTCGCTGAGCGCTCACGCTATCTTGATGCAGCCGCACGCTACATCGAGGGGCTGGTGTGCGACTCGGATGCGATCTGCATCGTGTGCGCCGAGGCAGGGCACATACTGGGTTCACTCGTTGCGAAGGTAGAGAAGAAGCCGCCGGTGTACATAGACGTGACGGTTGCCTCGATTGACCACGTCTGCGTTGACGAGGCGCACCGTGGGAAGGGCATATTTCGAAGCATGTACGCGTTGCTGGAGTTGACTGCGTCGAAGCGTGGCGTCGATTCGATCGAGTGTAGCGTGGACTGCGAGAACACGGCGCTGTCGGTGTATCGAGCGATCGGCATGGTGCCGAGGCAGATGAAGATGTTGAAGCACGTTCAAAAACCGCCGAACCAGACACCACATCCAACGACTCTATGACCCCCGATCTCCAATCAATGTCCGCGGTTCGTCGTGGCTGAGTTGAGGCGTTCGCCGAAAAAAGATGGCTAGCATCACATGGCAACATCCAGCTCCCGCCGTGAATCCATTTGAAGCCGTCGCTGGCGATTTCACGACCTACTCAGTTCACCTTTGCGAGGTCCTTGACCACGCGGAAGAGGAGGCGGAGGTGCTTCTCGGCGTGTTCGCTCCGGCACTGCAAGCCGCGCAGTCGGTCTCGCGGGTGACTGCGAAGTTCTTCCTCTGCGATTTCGATCCGGTCTATTCTACTCTGACGCTCGTCGTTACCGATGGCGACCGTGAGCGAGTTGAGCACCACGTCTACAAGGTGATCTTTCACGACTGGGATTCTATGATGCTCGGATCGTCGATTCCGGATTCAGAGTATGACGGCGCCTGCAAGAAGGCGGAGCGTCGGATGTATGACCTGATCGATACCGTATTGCGACGCGAGGAACTGTCCCTTTCGGTTGAAGAGCTGAAGCGTCTAGGGTTCGAGTTCTGGTTCACGAATGCCGACCCTGAAGGCGAGTGGGAGCATCTAGACGTTTGAAAAACGGAGGGCGAACAAGCCACCAGAGCCAATGGCGTGAAAGCGTCCGCCTTCCAAGCGGAGTTGCGTATCCGCCATGGCTCACCTGAATCGTTCGCCGAAGAAAGATGTCCTCCCAGCGACAGCTTCCAGACTTCGCCACCGCCGGGTGGTACCGCGACCCGAGTGATCATCGGTGTCCCCACGATGCGTGGTTGGAAGCGATTGAGATCAGCGAGCCGGCGACAGGTGAAAGGAAAGAGAAGAGACAGACCGCGATCACGATCCGGCTCCTTGGAGCCTACCACGACGGCGAGATCGTTCTTCGCTACTCGGGCGTGAGCAGCTACGTGGTCGCGAGTGTCGCCAGTAAGGACGGCATCGGCGATTGGCTGCGCGATGAGTTTTCGGTGTGCGATGCTGGGATGCTTCGACACCGCATCACTTGGTGCATCGGGCCATCGACCGAGTCGACGTGGGAGATCGTAGCCGAAGGGGTCAGCTACGAGTGGAAAACCAGTCAGGCGAATCGGGTAGCCGGAGGTAATTAGCCTCCGGCCCCCACACCACCCGGCGTACGGGTCCGTACCGGGCGGTTCCGGTCTCCATCACTCGACGACGCGCGGAGCGCCTTTCGGATAATGGTAGGCAGTCCAGCTCTCTTGCAGCGAGATCACTCCTTGCTCCTTCAGCCACTCAGGTTTTGCGTCCCGCAAAACCTCAGGCCTCGCGACGCCGCAGTTGCCTTCGTCTAATGCTTGGGTTTTGGATTCGCGCATTGGGGACTTGGCAGATGTCGCTGCGCTCGGTACCACCTCTTAGTTCACTCGCATGTCGGGCACACACCAGCGACCAGAGGGAACGGAGGGAAAGTACCCGCCTTTCAAGCTCAGTCAGCCGCCCTCCGTCCCTCACCCCTGAATCGTTCGGCAAAAGAGAATTCCCCAATGAAACCTACCACAAGTTCCCCAAAAGAAGATCGGGAGATACTGCTCATCTGCTGCTTTGTGGCACTGATGGCGATCCCTGAGAATCCAATACTTCAGTATGCGCGGGGTTTTGTCGTCGGGTTCTCCCAGCAATTGATTTCGTGAACGAGCGAGCCCGAGAAATGAAACCCGGCCCAAGCCACCAGAGGCAATGCCGGTTAAGTACCCGGTTTCCAATTACCGCCTGCCGCCCTCTTCGACCGAGCCTGAGGCCCGTCGCCCCTATCGATCGTTCCGGCGGACCCAATCATGCCATACCGAATGAATCCCGCGCAGATGAAGAGCGTCGCCGCGCTGGACGGGCCCGCCCGCTATCAACATTTCATCGGCAAGGTCGCCGACTGGCAGGAGGTGTGGAGCTTGAAGAATCGTGGAGGCTTTGTTGCGCTCGGCGCCGACGATGGCCGGCGGTGCATCCCCTTCTGGCCGCACCCCGACTACGCAGCAGCGCTAGCGGTGGATAGCTGGAAAGACTGTACACCAGAGCGCATCGAGTTGAGTCGCTTCCTCGACGCATGGCTTCCCGGCATGAAAGATGACGGAGTTTTTGCCGCGATCTTCCCTACGGAAAAGGGCAAGGCCGTGGTTGTGGATCCCCTTGATTTGAAAAACCATCTCGCGAAGGAAAACGCCCAGTATGAATGACAGACAACCCAAACCGTCACTACAGCGACCGCCGGGGATACGCCCCTTCCTCCGGCCGAGCCCGGTGCCCGTCGTCTTTCACCTGCAGCGTTCTTCCTCTCCATGACCTCCCCTTGCGAAACCCACGGACTGCGGAACTGCGCCGAGCCGCAGCGTTGCCGCCTCACGGTTGTCCGGAAGGATTTCAACCGGGATCTCTATGACGCGTGCCCGTACGGCGCGGCCGCGGCGTGCACCCGTTTCGAGGTGGGGCAGACTTTCGTCACCGACAACCGCTGGGACCCGCCGGCCGGTTTCTGCTCCTGGGCGTGGGGCGACCTCCGCCCGTTGATCGCCGCCGTCCACAGCGGCAACCCCGTCCCCATGATCGCCTGCTGCACCGACGGCCTCCGCCCCGTCTTCTTCAGGCTCGAGCCCGAGGCCTGAGCCAGGCATTCGGTCGAGAGACGAGAGACGAGCGCCTGTCGCTCGACCGGATCATTGCCCGAGCGAGGCCCGCGCCGCCGGTTCGGCGCCTGCCGGACGTAGTTGCTCTTCCCGCTCGCCGTCCTTTGAGCCACCGCGGCCGGCGCTCGTCCCGTGGCGTACCCGCGGCGCTAGGCCCGGCGCGAAATTGGCTTGGCCCGCCGGCCCACAGGCCAAGTCTCATCGGTCCGGCGACGCGAGATGCGGGCGCCGTACCCATGCAATCCAAACACTTTCTCGGCGGCGTGGTCGCGCTGTGCCTCCTCGGCTTAAGCACGTTCCTCACGAGCCGCCGCGAAACCTCGCCGGCGCCCGCCGCCCCTACGGCCGCCGCAACGCCCCAGCACGCCACCCCCACCCCACCGGAGACTCCGGCAATCGCGGCGCCGGTACCCGGCCCCGCCACCCCGAGGACAAACGCGTCTTCCGCCCAACCCGCGCCGGCGCCACGGTTCTCCGTCGCCGCGATCCCCACCGGCACCGCGCTGCACCGCGAACTGGAGCGTCTCGCCCCCGCGGCCCGCGCCCGCGCCGTGGCGGCGCTCGACCGGATGACCTGCGGCATCGAGGATGCGAACTCCCTCCATGTCGACGCCGCCGGCGCACTCTACTACGCCTGCAGAATGCACGCGCTCCCGGTTGGCGCACACGTGCAGTCGGCCGTCGCGTTCGCCAGCGCTTCCCTCGCAACCGCAACGCCCCCCGGCACCGGCAGCACCGCCCTGATGGCCGTGCCGGTCGCGCAGCCCCCCGTCCGGCACAGTCGGCCCGGCGCCACCGCCGTCCTGTATCTCGATTTCAACGGCCACAGCATCACGGGCGCCGCCTGGAACAACGCAACCGACACCCGTCCCGCCGTCGCCACCTACGACTGCCGCGCCTACGACACCGACGGCGACCCGACCAGGTTCAGCGACCAGGAGCAGGCGGACATCATCCAGATCTGGGAACGCGTCGCCGAAGACTACGCCCCCTTCGCCATCGACGTGACCACCGAGGAGCCGCCGGCCTTCGGGCCGCGCACCGCCCGCGCACTGATCACCTCCTCCACCGACCGCAACGGCACGGCGATGCCTGCCTCCGACGCGGGCGGCGTGGCCTACCGCTCGGTCTTCGGTCTCCCCAACTACGCGACCTACTACTCCCCCGCCCTGGCCTATTTCGACAATCTGTCTTCGCGTCCCGAATATATCGCCGAAACCGTGAGCCACGAGGTCGGGCACAATTTTGGCCTCCACCACGACGGCATCACCGGCGGCGACGAGTACTACGGCGGCCACGGCAGCGGCGACACCTCCTGGGGGCCCCTCATGGGTACGGTCTTCAACCGCAACGTCACCCAGTGGTCGAAAGGCGAGTACGCCGACGCCAACAACACCGAGGACGACGTGCAGCTCATCAGCGCCCAAACCGGTTTCGCCCCCGACGACGTCGGCAATCTTACCACCGCCGCCACAGCGTTGACCGTGGTCGATTTCGCGTTCTCGGCGTCGGGCATCATCGGCACCAACACCGACACCGACCTCTACTCCTTCACGAAAGAGGCGGGCGCGTGCTCGTTCTCCGCCAAGCCGTACCGGGCCGGCTTCGGCACCAACGGCGGCAATGTCGACCTGGTGCTGACGTTGCTCGACTCCGCCGGCACCGTGCTGGCCACCAGCGCGCCCGACGCGACGACCGCCGCCATGATCGCCACCGGCGCGCTCCCGGCCGGCACCTACTTTCTCAAGGTCGGCACCAACGGAACCGGCGCCCCGCTCGGCCAACCACGCACCGGCTACACCGTCTATGGCAGTCTCGGGCGCTACACACTCACCGGGCAACTGCCCGATCCGTTCAAGCCGGTCATCACCGGCCCCGGCTCCGGCAGCGGCACTTTCGGCGAGGCGCTGGAACTCTGGATCACCGTCGACCGGCCCGTGACCTCCTACCAGGCGAGCGGGCTGCCGACCGGCGTATCCGTCGATCCGGGCACAGGCCGCATCTCCGGTGTGCCCCAGCAGGCCGGGACCTTCCAAGTCTCGCTCGCGGTCGCCAGCGCCGGCGGCTCCGCCCAGTCCGCGTTCACCCTCACCATCGCCGCCGCCCCGCCCTACTTCACCAGCCAGCCCGCCCGCCGCATCGTCGTCGGCCGCGGCGAGCCGTTCACCCTGAGCGCCTCCGGCGTTGGCGCGGCCAACCCGCCCTACTATTCGTTGTACTGCAACGGCGAATCTCTCTACGGCAGCGTCCAACCCGTATTCCACATCATAAGTGCCGCCTACCACCACTCCGGCTGGTATCAGATCGTGGCCAGCGACAGCTTCGGCACCCGCCGCAGCGACCCGACTTTCGTCACCGTGGCACCGCCCGACGCCGAGCTGCGGCATTTCGGAGAGTATCCGCTTCCTAAACCCACCAACACCGGTGGACTGGTCGATGTCGCCGCGGGGCGGAGCCATGCTCTCGCGCTCCGCCGCGACGGCACCGTCGTCTCGTGGGGCGTCAACACCGCCGGCCAGCTTGAGCAACCCGCCGGCCTGACCGACGTCGTGGCGATCGCCGCCGGCGACGCCCATTCGCTCGCCCTGCGCACCGATGGCACGGTGCGCGTCTGGGGAGGCCGCGCTCCCGGCGGCACCGCAACGCCGGCCGCGCTCAATCCTCCGACCGGCCTGAGCAACGTCGTGGCCATTGCCGCGCGCGGCGACAACTGCATGGCACTCCGGGGCGATGGCACGGTCGCAGTCTGGGGGTTGTCGGCCGCCGGCCTCCAGCCGCCCGGCGGCTTGGGTACGGCCCGGGAGATCGCCCTCGGGCGCGACCACGCCGTCGCACTGCCTTTCAACGAGATGGCGGACGCCATCGCCTGGGGCGACAACACCTGCGGCCAGATCACGGTCGTGCCGGCCATCGCGCGACCGACGTCCATCTTCGCTGGCGACCGCGTAACGATCGGTCTCTACACGGCAATATTCCCTGCATCTTGGAACGACGGCCCGGCGCCCGCCCGCCTTGGCGTCATCGCCCCGTCCTATGAACAGCTGCGCACGATCGCCCTCAGTGACACGCACCGGGTCGTCTTGTGCGAAAGCGGAGCGCTTCGGGTTTGGACAGGCGACCCAGCGGTCGCGCCCACGTTGGCCGGACTCGATCGGGAGAACGCCATCTTCAAAGTCGCCGCAGGCCACCGCTTCACGCTGCTGCTGCGCAGCCCCGGCGACTTCTCCCCGCTCACCGTCGAACGTTCGCCCCAGGACGGTTATGCGGCCCCGGGGGAGCCGGTGACATTCTATGCCGCGTTCTCCGGCAGCGAACCGGCGACCTATCGTTGGCAGGCCAGCCCGCCCGACGTCACCGCCTGGGTCGATCTGGCCGACGGAGCGGAGTACCAGGGCACCACCACGTGGCAGTTCACGCTGAATACATTATCCTACGACCGCAAGGGATGGCGGTACCGCTGCGTGGGCAGCAATGCACCCGGTGTCTTTGTGGCAACGGCCGCGGCCCGGCCCTACGTGCGCATCGACGTGGGTGCCTCGCCCCTTTCGACCCGCGTCTCCGCCGGAAGCAACGCTTCCTTCACGGCCAGCTTCTCGCTCGACGAGCCCGACCTCCGGTACCGTTGGCAATCGTTGGTGCCCACCGTGGGCGTCTGGACCGACATCACCGACGGCGACCACTTCCGCGGAGCCAACAGCCGAACCCTCGAAATACTCGCGGCCCCGGCCACGCTCAACGGTCTCCTCTACCATTGCATCGCATCCGGACCCTATTGCGTGGATCGTGAGACCTACCCGGCGTACCTCTACGTCGACGGCGGCTGGGCGAGCTTCCGTTCCAGCTGTTTTAGCGGCTCCGAGCTCGCTGACTCGGGCATCTCCGGCGAAGCCGCCGACCCGGACGGCGACGGCATCTCCAACCTGCTCGAATATGCCTTCGGACTGAATCCGCGGGAGGCCGATTCCAGGCCGCTTCTCCGCCTGAATACCGTCGGAAATTCCCTCCAACTCGGCTACACCCCCTCGTCCGGCGCCACCGACCTGAGCTTCACGCTGCAATCCAGCCCCGACCTGCGGACCTGGACCGATGTCCCCGGCAGCAGCCCGGTCGCCAACGAGCCGGTCTTCGTGAACGTCGCCGGCGACACCACCGCATTCTACCGCGTGGCCGTGCGGTTCCGATAGCCCGGAAGTTTCGCACGGCGAGCGCAGGAGGCAGCGGATCGGTTGGCGGAATTCGTGAGAATCTCAGGGTTTGTCCCGGACGAAAGCCTCACGGCTTCCGCTACGGTGCGAAAGAGGCGGGGTAGCGTGTAGACGGACCGAACCGGGAGCAGTTGAAGCGCGAACCCCGGCGGCGCGGGAACGTTTCAGCCCAGCCTTCTACCTCCCGCCCCGCGCGGAAACAGCGTGCGCTCCCGCCACCATCGATCATTAGTCATTCAGCACAAGTTCTCGGCTAATCCTCGTCACCACCGTCCACCCAGCCGCGTACCGCAGCGCGCCAGCGCGAGGAACGCGGCGAGCGAGGCCAAAGGCCGACCCGTCCACCGCCCACCGTCTACCGTCCACCGCCCACCGTCCACCGTCCACCGTCCACCGCCCACCGTCCACCGTCCACCCAGCCGCGTACCGCAGCGCGCCAGCGCGAGGAACGCGGCGAGCGAGGCCAAAGGCCGACCCGTCCACCACCCACCGTCCCCCGTGCTGCTCCTCTCCCATCCCACCGGCAACGCCAACGTCCGCCATGCCGCCCTCGGCCTGGCGCGCGCCGGGCTGCTCGCGGAGCTGCGCACCTGCCTCGCGATCGATCCCGCCGCCGGGTGGCTGCGCGCCCTGCCGGCCGGACTCGCCGCGCAACTACGGCGCCGCGCCGTGCCCGAGGCCCTCCTGCCCTTCGTGCACTCCCGCCCAGGGCGGGAACTGCTGCGCCTGCTCGGCGGCCGCGGGCCCCTCGGCCGCCGCCTCACCCGCCACGAGACCGGCCTGTGCTGCGTCGATGCCGTCTACCAGGATCTCGACCGCGCCTGCGCCCGCCGTGTCGCCCGCGGCGGCCTCACCGGCGTCTACGCCTACGAGGACGGCGCCGCGGCCACCTTCGCCGCCGCCCGCGCCCGCGGCATCGCCACCTTCTACGACCAGCCGATCGGCTACTGGCGCGCCGCCCGGCGTATCCTCTCCGAGGAGGCGGAACGCGAACCGGAGTGGGCCGCGACGATCGCCGGCAACCGCGACAGCGCCGCCAAGACCGCACGCAAGGACGAGGAGCTGCGCCGGGCCGACGTCGTCTTCGCGGCGACCTCGTTCACCCGCGCCACCCTCGCCGAGCATCCCGGGTTCACCGCGCCGGTCCACGTCCTTCCGTACGGAGCTCCCCACTACGACCCCACCGCACCGCGCTCGCCCTATGCCGCCGCGGACCGGCCGTTGCGCGTGCTCTCCGTGGGCTCGCTCGGCCAGCGCAAGGGCCTCTCCTACCTCTTCGCCGCCGCCGCGCTCGCCGGCCGCGCGATCGAGCTCACCGTCGTGGGCACCCGGCCCGCCGAGCCCTGCGCCGCCCTCGACCGCGCGCTCGCCGCGCACCGCTGGATCGCCTCGCTCCCGCACGACGGCATCCTCGAGCTCATGCGCCGCAGCGATGTCTTCGTGTTCCCCTCCCTCTTCGAGGGCTTCGGCCTCGTGATCCTCGAGGCGATGGCCCAGGGCCTGCCCGTGATCACCACCCCGCACACCGCCGGGCCCGACCTCATCGCCGACGGCGTCGACGGTTTCATCGTGCCGATCCGCGACGCCCCGGCCATCGCCGCGCGGCTCGACTCGCTCCACCGCGACCGCGACCGCCTCGCCGCGATGGGCGCCGCCGCCCGCGCCAAGGCCTTCTCGTTCACCTGGACCGCCTACGAGGACGGTCTGGCCCGCCTCGTGCAGAACCACCTCGCCACCCGTCCCGCGCCCGCCCGCCCGTGAAACCCGACACTCTCCTCAAATCGCTCATCTGGCTCTACGCGGCGCTGCTCATCTTCGAGGGCGCGCTGCGCAAATGGCTGCTGCCCGGTTTCTCCGATGCGCTGCTCGTCGTGCGCGACCCCGTGGTGATCCTCATCTACCTGTTCGCGATGGCGCAGGGCCGTTTCCCGCTCAACGGCTGGGTGCTCACCACCTTCTTCCTCGCCGTCGCCTCCGTCGTCACCTCGTTGCTGGCCGGCCAGGACAACGTGCTCATCACCGCCTACGGCCTGCGCAGCAACTACCTCCATCTCCCGCTCGTCTGGGTGATTGCCTCCACGTTTACGCGACGCGACACCGAGCGGCTCGGCCAGGCCCTGCTCCTGCTCGCGATCCCCATGACGGTGCTGATGGTCGTCCAGTTCGAGTCGCCGCCCGACAGTCCGATCAACCGCGGGGTCGGCTCGGATGAGACCGGCGGCCAGCTCTACGGCGCGCTCGGCCACATCCGCCCGCCGGGGTTCTTCTCGTTCATCACCGGGCCCAACCTCTTCTACCCGCTGGTGACCGCCGTGCTCTTTCACCAGTTCATGGCCGAGCGCCGCCTGCGCTGGTGGCTGCTCGTCCTGTGCGGCCTGGCCGTGCTGCTCGCCCTGCCCATCTCGATCAGCCGCACCGCGATGGTCGCGGCCCTGGTCGTCGCCTCGGCGTACGGCTTCAGCCTGTTCTTCACCGGCCTGTTCAACGCCGCCTTGCTGCGCCTGGCCTTCGTCGGGGCCCTCGTCGTGGTCGTCCTCGGTTTCCTCCCCGTCTTCGACGATGCCCGCGAGGCCTTCCTCTCCCGCTGGGAGACCGCCACCCAGGCCGACGAGGTCGGCATGGACGCCGTCACCGGGCGCGTCTTCGGCGGCGGCGACTACCTGGCCAGCGTCCTCGACCAAGCCACGCTCTTCGGCAAGGGCGTGGGCATGGGCTCCAACGTCGCCGCCCGGCTCACCACCGGCCGGATGGGTTTCCTGCTCGCCGAGAACGAATGGGCGAAATGCCTGCTCGAGCTCGGCCTGCTGCTCGGCGTCGCCTTCCTGGGCCTACGCTTTGCCCTCGCCTTCAGCCTCCTGCGGCGGGCGCTCACGCGCCTCCGGGCCCGGCGCGATCCCCTGCCCTGGCTGATCTGGAGCGCATCGTCCGTCCCGCTCCTCTTCGGCCAATGGGCCCAGCCCACCGGCCTCGGCTTCGCCATCCTTGGCGCCGGCCTCTGCCTCGCCGCCTGCCAGGACGACCCCGAGGAGGAGGAGGAAACGGAGAACCCCGACGGCGAGGAGTTCGACGAGGACTCCGCCGAGGACGACGAAACCGCCGCACCCGAGGAGCACGCAAGGTGAGCCGCCGCCGCACAACCCGCCGCCGTGGCGCCGGCGCACCTGCCCGCGTCGCCATCGCATGAACACACCGCCCGTCCTCCTGGTGGGCAACTTCGCCCCCGATGCGCAGCAGAGCATGCTGCGCTTCGCCGCGCTGCTGGAGCGCGAACTGCTCGCGCGGGGCTGCGCCGTGCGCACCGTCGCGCCGCAACCGCGCTGGGCCCGCCTCGCCCGCCCCTACCGCTACTCCGGCTGGCCCAAGCTGCTCGGCTACGTCGACAAGTTCCTGCTCTTCCCCCGCGAACTGCGCCGCCTTGCCCGCCGCGAACCCGCCGCCGTCTTCCACCTCGTCGACCACGCCAACGCCGTCTACCTGCCGTCGCTCGCCGGCCGCGCCGTCGTCACCTGCCACGACCTGCTGCAGATCCGTGCCGCGCTCGGCGAGATCCCGCAACAACCCGTGGGGTCGTCGGGCCGCCGCTATCAGGGCTGGATCCGGCGCCATCTCGCCACCGCCCCGGTCGCCGCCTGCGTCTCCGGCCAGACCGCCGCCGACTTGCGCCGCCTCACCGGCCTGCCGCCCGAGCGCACGCCGGTCGTGCCCATGAGCTTGAATTTCCCCTACGAGCGCGTCGCCGCCGCGGCCGCCCGCGCCGACCTCGCCGCCACCACCGGCCTCGCGGCGCCCGACGGGCCCTTCCTCCTCAACGTCGGCGGCGGCCAATGGTACAAGAACCGGCCCGGCCTGCTCCGGCTCTTCCACGCGCTGCGCTCCGCCCACGGCTACGGCGGCCGCCTCGTGATGGTCGGCAAGCCGCTCTCCGCCGCCGACGCCGCCCTCGCCGCGGAGCTCGGCCTCGCCGCCACGATCGATGCGCTCCCGCTCGTATCCGAGGAAACCCTCGCCGCGCTCTATTCGCTCGCCGACGGCCTCGTCTTCCCCTCGCTCGAGGAGGGCTTCGGCTGGCCCAGCCTCGAGGCCCAGGCCTGCGGCTGCCGGGTCTTCACCTCCAACCGCCCGCCCATGACCGAGGTGGGCGGCGACGCCGCGGTCTACTTCGACCCGACCGACGCCCCCGGCGCCGCCGCCGCGATCGCGGCGGCCCTGCGCGACACGCCGCCGCTCAACGAACGCGGTCTCGCCCATGCCCGCCGTTTCTCCACCGCCGCGCTGACCGACGCCTACCTCGCGCTCTACCAGCGCGTCGCCCACCCATGAGCACCGCACCCTTCCGCCTGCTCCGCGCCCTGCACTCCCTCGACCCCGCCGGCGGCGGTCCCGGCGCCGGCGTGCGCTCGATCACCCCGGTGCTCGCCGCGCGCGGCGTCACCACGGACATCGTCACGGTCGACGCTCCGGCGCGCGGTTTCGGCTGCGCCGGCGCGACGTGCCATGCCGTGGGCCCGACCGCCCGCAGCAACGGCTACTGCGGCGCGCTGCGCCCGTGGCTGCGCCGCGAACTCCCGCGGTTCGACGCCGCCGTGGTCCACGGCATGTGGCAGTATCATGGTTACGCCGTGTGGCGCGAGGCGCGCCGCCGCGGCACGCCCTACTTCGTCTACCCCCACGGCATGCTCGACCCGTGGTTCAACCGGACGTACCCGCTCAAGCATCTCAAGAAGCGGCTGTACTGGCGGCTCGTCGAAGCGCACGTGCTGCGGCACGCCGCCGGCGTGCTCTTCACCTGCGAGGAGGAGCGCCGCCTCGCCCGCACCTCCTTCCGCCCGTGGCGCTGCCGCGAGGTCGTGGTCAACTACGGCTGCGCCGCCCCGCCCCCCGCGACGCCCGCCCAGGCCGCGGCGTTCCGCGCCCGCTGCCCCGGGCTGGGCGACCGGCCGTTCCTGCTCTACCTGAGCCGCATCCACGAGAAGAAGGGCGTGGACCTGCTGCTGCGCGCGTATTCGGACTTCGTGGGCACAGCCGCCGCGGGCTCGAGCCTCCCGGCCCTCGTCGTCGCCGGACCGTGCGCGGACGCCGCCTACCTCGCGCAACTGCAGGCCCTCGGCGCCGCCACCGCGCCGGCCGGCGCGGTGCTCTGGCCCGGCATGCTCGAGGGCGACGCGAAGTGGGGCGCGTTCCGCGCCGCCGAGGCGTTCGTGCTGCCCTCGCACCAGGAGAATTTCGGCATCGCCGTGGCCGAGGCCCTCGCCTGCGGCGCGCCCGCGTTGCTCTCGGACCAGGTGAACATCTGGCGCGAGGTCGAGGCGGCCGGCGCCGCGTTCGTCGCCCCCGACACCGCCGAGGGCACGCGGCTCCTGCTGGACCGCTGGGGTGCGTTGCCCGCCGCCGCGCGGCAGACCATGCGCGCCGCCGCCGCCCGTTGTTTCGCGGAGCGGTTCGAAATTTCCCGCGCCGCCGATTCCCTGCTCGCCGAGCTCGGCGGGGTGGCCGCCGCTCGACCATCCGGAAGTTGAGGATACTCTGTCCCGTATGCGCATCACCATCGTCCAAGGAGCATTTCTGCCGGTGCCGCCGATCATGGGCGGCGCGGTCGAGAAGGTCTGGCAGGGCCTCGGCCGCGAGTTCGCCGCCCGGGGCCACGAGGTGCTGCACCTCTCCCGCCGGCACCCGCGCCTGCCGCACGAGGAGACCGCCGCCGGCGTGCGCCACCTGCGCGTGTCGGGTTTCGCCCAGCCGCGCTCGCTGGTGGCGCTGAAGCTGAAGGATCTGCTCTTCTCCCTCGCCGTGCGCCGCCGCCTGCCGCCGGCCGACATCCTCGTGAGCAACACCTTCTGGCTGCCGCTGGTGGCACGCCGCCCCGACCGCGGCCGGTTGGTCGTGCACGTGGCCCGTTTCCCGCGCGGCCAGATGCGGTACTACCGCCACGCGGCCTGCCTGCAGACGGTGACCAACACGGTGGCCCGCGCCATCGAGGCCGAGCTCGGTGCGGGCCCGCGGCCGCGGGTGACCGTCATTCCGTATCCGATTTCTCACCGATCCGCGCGGCTGCCCGATCCGCTGGAGCGCACGCCCACCGTGCTCTACACGGGCCGGTTGCATCCCGAGAAGGGCCTCGAGCTGCTGCTGTTCGCCTGGCGGCGCGCCGCCCCGCACCTGCCGGGCTGGCGGCTGCGCATCGTCGGCCCGTGGCGCGCCGAGCACGGCGGCGGCGGCCCGGACTTCCTCGCCCTCCTCCGCGCCGAGGCCGCAGGCCAGCCGGTCGATTTCGTGGAACCCATCTTCTCGGCCGACGCGCTCGCCCACGAATACCGCACCGCCTCGCTCTTCGTGTACCCCTCGCTCGCCGCCCGCGGCGAGACGTTCGGCCTGGCCCCGCTCGAGGCGATGGCCTTCGGGCTGCCCCCGATCGTCTCCGCGCTCGAGTGCTTCCGCGACTTCGTCGAACCGGAACACAACGGCCTCGTGTTTGACCATGACGACGGCAATGCCGCCGGTGAACTGGCCGAACGCCTGGTGCGCCTGGCCGGCGACCACGAGCTCCGCGCCCGCCTCGCCGCCGCCGCCTGGCAGACCACCGCACACCACACCGAAGGCGCGATCGCCGAAACGTTCCTGGCGGAATTCGAGTCGCTCCTCCACTCCCCGCTCCCCACCCGATGAAGACCTACGCCCAACCCTCGCCCTACGCCTCCCCGTGGACCCCCGGCCAACGCCTCCGGGCGCTGCTCTGGGGCTGCTGCTGGTCGCTGCTGTGCGGGTGGACGCCCAAGCCCTGCAATCCGTGGCGGCTGTTCTGGCTGCGGATCTTCGGCGCGACGATCCAGGGCCGCCCCTTCGTCCACCAGCGCGCCCGTATCCAGCTTCCGTGGAACCTCACGCTCCACGACCGCGCCTGCCTGGGCGACCGCGCCAATGCCTACACGCTCGGCCCGATCCGCCTCGGCGCGGGGGCGACCATCGCCCAGGAGGCCTATCTCTGTACCGGCACCCACAAGTTCGACGATCCCGCGCTCCCGCTCCAGACCGCGCCCATCGTGATCGGCGCCCACGCGTTTGTCGGCGCGCGGGCCTTCATCCTGCCCGGCGTGACCGTGGGCGAGCGCGCCATCGTCGCGGCGTGTGCGGTGGTCGTCCACGATGTGCCGGCCGGAGGGGTCGTGGCCGGCAACCCGGCGCGCCCCATCGCGCGGAAGGCGTAGCCGGTCCGCGGCCCAACGTCACCGTTTCCCCACCACTCGATCGATGCACCCCGCCTCCACGCGACCGCTCTACATCAGCGGCACGGCCCTGATCCACCGCAAGGACGGGGTGGGCGTCTACACGCGGCGGTTGCTCGGCGGCCTCTCCCGGCATGCGCCGGAACTCCCGTGGCGGCTGGTGGTGCCGGAAGACCTGCACGCGGTCGCCCAGACGGTCGCTCCGGGCCGGATCGAGGTCTCCCCCGTGTGACCGCGTTTCGGGCGCAGCCTGCTCCGCGAGATCGTCGCCTGCCGGGCAGTGGCCGCGCACGTGCGGCGCATCGCCCCCGAGGCGTTGCTGCTCGGCACCTACGATTTCCATGCACCCGCCCGTCCCGAGCGGGTGCTTCAGGTCGTGCACGACTGCCTGCCCGAGCGATTTCCGCGCGACAATGGCGGCGGGCTCCTCCGCCGCTGGCACCGGCGCCGCTGCCTGGCCTGGGCCCGGCGCGCGGACCGGGTCGTGACGATATCGCGCTGGTCGGCACACGACTTGACCACGATCGGGAGAGTCGCGCCTGTAAAGATCGCCATCGTGCCGCCATGGCTGGACCAGTGCTATGCGCGCCGCCCCGAGACCGCCGCGATTGAAGCTGTGCGCGAGCGCCTCGGCCTGCCCGCCCGCTATCTGCTCTATGTCGGCGGCTTCCGCCGCTACAAGGCCGTGGATCGTCTGCTTCAGGCCTACGCCCTCGCGCGTACCCGCTCCGCCCTGCCGCCGCTGGTGCTCGCCGGCAAGATCCCGGAGACGCCGCAACGCACCCACTCCCTCGACATCCCCGCCTGTCTCGCCGCCCTGGGCCTCGGCCGCGACGCCGTGCTCTGCCCCGGGTTTGTGCACGACGACGATCTGCCCGCGGTCTATGCCGGCGCCACGCTCTTCGTTTTCCCCTCCTTGCACGAGGGTTTCGGATACGCTCCGGCGGAGGCGGCGGCCATGGGTACGCCGGTGCTGATCTCCAACCGGGCGGCCCTGCCCGAGGTGGCCCCGGCGCCGCAGTGCCAGTTCGACCCCGACGACACCGAAGCCCTCGCGACTCTGATCGGGGCGGCGGTCGCCGCGCCCGAGCGTTTCCGCCAGGCCCCCTCCTCCGACTTCGGGGAAGCGGCCGGCATCGCGCGTTTCCTCGCCTCGTTATATCCGCTGCTCAGCTACGAAGCGGCGTCGAGACCATGAGCCCGCTGCGTGCCCTCTGGTTGCGCGAAAAACACCGGTTCCGGCCGTTGCTTCGGCCCAGTGATCTCTGGCGCCGGGCGCTCATCCTGCTGCCCCTCCATCGGCTCCCCGGCAGCTCGCGGTGGTTCGGGCGGCCCAAGGGCGGCTACGCCGACGGCGCCGCCTATGCGCAATCGCCCGCCGGCGCGCAGGCCGGCGCCCGGCACCTGCCCCTCTATCCGGAAGAACCGCAACGACGATGCCTCCCCGCTATGTTTGGCGGCCCATTACCCGCGCGGTTTTCCGCGCGTCGGGAGACAGTGCTGCCCGCCGCCGGCGTTACGGTCCTCCCCGCCGGCCGGCACTGGGGATTCTACGGCGGCACCATCATCACGGCGGACGACCGCGTGCTGATCGACGTCTCGCGCGACGTGTGGCGATGGCAGGCCCACACCGTGCGCACCCGCTTCAAACTGCCCCGCTGTGTGCCCCTCCCCGGCGTGACCGCCTCGCTCACGACCCCCGAGGCCGAGAACAACTACTGGCACTGGACCACCGAACTGTTGCCGCGGCTCCATCTGCTGGAGCGGGCGGGGTTCCCCCCCGAGCGAGTCGACCGGTATCTGATCAACACCACCGGCGCCCGCTTCCAGCGGGAGACGCTCGCCGCACTCGGCGTTGCGCCCGAGAAGGTGGTGGTGGCCTCGGCGGCGACCCACTTCGAGTGCGAGACCCTGGTCGTGCCCTCCGTCAACCAGCGCCATCACGATGTATCCTCGTGGGCGGTCGCGTGGCTGCGTACGCTCGCGCCCGAGAGCGGCTCGGCGGAGGGAGGGCGGCGCCTGTTTCTCTCCCGCGCCGATGCGGGGTTCCGCCGACTGCTCAACGAGACCGAGATCGTCGCCGCGCTCGCGCCATTGGGCTTCGAGGTGGTGCGGGCCGGCGAGCTCACGGTCGCCGCCCAGCGGAGTCTCTTCCGCCAAGCCTCGCTGGTGGCCGGCCCGCATGGCGCCGCCTTCACCAACATCGTGTGGTGCCGCCCGGGCACGCCGTGCGTGGAGTTCATGCCCCCGGGCTATTGCGATCTCTCGTTTTGGGGCATGAGCGGGACCGCCGGGTTGCCCCACACGGTGATCGCCGGCGAGACCGTACCAGGGAAGGGCCGACGGCGCTTCGAGGATTTCACCGTGGCACCCGACCTCGTGCGCACGGTGATCTCGGATCTGCTGGCTGCCACCGCCGCTGGGACGGGCAGCGGCCCCCCGGCACCCGCGTAGGCGCGGCGCCCGCAGTCGCGCGCCGCGTTCGACCGAGCCGTTCCCGACTGGGACCACCCGAACAACAACTTCGTCACCATTTTTTAGACACGACCCCGGACCTCCGGGGTCGTTTTGTTTTCTGAAGACTACTGCTGGCACCCTTTGGGTATTTCTCCTCATGCAGCCTGTCGCGGCCGCGTGCTAGAGTCGGCGCACAAACCCATCCCGGTTCAACCAGCCATGAATCCAGGGAACCCGCAAACCCACCCTTCCGCCGCTGCGTACCCAGCTGTTGGTTTCGCAGCACCCCGCCCCTCGAGGACCCGTTCCCCGGCCGTGGCGCGGCGCTTCGTCGCCCGGGTACGCCGCCTGTCCGGCGCCCGCGGCGGGCCGGTGGGAGCGGGAAGATGTCCGACCGACCGGGAGCCGTCCGCCCCCCGTCCCGGGTACTTTTCCCCATGCGGTTTGGGCGATCGAAAGCACGTGCGCCACGGCAACCTCCCCACTGCCCCGATCGTCCCCCCAGATCATGGCTGCAGCATAACCTTCCTTCACCAGCCATGAAGCCCACCCGTTCGATCCTCCCCTGCCTCGCCACCTTCGCCCTCGCCGCCGGCCTTCAGGCCTCCGTGCAGAGCGACATCGGTTTTCCCGAGCTCCAAAAGGAGTTCGGCGCCGCGCTCCCCACCGGAAGCAACCTCTCGGTGTTGGTCGTCGAGGCGCCCGATTCCTCCGGCAACTGGGCTGTCGCCAAGAGCGGTGAGCTCGCCGGCCGCACCATCACCTTCCCGCTGTCCACCACGACGCCCACCACCTACTCGGCCCACGCCAACACCGTCGCCAAGAACCTCACCGGCGTCACCACCAGCATCCTCCCCGCTCTCGCCGAGCTGAAGGTCGCCCCGGTCTCCACTTATCGAAACACCTCGCTCAAGCTCGGCGCCCAGTGCAGCCCGATCGCCGTGGCGTGGGATCTCGAGAACCATTCGCTGATCAGCAACGTCACCACCTACAACCTCAACGCCCTCCAGCTGCTCGACTACCGCATCGTCCGCGATGGCGTCACCGTCGTCGTCGCCCTCGAGAACGGCACCGGCGCCATGCAGCCGCTCTGGGGCAACAACTACAACACCATCGCCGTCGGTTCCGCCACCGGCACCCACACCCGCGGCGGCACCAACTTCGAAGGCTCCGGCCGCCTCAAGCCCGACCTCGTCGGCACGGCCACCTATACCAGTTACGCCACGCCGGTCGTCACCTCCGCCGCCGGCCTGCTCATCGCCGAGGCCAAGCGCACCCCCGCCCTCGCCACCGCCAAGGACCCGCGCACGATCAAGGCCCTCCTGATGGCCGGCGCCACCAAGGAAGAATTCTCCGCGTGGGCGCAGACCCCGGCCCAGCCGCTGGACCCGGTCTACGGCACCGGTCAGGTCAATATCTACAACTCCTACAAGGCCCTCGTCGCCGGCCGCCAGTCCGCCGCCGCCGTCTGGAGCGCCGCCCGCGGCTGGGATCTGGGCAAGTCCAGCACCACCTCGGTCTACTACTTCGAGGTTCCCACCGGCCAGACCGTGAAATTCTCCACCGTCCTCACTTGGTACCGCGAGCAGACCACGAGCAACTTCTGGACGTTCACGGGCACCCTCGCCGACCTCAACCTTCGCCTGCGCAACTCCAACGCCTCGTTCGCCCTCGGCACCGTCGTCGCCGAGAGCAGCTCCGCCCTCGACAACGTCGAGCACATCTACCGCGCCGCCCTGCCCGCCGGCCAATACGCCCTCGAAGTCTCCGGCCCCGCCGGCGTGAACTACGGCATCGCCTGGCACTCCACCACCACCTCCTCCTCCACCGGCTCCACCGGTTCCACGGGCTCCACCACCGGCACGACCACCACCACCACCGGCAGCGGCAACGAGCTCGTCCCGGTCAACTACACCGCCCGCGGCCAGAACGGCACCAAGGAGGGCGTCGCCAACCTCTTTGATCGCAACACCGCTACCAAGTGGCTCGACTTCGCCGGCACCACCTGGGTCCAGGCGACCCTCGCCGCCCCGAGCGCCCTCGCCTCCTACAGCCTCACCTCGGCCAACGACTTCGACGCCCGCGATCCCTACACTTGGACCGTCAGCGGCTCCAACGACGGCGTGAGCTGGACGGTGATCGACACCCGCACCGCCCAGACCTTCGCCACCCGCAAACTGCAGCGCGACTTCCCTCTCTCCCAAGCGTCGGCACCGTACCGCTACTTCCGCCTCGCGATGACCTGCAAGTCGGGCTCGATCACCCAGCTCGCCGACCTCGCGTTCGTCGGCGCCGGCAGCTCGACAACCGGCACGACCACGACCACCACCATCGCCGCCCCGGCCATCAGCGCCCAGCCCGCTCCCGTTCGCATCAACGAAGGTGAAGCCGCCAACTTCTGCGTGACTGCCACCGGCGACAGCCTCACCTACCAGTGGGCCAGGAATGGCGTCGCCATTGCCGGTGCCACCACGGGCACCTACTCGATCGGCACCGCCCTGGTGACCGACGCCGGCAACTACACCGTGACGGTCTCCAACACCGCCGGCTCCGTCACCAGCGCCGCCGCCAACCTCACCGTCCAAGCCGTGTTGCCGCCGCCGCCCACCTCGACCGGCGCCCTCGTCGAGCTCATCCCCGCCGCCATCACCGCCCGCGGCCAGAACGGCACCAAGGAAGGCACCGCCAAGCTCCTCGACCACACCCCCACCACCAAGTGGCTCGATTTCGCCGGCAAGACCTGGGTCCAGATCTCGTTGAGCGCTCCCCGCTCCCTCGAGTCCTACAGTTTCACCTCCGCCAATGACTTCCCGGTTCGCGACCCGTACAACTGGACCGTCAGCGGCTCCAACGACGGGGTGACCTGGACCGTGATCGAGACCCGCACCGCGCAGACCTTCGCCTCCCGCTTCCTCCAGCGCGACTTCGTCCTCGCCCAACCCTCCGCCGCATTCCTGTACTTCCGCTTCGATATCGCCTGCAAGTCGGGCTCGATTACCCAGCTCGCCGACCTCGAGCTCTGGGGCAACTGATTCCCCGCCGCAACGCTCCGCACAACAAGAAACCCTGCCCGGAGACGGGCAGGGTTTTATGGTATTACCTCAGGCTACACAGTCGGCGAGCTAGGCTTTCTTGAACCGACGATAACCAATCAGGCCGAGCAGCGCCGCCGCACCGATCAACCCGTAGGTCGAGGGCTCCGGCACACCGCCCTGCGGGATATCGAAACTGGACCGGTAGGCGAAGATGAAGTCGTTATAGTCACTGTCGCGCCCCGACCCACCCACGCGGATGTCTTCAAACGCCACGATCGTGAAAGGATCGAGGAAGTCGACGCCGCGCGTGCTGGTCAGCGGAATCAGCGTGCCGAAGTACGATTGTTGATCGGAGAGGTTGGGCAGGTTGTTGTCCGTATCGTAGACGTAGTACTTGCCACCACTGGACCCGATCGAGGGCACACCGTCCGGAACATTCGATTTCTTCCCGGTGCCGGTGATGAAGAGATCCAGCGATTGGCCCGGGAGAAGATTGATGACATCATAGTCACCGAACCAACGGTTCTGTTGCCAGCCCACGGTCTGCACGCTGTCGGCCAGAATCACATCGGTGACGCCGTTGAGGGTGTAACCCCAATCATCCCACCAGCCGGCCGTCTCACCGAGGAACACGACCTCGACCTTGAGGTTGACGCCCGAAGAGAGCGGATTGGCGAACGGATTGGGAATGGTGCTCTTCAAACCGGTCGCGGCCCAGTTGGCGGTCCAGCCGGACCAGTCGCGGTCGGCATTGTCGATGTCGGTGCCGTTCGGAGTGTTCGAGCTGGGATAAGGCACGCCGACGTAGTTGGCGTCCGAGGCGACTGCGAACGGGTTCGCGAACCAGTTCGTGTAGTCAGTCAAACGATTGCCGGTTGCCGTGGAAAGCGCACCGTAGGAGGAGGCCGTCGCGAGCAACAGGGCGGGAATCAGCAGTTTTTTCATAGTCTTCCGAGTTTTTTGGTTGGGATGCGGTGGCTTCCTAGCCTCCACCGGTTGTCTCGCCCTGAGATTACCAGACCGGCCGGCGATCCGGTATCGGCCCCGCCCTGTTTGCACGCTGCACAGGAACCCCCTCCATCCCATGAGGGTTTCCCCGAAAAACCCGCCGCGCGGCCGCCACGCCTCACCCGCTTCACGCCCCTTTCCCCCTCTGTCGCCACCGCACGCCCGTCTTGCCTTGCGCACGCCGGGGCCGCCGCCCGCCCGGGGCCGGCCCCGGCGTCACCGAACCACGGGCACGCCCGCCCCCGGCCGAAAAAGAAAGCCTGACGCGCCGCGCCGCCGCTGCTACGCCCCTCGCATCATGGCGCAAGTCCCGGTCTCCATCCTGATCCCGATCAAGAACGAAGCCGCCAACCTGCCGCGCTGCCTGCAGGCCGTCGCCTGGGCCGGGGAGATCGTCGTCGTCGACTCCCAGAGCACCGACGGCAGCGCGGCCCTCGCCGAGGCCCACGGCGCCCGCGTCGTGCAGTTCGCCTTCAACGGCACCTGGCCGAAGAAGAAGAACTGGGCGCTGGAACACATCCCCTTCCGCCACGAGTGGGTCTTCATCCTCGATGCCGACGAGGTCCTCCCGCCCGGGACCGAGGCCGAGTTCCGCGCCATCGTGACCGACCCGGAGAACCCAGTTAACGGATACTGGATCAACCGCCGCTTCATGTTCATGGGGCGCTGGCTCCGCCATTCGTACTACCCGAACTGGAACCTCCGGCTCTTCCGCCACCGCCTCGGCCGCTACGAGCGCCTCGTGCAGGGCGCCACCGCCAGCGGCGACAACGAGGTCCACGAGCACATCGTCGTGCAGGGCGCCACCGGCCGCCTCCGGTCGGAGATGGACCACTACGCCTTCCCCTCGGTCGACGTCTTCGTCGAGAAGCACAACCGCTACTCCAACTGGGAGGCCCGCCTCGCCCTCGAGGACACGCTCGGCCGCGGCGCCGGCACGGCGCTCCAGTCCGGCGCCGTATCCTGGCGTCGGAGACTCAAGGCCTGGTCGCGCCACCTGCCGTTCCGCCCGACCTTGCGCTTCCTTTACGTCTACCTCTTCCAGCTCGGCTGCCTCGACGGCCGGCCCGGGTACTACTTCGCCCGGCTCCACGGCTTCTACGAGTTCCTCTCCGTGGCCAAGGCCCACGAGCTGCGGCGGGCCGCGCGAAGGGAGGACTAGGGGATTGTCCCCGGTCCCACGCGAACGGCGACAAGGCGCCGCCCGAGGCCTCGATCAGGCCTCCCCCGATAGTTTCCGACGGCGCGGGTGTGTACCGTAGGGACCATGAAACGCCGCGCTCCTTTCCTGGCCCTGCTCACTCTTCTGGCCCTTCCCGGAGTCTCGCACGCCCAGCTCTGGGTCGAGAACCTCAACGCCACGAACCTCACCTTCGCCTTCCGCGGCCTCGACTCGCTCGGGGTGCTCAGCGAGGAGGATCAGGGCGCCGGCGCCCGCCTCAACGTCAACTTCGACGTCCCGGGCCAGACCCTGCGTATCCATGTGACCAATCTCTCCGGCGGCTGGCGCACCGTGGGCGCGGGCGCCGAGCAGGCCCTGGTGAAGTTCGGCACCGGCACCCTCACCGGCTTCGGCTTCGAGACCAACCCCGGCAACCTCTGGGCCAACGCCTTCGCCTCTTGGAGCAACACCGCCTTCAACGCCCCCGGAGTCTGGGGCAGCGACGCCATCAACTTCGTGCTGAACCAGAACTACACGCTCAACGGCGGCGGTGCCGCCCAGCCCTACTACATGGACTTGGGCACCTCCAGCAGCGGCAACGTGCACGCCGGCCTCGCCTCCGGCCACGGCGCAACCTTCCGGTTCCGCTTCACCTCCCCGGCCTCCGGCTTCGATGCCGCCACCTTCAATCCCTACGACTTCTTTTTCCGCGACAACGATGCCGATCCGTGGGACATGTCCTTCCGCTTCCAGCAGACCAGCGGCCTGCACTCCGGCAGAGGCGCCCAGTTCTCCGGATGCTACGGCTCATGCGCCCATCCCTGCGACGACGACGGCAGCGACAAGGTCGCCGTCGCCTTCCACCTCGAGGAGGATCTGCAGGTGCCCGAGCCCTCGACCTACGGCCTGATCGGCGCCGCCGCCCTGCTCGGGCTGGTCGTGACTCGCCGCCTCCGCCGCCGCTGACCTCCGCTCCGGCCGCCCCCACGGTCCCCACAAATCCCACCGCGCGACCCGCTCGCCGGTGGGATTTCGCTTTTCCTGCGGCCCGCCCAACCTACGCTCCGCGACCTTCCCATGTTCACGCCCGTCGACATCCAACTCATCGGCACCGAGGTCGCCCTCCGGTGGAGCGATGGCGCGGAGAGCTACTTCGCCGGCGAATTCCTCCGCGCCGCCTCACCCAGCGCCGAGAACATGGGCGAGCGCGATGTGCTCGGCCGCCAGATCGGCGGCGACCCGCGCACCTCGTTCCCCGGCGTGGTGGTCGTGAACTGGAGCCGCGTGGGCAACTACGCCATCAACTTCGAGTTCAGCGACGGCCACCGCACCGGCCTCTACTCCTTCGCCTACCTGCGCCGCCTCCACGACAACCCCGGCCTCCCGCCCAAGACGCTCTGACCGTCCCCGCCTCCACCGATCCCTTTTCCATGAGCACGTTCGTCCCGTTCCCCGCCCGCACCGCCACCGCCGAGATCGAGCTCGGCCAGACCTTCCAGCCGAAGTTCGACGCCGAAGGTCTCATCCCCTGCATCGCCCAGGACAGCCGTTCGGGCGAGGTCGTGATGTTCGCGTTCATGAACGCCGAGTCGCTCGCGCACACCCTCAAGACCGGCAAGGCCACCTACTGGAGCCGCTCCCGCAAGAAGCTGTGGCTGAAGGGCGAGGAGTCCGGCAACGTGCAGCTCGTGAAGGAGCTGCGCACCGACTGCGACCAGGACGTGATCCTCATCAAGGTCGAACAGGCCGGGGTGGGCGCCGCCTGCCACAACGGCTACGAGTCCTGCTTCTACCGCCGCCTCGCCAACCAGGACACCTTCGCCCTCGAGTTTCTCGGCCAGCCGAAGTTCGACCCGAAACTCGTCTACAAGAAGTAATCACACCGGCGCGGCGCCCCCACGGCCCCCGCCGGCGACAGCCTGGCCTGCCACAGCGATGCGCGTGAGCGCATCAGCTCCGCGCTCTCCGCGCCTCCGCGTGAGCCCCCGCCGAAACCGGACCCGCTCCAGCCGCACGCGGAGCCGCAGAGGACGCAGAGTAGCCGAGGACACGGTCCCGCAGGGCCAACTCTCGTGCGCCGGGAGCGCTACTTCGCGCCGGGCGTCAGGCCGCGTTCGCTCTTCTCGGCGAAGGCGATGAAGGCGGCCACCTCGCGCGCCCCGGCCAACCCGGAGGCGTGGATCTTCTCCAAGGCCTGGGTACGGTTGAGCCCTTCGCGGAAGAAGATGCGGTGGATCGTCTTCACGTGGTCCATCTGCTCCGGCGTGAAACCCGCCCGCTCGAGGCCGACCTTGTTGAAGGCCCGCACGGCCGCCGGGTTGCCCTCGACGATCATGAACGGCGGCACGTCCTGCGAGATGCGGCTCATGCCGCCGATCATCGCGCGGTCGCCGATCCGGGAGAACTGGTGCACGGCCGAGAGGCCGCCCATCACCACATGGCTGCCCATCGTCACGTGCCCGGCCAGCGTGGCGTTGTTGCTCATCACCACGTCGTCGCCCACCTGGCAGTCGTGCGCGATGTGCGTGTAGGCGAGGAAGGTGTTGTCCGAGCCGATCGTCGTGAAGTCGCCGTCGTAGGTGGCGGCGTGCACGGTGCAGAACTCGCGGAAGACGTTGCGGTCGCCGATGCGCGTGCCGGGCCGGCCGCCCTTGTATTTGAGATCCTGCGTCTTCAGGCCCACGCAGGCGAACGGGAAGACCTCGTTGCCGCGGCCGAGCGCGGTGTTGCCCTCGACCGTGGCGTGATGGTGCAGCACCGTGCCGTCGCCCAGCGTGACGCCGGCGCCGACAAAGGCATACGGGCCGATCACGACCCCGGCGCCGAGCTGGGCGGAGGGGTCGACGATGGCGGCGGGATGGATCTGCGGGGGCATCGGCGGTGTGGGGACGCGTGACGCGGGGAGGGCGACGGGCTCAGTCGATCTCGCTGTTGTCGACGAGCGCAAACATGAGCTCGGCGGAGGAGACGGGCTGGCCGTCGACGGTGCAGGTGGCCTCGGCGGTGCAGATCTTATTGCCGCGGTTCTTCGTCATCTTGACGGCGATGAGCAGCTGGTCGCCGGGGCGCACGGCCTTGCGGAACTTCGCCTTGTCGCAGCTCATGAAGAGCGCGGTCTTGCCCTCGGCGGACACGCGGCGCAGCAGGAGCAGGCCCGCCGCCTGCGCCATGGCCTCGATCTGAAGCACGCCGGGCATCACCGGGTTGCCCGGATAGTGGCCCTGGAAATAGGGTTCGTTGGCCGAGACGTTCTTGAGCGCGACGAGTTCGTCGGGGGTCTTCATCTCGACGACCCGGTCGATCATGACGAACGGGTAGCGGTGCGGCACCATGTCGAGGATGCGGCGGATATCGAGGGAGGTCTCGGTCTCGAGGATGGTCTTGAGGGCGGGCTTCTCGGCCTTCGGCTTGCCCTTCTTCTGCTCCTGGAGGCGGTCGAAGAGGACCTTCGTGAGCTCGGAGTTGATCGCGTGGCCGGGGCGGATGGCGATGATGTGGGCCTTGAGCGGGCGGCCGAGCAACATCACGTCGCCGATGATATCCAGAATCTTGTGGCGGACGAACTCGTCCTTGAAGCGCAGGGGCTCCTTCGAGATGATCTTGTCGCCGCGGATGACGACGGCGCAGTCGAGGCTGCCGCCGCGGATCTTGCCCATCTTGAGCAGCTCCTCGATGTCCTCGTAGATCGTGAAGGTGCGCGCGGCGGCGACCTGCGCGGTGAAGATGTCGGGGTCGATCGTGAGCGAAAGATGCTGCGTGTGGATGCCGCGGTCGTCGGCCGAGGTGCAGGTGATCTTCAGCTGGTCGCAGGGCAGCGCGATGATCGAGGAACTGCCGCGGGACACCGAGATCGGTTGATCGAGCACGAAGTACTCGCGCTCGGCGGTCTGCTCCACGGGTTCGCCCTCGAGGATGAGGTTCACGAACGGGCGGGCCGAGCCGTCGAGGATCGGCGGCTCCTGGCCGTCCATCTCGATGAGGACGTTGTCGACGCCACAGCCGTGCAGGGCGCTGAGGACGTGTTCGACGGTGTGCACCTTGGCGTGGCCGTTGGCGATGGTCGTGCTGCGGACGAGGTCGACGATGGCGTCGACGGCGGGCCGGATCTCGGGCTGGCCGTGGAGATCGACGCGCTTGAAGACGATGCCGTGGTTGACCGGCGCGGGCTTGAGGGTGAGGCGGACCATGTCGCCGGTGTGCAGACCGGCTCCTTTGGTGGAGACCTCACGCAGCAGGGTGCGTTGTTTCATCAAGAAAGCGCCCGAGTCTCCGACGGCCGGACGGACTGGCAAGAGTTTTGACGGCTCCGGGGGAATTGCCCGGTCCCGGCCGTCGCGTCGGCCAAGTTGTGCGACTGGCGGGTTGACAGCGGTTCCGGGCACCCCTTACTCGGCAACCTTTTATCAACTTCGACCAGTTTCCGACATGCAAGCGAACGACCTCCGCAAGGGCCAAGTGATCAGTTTCAACAATGAGCAGTGCCTCGTGATGGAGGTCATGCACCGCACGCCGGGAAACCTGCGCGCCTTTGTGCAGGCCAAGCTCCGCAATCTCCGCACCGGCCGCTCCGGCGACCAGCGCTTCAACTCGACCGAGTCCGTCGAGGTGCTCACCACCGACCGTCAGACGCTTGAGCTCAGCTACATCGAGCGCGACACCTGGTGTTTCATGAACACGACCACCTTCGAACAGTATGAGCTCACCGCGGAGCTCGTCGGCGAAGGCAAGAACTACGTCATCCCCGGCGGCAAGGTCGAGGTGCTCTTCGTCGACGACCGCCCGGTCTCGCTCGACCTGCCGAGCTCGGTGTCGCTGAAGATCATCGAGTCCGCCGAAGGCGTGAAGGGCGACACCGCCTCCAACGTCCAGAAGCCGGCCAAGCTCGAGACCGGTCTCGTGGTACAAGTCCCGCTCTTCATCAAGGAAGGCGAGATCATCAAGGTCAGCACCGAGAACGGCGCCTACATGGGCCGCGCCTGAGCGACCCGCGTCGCCAGCCTTCTCCGACATTTCGGCCGGTCTCCACGGAGACCGGCTTTTCTTTTGCCCGGCGCCCGCCATTCGGGGGTGCCGCCAAGGCTCATCTCGCTCCGCCGGAGCCGAGCGCGAGGATACGGAAGGTGTTTCCTGCGTTCGTGTTCGCGGCGTTGCGGGTGCCCAGCAGCGTGATCTTCACCCGGTGCATCGCGAGCGGGTAGGTGCCGCCGAGCGGCACCATCTTGCGCTGGCCACCCCAGGTGGCGGCGGACCACGAGTCGCAGACGATCGGCGTGCCGCCGTCGACCGTCACGCTCACCTGCCCCTGGCCCACGCCGGAGCCGCTGCTCTGGGTGCTCTTCACGTCGTTGACGAACCAGAAGGAGAACAGCAACCGGTCGCCCCGCACGTCGAACTCGAGCGTGCTGCCGGGGGCGTTGCTCTCGTATCCGGTATCCTGTCCGCCACCGGCGGCCTTCAGGGCCCAACCGGAGTTGGTCACCGGCGTCAGGGTACTGCCGTCGGCCAGGGTGGTGAACTCGTAGGCGTCGCTCCGCAACGGCGTCGGGACGGCCGGGATCGCGAGCGGCGTGGCCCCGGGAGGAAAGGAGTCGAGCGCGGTCTGGAGCGTGCGTTCGAGAAAGTCGGCCACCAGCGAATGGCCGAAGTCGTTGGGATGCGTGCCGTCGCCCGAGATCAGATCGCAGGTGAAGCGTCCGGCGCTCAACTCCGGCGCCACCGCATCCTCGTAGCTCGTCATCGGCAGCCCGTAGTGGGCGCCGATGGGCTTCTGCCAGAACTGGCCGTTGTTGACCGCGCACTGCTTCATGAACAGCAGCAGCAGCGCCGGTTGGTTGGCCGCGCCAAGCACCTGCCGGATCAAGCCCTCGTAGGTCTCGCCATAGAGCGCGCCCGCATGGCCGGCGACTCCGTCCCACGTGTCGTTCACGGCGAACTCGACGATCACGAGATCGGGATTGTTCGCGAGCAGATCGCGTCGCGCCCGGAGTGCGCCGTAGTCGGAGCCCGTCGCGCCAATGCCGGCGTTGACGAGTGTGCAGGCGCTGGCCGGAAAGGCCTGCTCCCACCACGTCTGGATACGATTGGGCCACCGGTTGGCGGCGGCGCTGGCTCCGGCGCCTTGGGTGATCGAGCCGCCGATGACGCCGAGCACAACCGGCTGGCCCGCGCGGGCCTTGGCGAAGACCTTCTGCAGGCGCGCCTGCTGGCCGGCCGCCAGCTGAGAGCGCGCCACCGGCGTGTCGCCGGTGAACTCGAGCGCGCCGAGGTCGGGCGCGCCGCCGGTCGGCACGGCGTGCCCGGCGATGTCGGTCGGGTAGGCCGGCGTGGTCGCCGCACCGATCGCCGGGCTGCCGGGCGCCAGACGGAAGTCCAGCATGGCTTCGTCGACAAACTTCGGATCCGCGACCGTTTCATGCGCCGCCTGCACCCACCGGCTATTCATCGGCCCGAACCCTCCCGCGCCGGTGAAGCGGATCAGATTGTAGTCATGCACCAACCCCGCGCCGGCGGCGGCGGGGTCGTAAACCAGCCAGCCGCCGGTGCTGATGATGTTGTTGCGGATCACCACCGAGTTCCCGGGCTGGTACGTTCCGTACTTGGCGCCGAGGAAAAGAAACGTCGCGCCGGCGTCCTGCCCGGGTCCGGGGACGAACGTGTTGTTCTCGAACCGGGCGCCGTAGGACCCGGTCCCGGCATAGGGGAGATCGTCGAGATGGAATTCGACCGCGCGGTTGGGGCTATTGACGTGAACGTTGTAGGCGACGAGCAGATTGGTGACCTTGCCCGCGCACTCCATGAAGACGTCGGAATTTTCGCTGTAGTTGTGGTGGATCCGGATGTCGTTGGAGACGTAGTTCCACCCCCCCGGGTCGGCGGTGGTGGGCTTTTGGCCGAAGAACTCGAAGGCGCCGCCGTCGGTGCCGAAGGATTTGCTCGGGGCGATGCAGTTCACCAGCCGGTTCCAAGCGAGCTCGAGGTCCTCGCCCACGAAGCCGATGCCGCCTGCCCCGCGGTCGACATCGGGATTGCCGGTGTCGATGGCCATGATGCCGTCGTGGATGTAGTTGCCCAAGATGCGCTGGTGCGCCCCCCTCACGCTGATCCCGGAGCCACAGCGTGCGATCTCGCAGCCCGCCACGACGAGGTTGCTGGTCCCGTCCGACATCACGATCCCCGGCTGCTTGGTGTCCTGGACACGGATATCGAGCAGGTGGACGTATTTGGAGGGGAGCGTCGCCGTGCCGTTCTGGCCGAAGGCCACGCCCGGAAAATCCACGGCCGCGTTCCAATGCGCCCCGGGGTCCGCGATCGTGGGCGGCTCGCCGGTGCCGTAGGCCTCGATCACGATCGGCTCGGCGGCCGTGCCTTGGGCGCCGGCGTCGAGAAAGAGACTCTCGCGCCGCCAGACCGAACCACGCGCCAACCGGACGACATCCCCGGCGGTCAGGCCCGCGGAGTGCACCCGAAACAGTTTGCGCCACGCCTTCTCCGGCGACCGGCCATCGCGGGAGTCATCGCCCGTGCGCGCATCGAGATAGAAGACCCGCTTGGGGTTGGGATTGCGGTACTGGTCGATATTCGGCCCGACCATCGACGCCGGTGGTGTGGCCATCAGCCGGTAGAACCGCCTCGCGCCGTTCGAAGCGAGGTCGGTGATCGTGCACGCGTTGCCCGAGAGATCCTGGGTGAAGTTGGAGAGCGAAGACCACGTCTTCAGATCCGTCGAAACCTGCGGCAGGTAGACCCAATCGTTCACGACCGGGCTATAGGTCAGCTTCAACTGGGCCGGCTGCCCCGGCACCCCGGCCACCTGCAGGGGCCGCAGTTGTGGTTCAGCGCCCAACGTGCCGCCGAAAAGTCCCAGGACCGCCGCGCCCGCCACGACCCACCTGAGCGCAGAACAAAGCAAACGGGTTGTCATCACGATCCAACAACCTGCTCTGATCGGCGGCGCGGACAATGCGGCCGACGTCAGGAGATCGTAAGTTTGCCCCGCGCCAGCACCCAGCCGTCGCAATGTCCGCAGGGTGAGTCAGGCGCCTGGGGTTGCCTCTCATCCCGCCCACGCCCCCGATCAAGCGAGGCTTGCACCCCGTTGCTCGCGCCCCTGCCGACGGTGCTCCACCGCGCCGTGCTCTTCCCGCACCCCGCCACGATGCGCGGGAAGGCACCGCCGCTTCCGGTCTTTCCGGCCTCCGCTTTCCGCATTGTTTCAGTCGCCCAGCGACGTGCCCACACGGCGCGCCGACTCGACCCACCAGTGGTTCACCGGCACCGTCTTGATGCCCTTGGCCACCTTCTCGATCGGGACCGCGAGCCACTTGTCGTCGCGCGCGGCGACCATGTGGCCGAACTTGCCCGCACGGATGAGCTCCACGGCGGCGGTGCCGAGCCGGGTGGCGAGCAGGCGGTCATGGCACGAGGGGGTGCCGCCGCGTTGCACGTAGCCGAGAATCGTCACGCGCGCCTCCAGGTGGGTGAGCTCCTCGAGCAGTTTCGCCAACCGCATCGTGTGCCCGGCGCGGGCTTTGTCCCACGCGGCGAGCGCCTGCTTGGCCGCCTTCTTCTCGATATCGTTGCCCGCCCGGTCACGGCGCCGCAGCAGCAGCGCAAGCTCGCGGGCATCCGCGATCGGCAACGCGCCCTCCGCCACTGCCACGATGCTGAAATTCAGGCCATGCTCGGAGCGGCGCCGGATCGCGGCGGCGACCTTCTCGACATCATACGGGATCTCCGGGATCAGGATGACATCCGCCCCGCCGGCGATGCCGGCGCCGAGCGCGAGCCAGCCGGCCCGATGCCCCATGATCTCAGCGATGATGATACGATGGTGGCTGTGCGCCGTGCTGTGCAGCCGGTCGAGCGTCTCCGTGGCGATGCCCAGCGCCGTGTCGAAGCCGATCGTGTCGTCCGTGAGGGCCACGTCGTTGTCGATCGTCTTGGGCAGGGAAACGATGTTGAGCCCCTTCGCGATCAGCCGCGCGGCGTTCTTGTGGGTGCCACCGCCGCCGAGGCACACAAGCGCGTCGAGCTTGTGGCGTTTGTAGGTCTTCACGATCTCCGCGGTCATGTCCTTCGTACCCCCGCTGGCCTGCGGCATGCGGTGCGGCTTGTCGCGCGAGGTGCCCAGCACCGTGCCGCCCAGCGTGAGCATCCCGACGAGGCCGCGCTTGTCCAAGTTCACCCAGCGATCCTCGATCATGCCGAGAAAACCGTCGCGGAAGCCGATCAGTTCCCAGCCGTACTCACCCACCGCGGTCTTGCCAACGGCGCGGATGGCGGCGTTGAGGCCGGGGCTGTCGCCGCCGGCGGTGAGGATACCGATACGTTTGGGACGGGTGGTCTTGATGGCCATGGGAAGAAGCGCCGGAGGTTGGCGGGGCGCTCCGCCAACCGCAAACCCGCCGTTGTGAAATCTCGCCGACACCCACCCGCGGCCGCCGGCGTGGCGGCGCGATTCATCGACCGACCGTCGCAGACCGCGCGCCCGGCGGCGCCCGCTTGCGACAGTTGCGGCGACCACCAACGTTCCCCGCCGCATGTCACCCCGCTGCCTCCTCCCCTTGCTCGCCCTCGCCACCCTGCCGGCCCTGCGCGCCACCGAACCACCCCTGGCCGAGGTCATCCGCGACGACTTCGCCTTCGCCGCCGCCCAATACTCGACGATGCTCACCCGCCTCCAGGGCGACCCCCTGCTGCCGCGCACCGCCGCGGCCGGCAAGGTCGTGACGGTGCCGCCCGAGGACTGGACCAGCGGTTTCTTCCCGGGTTCGCTCTGGTTCCTCCACGAGTTCACCGGCGAGGCAAAGTGGAAAGCCGCGGCTGAGGACTTCACCGGCCGCCTGGAACGCATCCGGCACTACACCGGCAACCACGACATCGGCTTCATGCTCGGCTGCAGCTACGGCCAGGGCCTGCGGCTCACCGGCCGCGCCGACTACCGCGCCGTCCTCCTCGATGGCACCCAGGCGCTCGCCACCCGCTACCGCCCCGAGGTCGGCCTCATCCGGTCCTGGGACTTCGGCGACTGGAAATACCCCGTCATCAT
>JAHFTC010000040.1 GCA_023269585.1 Opitutaceae bacterium
ACGTTGCCGTCGGCATCGACGTCGTAGCATTGGGAATAGGTGTTCGCGACGTCGTATTCGCTGAACTCATTCGGATCGACCTGACCGTCGCCGTTGGCATCGCGCCACATGTAGCGGCGGCGGACGGTGCTTTCGGAGGATTCCCAAGTCGGGTACTTGCCCTGCGCCCATCCGGCGCCTTGGCCGGAGGCGTAGGTGTAGAACAGCGCGCAGGGGATGGCGATCTCGCTGCCCGGCGTGAACCGGAAGTAGGCGATGTATTGGCCATACATGTCGGTGCAGACCAGGAAACGCTGGTCGTCGATAACGCGGTAGTAGGCCGTTCCGAACGCCATGTGGAGGCGTGGGTCGTCGGGGTAACGGAACGGGTCGAGGGTGACGGCTGCGAACTCCCAGCTCTGGCCCGGGGGCTTGGTGTAGTCCATTTTGTAGCGTACAGATTCCGTGTGCAGTTCGGTTCCGTTGCTGCCCGGGGCGAAGTCGCCGACATGCAGGAAGATCCCTCGCGCCTGATGGGCCAGCGTCGCGGTGGCGAGGCGCTGGGTGAGGGATGAGGTGTCGCTGCACTCAAACCAGCGCACGTCGGTGCCGCCCTGGATCTGGCCGGGGATGCCGCTGCAACCGACGATGATCTCACCGTTGTCGCCGAAGCCGACGCCGCGGGGGCCCCAGAAGCGTTTCGGGCCGGCGAGGCCTGAGACCGGCCCGGCGAAGACGCCGCCGGTCTCCCCGAAGGTGGCGACCTGGACGGGGGCCCCGGTTTCCGGCACGGTGAAGATCTTGAAGTTTTGGTCGGGGCCGTTGTCGGCGATCCAGAGATAACCGTCGCGGTCGAAGGCGACGCTGGTCGGGTAGGCGATGGAGCCGATTCGACGCCCGTCGCTGAGCGCGACAAAGGGCAAGTTGTCCGGGAAGGCGGCGAGCGAGACGCCCTGGTCCTCGGCATTCTGTTGGATGATATCCTGGATCTGTTGTGGCGTCAGTGCCGGATCGTCGAGGGCGTGATCCGTATCGAGCACATGCGGGTGGGCGATCGTAGCCGTGAGGCCGTCGAAGGTGGAGGAGTCGAACACGATGTCTTTGTTGAAGAACTCGCCCTTGCTGACGCGTTTGCCGGCGGAGTAGGCGCCGTCGCCCCATTGTGTCTCATCCCAGTAGCTCTTTGTGATGACCAACGGCGCGTAGCGGGCGAACTGCTCGTTGAGGTCGCCGGCGTTGAGCACGGCGATATCGACGATGAAGTTGCTGATGGGGTCGGCGTTGGCGTCGATGCCACCTTTGCCGCCGGTGTTGCCGGCCCAGTGGTTGGTGCTGGGCAGCCAGTACGGGGCGGCCGGTTCGGCGGCGGAGCCCGGGGACGCAGCGAGCGAGAGCAGGCAAAGCGTCGCGAGGAATCGTTTGTGCATGGAAGTCAGCGGTTGCGTGTAGTTGATCCTTCGCTGTGGGCTGATCGATTGGGACGCAACTCGACGAGAGTCGTGCTCGGTGCTTTTACGTGCCCCTTATTACTAAAGTGTGAAGGCGACCGTGCTGGGCAGCGCCTCGTGACCCAGTGCGCCTCGGTGGCGCTGGCCAATCCGTTCAAGGACCTGCCCATCGCCTCGACGGTGATCGAGCCGGCCGGAGCGGAGCACGAACGAGAGTGTTCAGGAAACACAAAGCCCGAGGCGAGCGCCCCGGGCTTTGTGTTTTCAGGGCGCGCCGAACGCCTACGGCGCTGGCGGGGTAGGCGTGGCGATCTGGAGGCGGTAGAACTTCCGCGGACCGCTGGCGGCGGTGTCGAGGAACTCGAGGTCGCCGCCGGTGCCGGCGAGCGGCGCTGGGGTGAGCTTGGTCCATGTGCCGGTGGCGAGGTCGGTGGTGGCGTACACGTCGTAGAGGCGGTTGCTCACGGTGGGGCCGAAGACGAGCGTCGCCTGTGCTTCGTCCGTGGAGACCGACTGGAGCTGCACCGCGGGGCCGGAGTCCTTGGGGTTCCAGTGGAACACCATGACCTTGCCTGCGCCTCCCTCCTCAGCGCAGATCACGCGTGATCCATCGGCGAGGGTGGCGACTTGCAAACCGACGACGACGTCGATCGTGCCGGCAAACCAGTTGGTGCCGGCGTCCGGTCGGAGCCAGCCGACCTGATGGCCATCGCGGGCGCTGTAGATGGTGACTTCGCCACGGGCTCGGGTGTTGCGACCACTATCGAGGTAGCCGACGTAGACGTAGTCGTCGTCGACAGCGAAGCTCATGGGGAGCGTCATCTCTGCGGTGCCTTGGTCGAGGTGGATATTCTCTTGGCCGGCGGGGTCGAAGCCGGTGTCGATGCGGCACCGCAGCGTGGGGTTGCCGGAGTGGCGGTAGCCGTCGATGACGTAGATGCGGCTGGTGAAGTAAGGGTTGTCGCCGGCGGCGAGAAACAGCGTGTCCGTCTCGGCCTGATAGCGCATGCGCAGCGGAGAACGGGATAACTCGTAATCTCTCGGCAGGAGCAGGGCTTCGGGGAGATCCAGCTTTTCGACCGCGGCGAAGTCGAAGAGCGGAATGCCATGGGCATCAATGCCGGTGCAGGGGATGACCCAGTTGCCGCCGGAATCGTACTGGGTGCTGTATTCGGCCTGGCCACCGCCCATCCAGAGGTTGCCGTCGGCATCGACATCGTAGCACTGGGAGTAGGTGTTCGCGACGTTGTATTCGTTGAACTCATTCGAATCGACCTGGCCGTCCCCGTTGGCATCGCGCCACATGTAGCGGCGGCGGACGGTGCTTTCGGAGGATTCCCAAGTCGGGTACTTGCCCTGCGCCCATTCGGCGCCTTGGCCGGAGGCGTAGGTATAGAACAGCGCGCAGGGGATGGCGATCTCGCTGCCCGGTGTGAACCGGAAGTACGCGATGTATTGCCCGTACATGTCGGTGCAGACCAGGAAGCGCTCGCCGTGGATGATGCGGTAGTACGCCGTCCCGAACGGCATGTGGAGGCGCGGGTCGTCGGGATAGCGGAACGGGTCGAGGGTGACGGCCGCGAACTCCCAGCTCTGGCCCGGAGGCTTGGTGTAGTCCATTTTGTAGCGCACGCATTCCGTGTGCAGTGCGGTGCCGTTGCTGCCCGGGGCGAAGTCGCCGGCATGCAGGAAGAGGCCGCGCGCCTGATGGGCCAGTGTCGCGGAGGCGAGGCGCTGGCCGAGGGACGTGGTGTCGCTACACTCAAACCAGCGCAGGTCGGTGCCGCCTTGGATCTGACCGGGGATGCCGCTGCAGCCCACAATGATCTCGCCGTTGTCGCCGAAGCCGACGCCACGCGGGCCCCAGAAACGCTTCGGGCCGGCGAGACCTGACTCGGGGCCGGCGAAGACGCCGCCGGTCTCGCCGAAGGTGGCGACGAGGACGGGGTTGCCGCTGGTCGGCACGGTGAAGATTTTGAAGTTCTGGTCGGGGCCGTTGTCGGCGATCCAAAGGTAACCGTCGGGGTCGAAGGCGACGCTCGTCGGATAGGCGACCGAGGTGATCGTGCGGTTGTCGCTGAGCGAGACGAACGGGAGGTTCTCCGGAAACGCGGTGAGCGGGCAGCCTTGGTCCTCGAGGTTTTGTTGTTGGATGTCCCGGCGCTGCTGCGGCGTCAGGTCCTCGGCGCGCGGATCGTGTTTCGAGTCGAGGACGTGCGGGTGGGCGATGGTTGCCGAGAGGCCATTGAAGGTGGAGGAGTCGAATGTGAGGCTCGCGTTGAAGAACACTCCCTTCGTGATGCGTTTGCCGGCGGAATAGGCGCCGTCGTCCCAATTGGTCTCATCCCAATAGCTCTTGGTGACGACGAGGGGCGCGTAGGGTCTGAACTCGTCGTTGAGCTCGCCGGCCTTGAGCACGGCGAAGTCGACGATGAAGTTGCTGATGGCGTTGGCATGCTCGTTGATGCCACCCCTGCCGCCGGTGTTGCCGGCCCAGTGGTTGGTGCTGGGCAGCCAGTACGGGGCGGCCGGTTCGGCGGCGGAGCCCAGGGCCGCAGCGAGCGAGAGCAGGCAAAGCGTCGCGAGGAATCGTTTGTGCATGGAGGTCAGCGGTTGCGTGTATTTGGGCACTTGTTGCGGGCGGATCGCATGAGGCGCAACTCGTCGAGCCCTCCTCTGGCGCTTTTACCTCCTCCTTATCAATAAGGTGTGACGTGTATCCGCACACCGGTGCGTCGCCGGGCGGAGCACCGCTCGGCCGCCGGCGTGGCCGGTGCATCCGGCATGCCTTGCGGCGCGCGGGTCCCTCGGGCCCGCGTCGCGCTCAGTCGTACCGGCGGCGAAGGTTGCTCGGGAGGATGCCGAGCTCGTCGCGGTATTTGGCGACGGTGCGGCGCGCGATCGGGATGCCGCGGCCGGTGAGCATGCCGACGAGCTCCTGGTCGCTGCGCGGCTTGGCCAGATCCTCGTCCTCGATCAGCGCCTTGATCATGTCCTTCACGCTGGTGTTGGAGATCGAGGCGCCGTCCTGCGACTCGTAGCCCGAGGTGAAGAAGAATTTCATCGGGAACACGCCGTGCGGCGTGCGGATGAACTTGTTGGCGATGGCGCGGCTGACGGTCGTCTCGTGCACGCCCACGGCATCGGCGATCTGCGTCATCGTGAGCGGGCGGAGCTTGTGCAGGCCCTCCTCGAAGAAGGCCAGCTGGACCTTGAGGATCTCGCGGGTGATGCGCTCGATGGTGCGCTGGCGTTGCTCGATGGAATTGATGAGAAACTTCCCGGCGCGCATCTTCTCGCGCAGGTAGGCCCGGTCCGGGTCCGAGAGCTTGCCCTTGGCGATGATGTCCTTGTAGGCGCGGCTCAGACGGACACGCGGGATGTAGTCGTCGTTGAGGATGATCGTCCACTCGTCGCCGACCTTCTCGACAGTGACATCGGGCACGACGACGCGGTTGTGGTCCTCGGCGAACCGGCGGCCGGGGGCGGGGTCGAGCAGGCCGATCTCGCCGAGGGCGTTCTGGATGTCCTCGATCGGATAGCCCATCTTGCGCGCGATGTCGGGCATACGCCGGCGGGTGAGCAGGGCGAAGTGATCGCGCACGATGCGGGCCGCGATCGAGCCGCCGCGGCCCTTGGCCTGGAGCTGGATGAGCAGGCACTCGGGCAGATCCACCGCCCCGATACCGAGCGGGTCGAAGGCGTTGAGCAGCTTCTTCGCCTCCTGCACGGTCTCAAGCGGGACCTTCGCCATCAGGGCGATGTCGGAGACGGAGGAGGTGAGGAAACCGCGGTCGTCGAGGCTGCCGACGAGGTAGCGGATGGCTTCACGGATCGCGGGTGTGGTCTCGGCCAGCTCGGCCTGCTCCATCAGATGCTCCTGGAGCGAGGGCTCGCCGACGAGCGAGTCGAAGAAGTGCTGGCGGCGCTCGGCGTCCTCGGAGGTGTAGGCCTCGCTGTCGCCGTGCTGCACGAACGACGCGTCGTTGAAATCCTCACCCATCTTGGCGAGCACCTCGAACTCGCGGTCGAACTGCATCTCCTCGCGCTGGTCGGAGGAGTCGCTGGTGTCCGCCTCGGCCTGGTTCTTCTCGAGGGACACGTTCTCCATCGGCAGCTCCTCGAGCACCGGATTGTTCTGCAACTCCTCGGCGATGGTGGCGCGCAGGTCGAGCGCGGCCACCTGCAGGATCTTCAGCGAATGACGCAGCTGCGGCGCCAAGACCATGTTCTGGGTCTGGCGCTGGCTGAGATGCTGGGAGAAACCGTGTTGCATGCGGGCGGGAGGGCGAGCGCGGGCCGCGATGAAGCGGCGCGCGAACGATCAAAAGTTGCCGGAAACTGCACGGCCCGTGCCAGCGGTGCAAGATACTCGTTGCGAGTTTCGCAGGTCGGCGGCCCACGGGTTGACAGCGCCGCCGCGCCGCCTTGGCTGCGGGCATGTCCGAAGGTCCGACACTCCTGTGCTTTGGGCGCGATCTGCGGTTGGCTGACAACGAGGCGCTGCGGGCGGCGGTGGGGTCCGGCCGCCCGGTGGTGCCTGTCTTCATCCTCGACGCGGAGGCCGAGGGGAATTGGCCGCCGGGCGGGGCGGCGCGCTGGTGGTTGCACGGTTCGTTGGCCGCACTGCAGCGCGATCTGGAAACGCGGGGCTCGCGCCTGGTGTTGCGGCGCGGCGAACGCCTGGAACAACTGCGCGCTCTGTGCTCGGAAACTGGAGCCAGGATGGTCTGCTGGAACCGGGTGTTCGAGCCGGCGGCGGCGGCGCGCGACGCGGCGGTGCGTGCCGCGCTGGAGTGCGAAGGCGTCGCGGTGTCGGTCGGGGCCGGCCAGTTGTTTTTCGATCCGGAGGAAGTGCGCAATCAGAGCGGGCGGCCGTTCCAGGTGTTCACGCCGTTCTGGCGCCACTGCCGCAACCGGACGATGCCGACACCCGTTTCCGCCGCGGGGCCGCGAACGTTGCCGGCGCCCGCGCACTGGCCGCGGGGCGAGGCGCTCGAGGGGTGGGGGTTGCGGCCGGCCCTCCGCTGGGCGGCGGAGTTTCCCGAGAGCGGTGTACCCGGCGAGACGGGCGCCTGGCGGCGGCTGGAGGATTTTTTCGCGCGGGCGATGGACCGCTACGACGGGGACCGCAACCAGCCCGCGCTCGACGGCACGTCGCGGCTTTCCGCGGCGCTGCATTTCGGCGAACTCACCCCGCGCCAGGTGTGGGCGGCGGTCGAGGCGGCGTCGCGCGAGTCGGGCGTGATGCCGCGCAGCCGGGGCGCGCAGGTTTTTCTCGACGAGGTCGGCTGGCGGGAGTTCGCCCACCACCTGCTCTGGCATTTTCCCGCCACGCCGGCGGAGCCGCTGCGCGCGGAGTATGCGAGCTTCCCCTGGCGGCGCGACGAGGCGCTGCAGCGCGCGTGGCGCGAAGGGCGCACCGGGTATCCGATTGTCGATGCCGGGATGCGCCAGCTCTGGCGCACGGGCTGGATGCACAACCGCGTGCGGATGGTCGTGGCGTCATTCTTCGTGAAACAGCTCCTCCAGCCGTGGCAGGACGGCGCGGCGTGGTTCTGGGACACGCTCGTGGACGCCGACCTCGCGAACAACACGCTCGGCTGGCAGTGGAGCGCGGGCTGCGGGGCCGATGCGGCGCCGTACTTTCGGATCTTCAACCCGGTGCTGCAGGGCGAGAAATTTGATCCCGCGGGCGACTACGTGCGGCGCTGGGTGCCGGAGCTCGCGCAGCTTCCGGCGGCGCGGATCCATCGGCCGTGGGAGGCGGAACCCCTCGAACTGGCGGCGGCGGGCGTGCGGCTCGGGGCCGATTATCCGTATCCGTTGGTCGAACCGAAGGCCGGGCGCGAACGGGCGCTGCAGGCGCTCGCCGCGTGGCGCCAGGGCCGGTTGGGTGCACAGGAGGGCGGGGCATGAGACGCGTGGCTTTGGCCGGCGGCTCGGGCCGCATCGGAGCGGCGCTCCAGCGGTATTGGACCGGCGGTGGCACCGAAGTGGTGCGACTCGTGCGGCGGCCGGCGGGCGCGCCCGGGGAGGTCGAGTGGGACCCGGCGGCCGGGCGGGTCGACGGCGCGCGGCTGGCGGACTGCGACGTGCTGGTGAATCTGGCCGGCGAGAACATTGCTGGCGGTCGGTGGACGGCGGAGCGCAAACGCCAGCTGCGCGAGAGCCGGTTGCAGGCGACGTCGGCGCTGGCGGCGGCGGTCGCGGGTGGGCCGTGGCGACCGCAGGTGTGGATCAACGCTTCGGCCGTCGGCTACTACGGCGACGCCGGCGAGACGGTGCTCGACGAAAACGCGCCGCAGGGAAGTGGGTTTTTGGCGACGCTGTGCGGCGATTGGGAGCGGGCGACCCGGCCGGCGGAGGCGGCCGGCGTGCGGGTGGTGCGGTTGCGCCTCGGGGTGGTGCTCGAGGCGGGGGGCGGCGCGCTGGCGAAGCTGCTGCCGGTGTTCCGAGCCGGGGTGGGCGGACCGGTCGGCGACGGGCGGCAGTGGCTGAGCTGGATCGGCCGCGACGAACTGTGCCGCGTGGTCGACACGGTGGCGCGTGATGACCGCTTCTCGGGTGCGGTGAACGCCGTCGCGCCGGAGCCGGTGCGCAATGCGGAGTTCGCGGCGGTATTGAGTCGGGTGCTACGCCGGCCGGCGGTGGTCCGCGCTCCGGCCTGGGCGGTGGGGGCGGCGCTGGGCGAGCTGGGGCGCGAGACGGTGCTGGCGAGCCAGCGGGCGGTGCCGCGCGCGCTGTTGGCACACGGTTTCGACTTCGCTCCGGGCGGGCTGGAAAGTGCGCTGCGCGCCGCGCTCACGGAGTGAAAGCGCGGCTGGGGTGATTTCCCCGGTCGGGATGAGGAGTGCAACCCAGCCGAGGTAGGCAGAAACGCGGATACGCCAACGGGCTCCAATACGGTATCCTTCCTGCGCTTTGGTTCGTGGTCCGTTTCGGCGGGGCGCCAGTGCCGGAGCCTCACTTTCCTGGATTTTGGGCGTCTCCCGGGGTTCTCATGGCTGGGTTTACCTGGGGGAGCCCAAAATCCAGGTTTCTTTTTGGGCGGCGGCGGCGGTTTTCTTTTTCCGCTCGCGGCGTCGATTTTCCCGGGCCATGCCATGACCCAACCCGTCATACCCAAATGCAGAAAACCCTCGTTATCCTGAAGCCCGACTGCATGCAGCAGAAGCATGTCGGTCAGGTGATCGCCCGTTTCGAAGCGGCCGGTTTCTCCATTGTGGCGTGCAAGCTGGTGCGCCTCACCAAGGAGATCCTCCGACAGCACTACGGTCATCTGGTCGACCAGCCGTACTATCCGCCGCTCGAGGAGTTCATGGGCCAAGGGCCGGTGCTGGTGCTGGCGCTCGCCGGAGAGAACGTGATTCCGAAGGTGCGCGAACTGCTCGGGCCGACCGATTCGCGCAAGGCCCCGAAGGGCACGATCCGTGGCGATTTCGGCACGGATAACCGGGTCAACATCGCCCACGCCTCCGACAGCGTGGAGAACGCCAACCTCGAGATCGCCCGCTTCTTCACGCCTGAGGAAGTCCTCGGTTGACGGCGCGCCTGCGCTCCTGCTTTTCCGCCGCCGGCCCCGTGCTGGCGGCGTTTCTTTTGGTGCGGCGCCAGTGGGGCGGGAAACGCGGCTTGCCGCGGCGCGGGGCGGCCCGACCATGCGCCGATGGACTGCCGTGCCGGTTGCGGGGCGTGTTGCATCGCGCCCTCGATTTCGTCGCCGTTGCCCGGCTTGCCGCAGGGCAAACCGGCGGATGTGGCCTGTCCACATCTCGACGCCGCGCTGCGTTGCGCGTTGTTCGGTGATCCGCGGCGGCCGGCGGTGTGCGGTTCGCTGCTGCCGTGTGAGGAGATGTGTGGCGAGAATCGCGATCACGCGCTCGCCCATTTGCGCCAACTGGAGGCGGCCACGAGGCCGAGGTGAGGCGACGCGCGGGCGTGAGGTGGGGAATCCCAAGCGCACGGAATTCTGTTCCGATCGGAACAGACTTCCGTGCGCTTGCCGGAGCGGGAATCGCTGCGCGCGATCGGTGACGCGCGCGCCGTCCGCGTTTTTTCTTGGCCGTCGGCGCTCCGGGCGGGCACCTTACGCCCCTTCATGAGCAAGTTCTACATCACGACCGCCATCGACTACGTGAACGGTTCGCCGCACCTGGGCCACGCCTACGAGAAGGTGCTGACGGATGTCGTCGCCCGTTTTCGGCGGCTGATGGGGGACGACGTGTACTTCCTCACCGGCACCGACGAGCACGGCCAGAAGGTGCAGCAGAGCGCGCGCGCCAAGGGGATCGACCCGCAGAAATTCTGCGACGACACCTCGGCGGAGTTCCAGGCGCTCTGCGCCAAGCTCGAGATCTCCAACGACGACTTCATCCGCACGACGCAACCGCGCCACAAGGACGTTGTCCGCCGCCTGCTGCAGCAACTCTTCGACAAGGGCGAGATCTACAAGGCTGAATACAAGGGCTTCTACAGCGCGCGCCAGGAGCAGTTTCTTCAGGAGAAGGACCGTGGCCCCGACGGCAAGTGGCCGGAGCTCTTCGGCGAGGTCGTCGAGATCACCGAGTCGAACTACTTCTTCAAACTCGCCTCCTACCAGCAGTGGTTGATCGACCACATCAAGAGCCACGAGGACTTCATCTTCCCGCGCTTCCGCGCCAAGCAGGTGCTCGAGTTCCTCTCCGAGCCGCTCAACGACCTCTGCATCTCCCGCCCGAAGGAGCGCCTCGAGTGGGGCATCCCGCTGCCGTTCGACGAGGGCTATGTCACCTACGTCTGGTTCGACGCGCTGGTGAACTACTACTCGGCCGTGGCCGACAAGGGCAAATGGCCGGCCGACATCCACGTGATCGGTAAGGATATTCTGGTGCCGCCGCACTCCGTCTACTGGCCGATCATGCTCCAGGCCTGCGGGCTGGAGCTGCCGAAGTCGCTGCTCGTGCATGGCTGGTGGTCGATCAACGGCTCGAAGATGTCGAAGAGCACGGGCAACTTCGTCGACGCCTTCGCCTTCGCCGACCAGCACGGCGCCGATGCGCTGCGCTATTTCCTCATCCGCGAGATGAGCGTGGGGCAGGACAGCGATTTCTCGATGGCCCAGTTCAACTCGCGCTACAATGCCGAGCTCGCCAACAACCTCGGCAACCTCGTCAACCGCACGCTCAACATGACCAACCGCTTCGCCGGCGGGGTGGTGCCCGCGGCGGCCGGCGAGGACGACACCGAGCGCGAGCTGAAGGCGCTGTGGGAGAAAACCCGCGACGAGGTGCTGAGGCTGAACGCGGAGTTCGCCTTCCACATCGCGCTCGAGCGCACCTTCACGTTCATCACCGCGACCAACGCCTACATCGAGAAGCGCGCGCCGTGGAAGCTCGGCAAGTCCGCCGCCGATGCCGACCAGGCGCTCCTGCGCACCTCGCTCGCGACGATGGCGGAGGCGCTGCGCCTCTCCGCCGCGCTGCTCCAGCCTGTGATGCCCGGCACCGCCGGCAAGATCGACGCGCTGCTCGGCCACAAGGCCGAGGGTGCGTGGCAATCCCAGCTCGTCTGGGGCGCCGGTCTCACCGGCAAGAAGCTCGGCGAAGCCGCGATTCTCTTTCCGAAGCCGCAGGCGGCGTGATGCTTGCGCTCGGGGCTGCGACGGCTGGATGGGAATGAGGGGAGTAGGGGGAAGAATGGGGCCGGGGCTGAACGGACGGAGGCGCTCAGCCCTGCTGCCGCTTCCGGGCTTCGGATCGGGCGCGGGTCATGCGTTCGCGCAGACCGCCTTGGCTGACGAAGTCGTGATCGAGCCGGCGGAGCTGCTGGTCGATCAGGTAGTTGGTCTGGTGGAGGAGGCAGATCGCGATGTTGGCCACGGTCGCAGCCGGGCGAGTCTCCACGAACTGGCGGATGTCCTCGTAGTTGAGGCCAGGTTTCCGACCAAGCTCGCGCATATAGAGTGCCTCTGGTGACTCTTTGTCCCAAACCGGGAGATCACGGGCGCGCAGATAGTCGAGGTAGTCGTCGAGCAGTTCCTCAAGGCTGGCGCGGGCAACGTTGGTCAGCTTGATCTCGGTCTCCTTCGAGGTGCGGCCGGCCTTGCTGCCCTCGAGGATGTTCTTTTTCCCCGAGCGTGCGGCCTGGATCATCTGGTCGATGGTGCGGTCGCTTTTGGCGAGAAACTGATGTGCGAAACGGAAGGTGAGATCGTAGATCAGCTCGGCTTTCTGGAACGAGAGCAGGTTTCGGTAGTCGCCGCGTGGCGGAATAGCCGAAGGCCATGGGTTGGAGTTCGGCGGAGTGTCGTCTCCGTGGCCCGTACCATTCTTCCCCTCGATCCCATTATTCCCGTTCATGGTATCATGCCTTGCCGCTTGGTTACTTCTCCCGCTCCTTCGGCTTCTTGGGCCGCGGCCGTTCTGCCAGCTGCTGGGCGGCTCGTTCGAAGTCGGCGTCGATGGGGCGGGGATCGGTGGCGTGCAGCGCCTTGAACCGGTCGAACTCCAGCTCGGCTTTGGCCTTGGCGGCCTCGGCCGTGACCTTGCCGGCGTGGTCGAGGAGTTCGCGGTCCGAGAGTCTCAGGAAGTCGTCGAGCTTCGCGATCCAGGCGCGCATCGTCATCGGTTTGCGGTTGAGCGCCTGCACCTCGGCGAACTCGAGGTAGGCGCTGACGATGCGGTTGAGCGCGTGGAGTTCGTCCTCGCGGAGGTAGTTCTTGGCGACGGTGACATCCTCACGTCGCACGATGCCGCCGGGGCGCGTTGCCTGCAGGCCCATGTGCGGCTGGGCGGCGTCGGCGCGTTCGGCGATCAGCTCGGCGGCGGTGTGGCCGTGGACGGCCCAGTGCATTTTGTTCTGCACGGTGGCGAAGAACTGCTGCGACAGCTCGGTGCTCGGAGTGTAGTCGACGCTGGTCGCGTAGAGATCGAGGACCTTCTGATAGAAGCGGCGCTCGGAGGAGCGGATGTCGCGGATGCGCTCCAGGAGTTCGTCGAAGTAATCCTTCTGGCCCGGGCCGGGCGGATTCTTGAGTCGCTCGTCGTCCATCGTGAAGCCCTTCACGAGGTACTCGGTTAAACGCGCCGTGGCCCACTGGCGGAACTGCGTGCCACGGTGGCTGCGAACCCGGTAGCCGACGGCGAGAATCGCGGGGAGCGAGTAGTGTTCGATTTTACGAGCGACCTGCCGAGGTCCCTCGGATCGAACTATCCGGAATTTCCGGATAGTTGCTTCGGGATTCAGCTCGTTCTCCTCGTAGATGTTGACGAGGTGCTCGTTGATGGTCCGCACATCCTTCTGGAAGAGTTCGGCGATGAGATTCTGCGTCAGCCAGATCGTCTCGTTCTCGAAGCGGCACTGGATGCGGGTGCGGCCGTCCTCGGTCTGGTAGAGGACGATCGAAGACTGGGGAGGCAGCGGGGTATCGTCGGGCATCGGAGATTGGGCGAAGACGCGGTCGGAAGCGTGGACAAAACCCGCGGTCGAGGCGAGGCCGGAGCGGTGTGTTCTTTGTGGTGACCTCGCTGCCGACGCTGGCCGAGGCGCTGCGCCTCTCCGCTGCGCTGCTCCCGCCCGTGATGCCCGGCACCGCCGGCAAGATCGACGCGCTGCTCGGCCACAAGGCCGAAGGCACGTGGCAGTCTCAGCTCGTCTGGGCCGCGGGTCTCACCGGCAAGAAGCTTGGCGCAACCGCGATTCTCTTTCCGAAGCCGCAGGCGGCGGCTTAAGCCGCTCACGGTCGCGGTGAATTGTGTGCCGCGCGCGGTGCCCGCAGGGAACCGGTTCGGCGCATCCCCCTGCGCTCGCGACTTCCGGTGAGGGGCGGGGAGCCGTCGGCAGTTCTTGCCGTTTCGACCGAACGGTCGGGGAATGCCGGCGATCGCGGAGGCGGGGCGAGGTGTGAGTCGTTGTGGGGCAACAACTAAGCGGCGCTGTGCGCGCTTTGGCATCGGCATTGCTGAAAGGGCTCCGATGTCCTCCACGCTCAAACCCTGCCGGTGGCTCCACCGCCTTGCGGGCTTGCTGGTTCCGCTCTGTGTCGCCGCCGCCGCGCAGGCGCAAAGCGCGGCGCAGCCGTTGAAGCTCAATATCGATCTCACCGGGGGTGCCGGTGGCATCGGCGATGTGAGCGTGGCGGTGCAGATCGTGATCCTGATGACGCTGCTCACCCTGGCGCCGTCGATCGTGATGCTGATGACGAGCTTCACCCGCATCGTGATCGTGCTGGGCTTCGTGCGACAGGCGATCGGCGTGCCCTCGGCGCCCTCGAACCAGATCATCGTGGGGCTTTCGCTGTTCCTGACGTTCTTCATCATGACGCCGGTCGTCGACCGGATCCACGACGACGCGTTGCAGCCGTATTTCGACGGGAAGATCACATCGCTGGAGGCGCTCGAGCGGGCGCAGGCCCCGTTGAAGGCGTTCATGCTGCGGCAGACGCGCACCCGCGACATCGAGTTCTTCCTGGAGCTCGGCGGGTACGGGCCCACGCCGGTGAAGGAGCTGCCGATGCGGGTGGTGATCCCGTCGTTCGTGCTGAGCGAGCTCCAGACCGCGTTCCAGATGGGCTTCCTCGTCTTCCTCCCGTTCATCGTGATCGATTTCCTCGTCTCCACCGTGCTGATGGCGCTGGGCATGATGATGATGCCGCCGACGATCGTGGCGCTGCCGTTCAAACTGCTCCTGTTCGTCCTGGTCGACGGCTGGGAGCTTGTCGTGCGTTCCCTGGTACAAAGTTTCGTGCAATGAATCCCGACCTCGCAATCGAGCTGTTCAAGCTCACGATGTTCAAGGCGCTCGTCGTCGTCGCGCCGTTCCTGGTCACGGCGTTGGTGACCGGCCTGGTGATAAGCCTCATCCAGTCGGTGACCAGCTTGCAGGAGCAGACCCTGGTCTTCATTCCGAAGCTCCTCACCGTCGTCGGCGTCTTCCTGTTCCTGTCGCCGTGGCTGGTGCGCACCCTGATGGAGTTCACCGTGGCCTGTGTCGCGCGGATGGCCGACATGACCCACTAGCGCACGCCCCCGATGCCTGACGCGCTGCTCTTCTCCTGGCTGTTGATCGCGATCCGCGCGACGGCGTTCCTGATGCTCATGCCCGGGCTGACCGGGCAGCCGATGCCGGTGACGCTGCGGCTGGCGCTGGCGCTGGCGATCGCGACGCTGATCGCGCCGTTGATTCCGGCGCCCGCGACGAGCCCGGCCACGTTGCTGAGCCTGGGTGCTGCGATCGGTGCCGAGGTGCTGGTGGGCCTGATCATGGGCTATGTGGGCCGGATGGCATTCTACGCGACCGAGATGGGCGGGCGTATCATCGCCACGGAGATCGGGCTCACGCCGACACCGGGCGTCGATTCGCCCACGGCCTCGAGCGAACCGCTGGCGGCGTTGCTCCATCGGTTTGCGGCGCTGCTGTATTTTGTCGTCGGCGCGCACCTGTTGGCGATCGGCGCCTTCGCCCGCAGTTTCCATTTCGCGCCGCCCGGTTTGGCGGCGCTCAACCCCTCCGCGGCCGACCAGCTGATCATCATCACCGGCAAGACCCTTAGCGTGGGCGTGCAGGTGGCGGCGCCGTTCATCGCGCTGAACTTCCTGGTGACGTTCGCGTTCGGTCTGCTCGGCCGGACGGTGTCGAAAGTGAATGTCTTCGTGCTCAGCATGGGAGCACGGTCGCTGGCGGGCCTCGTGATGCTCGGCGGTGCCGGGGTGTTGTTCGCCCGTTACCTGCTGGCGGCCTTCGAACGGTTGCCCAGCGACATGCTCGTGTATCTCCCGCGTCCGTAGCGCCCCGAACCACCATGGCCGACGTCGACAGCGACCAGAAGACCGAACCCGCGACCCCGAAACGGCGCGACGAGGCGTTCAAGCGCGGGCAGTTCGCCCGCAGTCCCGACGTGCAGGTGGCGTTCACGCTCACGGCGGCGCTGGTGGTGATGCTCTTCACGGTTCCGGACACGGCGCGGTCGCTGCGCGATTACGCGACCTACAGTTTCCAGAACCTCGGCCGCACGACGCTCAGCAACGAACTCATGCTCGTGCGGCTCACCGAGGCCGGGCATCGCTGCCTGAGCCTGCTCGTCCCGGTGCTCGTGGCCTGCTTTGTGGCCGCGGTGCTCGGCGGCGGCGCCCAGACGCGGTTCCGGCTCACGCCCTTGATGCTCGAGCCGAAGCTGGAACGCCTCAACTTCATCAACGGCTTCAAGAAAACCTTCAGCAGCGAGACCTTGATGACGTTGCCGTTCGATCTTCTGAAGCTCGGCGGGCTGGGCTTGGCGCTCTGGCTGGCGATCAAGCGGGTGATGCAGGACCCGCTCTTCCATGTGCCGATGGAGCCGGCGCATCTGGCTCGGTTCATCAACCACTCGGCCCTCGTCTTCCTCACCTGGGTCTGCGGCGCGATGGCCATTGTCGCCATCGCCAGCTACTGCTACCAGCAGCACAAGACGGAGAAGGACCTGCGGATGACCAAGCAGGAGGTGCGCGACGAGCACAAGCAGCAGGAGGGCGATCCGATGGTCAAGGGCCAGCGGCGGCGCATGGCCCGGCGGCTCCTCCAGAAACAGATGCTGCAGTCCGTGCCGACCGCCGATGTCGTGGTGACGAACCCGACACACTACGCCGTGGCCCTCAAATACGAGCGCGGGAAGGATGAGGCGCCGGTCGTGGTCGCCAAGGGCGAGGGCCGTTTCGCGCGCCGGATCAAGGACCTCGCCGCGCTGCACGGCGTGCCGATGATCGAGAACCGGCCGGTCGCCCGCATGCTCTACAAGATCGGCGAGGTCGGGGAGGCCGTCCCGCTCGAGCTCTACCATGCCGTGGCCGAGATCCTGGCCTTCGTCTACCGCACCCACCGCTACTATTTCCACGCGCTGCGCGCCCGTCGCGCCGTCGCCGAGACGTCCGGCTCCGCCCGCGCCGCCTGATCTTTCCCCACCGCCCACGGTCCACCGCTAACCGTCCACCCTTTCCCCATGGCCGCCGCCAGCTCCCCCTCGACCTCCGCCTTCGGCGGTATCCGCCGGTCCGATCTGGCTTTCACCGTCGCCCTGTTCGGCGTGGTGATGATGCTCATCCTGCCGTTGCCGGCCGTCCTGCTCGACGTGCTGCTGGCCCTGAGCATCGGGTTGTCGCTGCTGATCCTGCTGTTGATCACCTATGTGAAGGACCCGCCCGAGTTCTCCGTCTTCCCGACGTTGCTGCTCGGCATCACGCTCTTCCGCCTCGCGCTCAACATCACCTCCACGCGGCTCATCCTCATCGACGGCTACGCCGGCGAAGTCATCGAGTCGTTCGGCGCCTTCGTCGTGCAGGGCAACTACGTGGTCGGCACGGTCGTGTTCGCGATCCTCGTGATCATCAACTTCGTGGTCATCACCAAGGGCGCGGGCCGCATCGCCGAGGTGGCGGCGCGCTTCACCCTCGATGCGATGCCCGGCAAACAGATGGCGATCGATGCCGATCTCAACGCCGGCATCATCGGCGAGGCCGAGGCGATGGAGCGTCGCAAGAAGCTCCAGAAGGAGACGGATTTCTACGGTTCGATGGACGGCGCCAACAAGTTCGTACGCGGCGATGCCATCGCCGGCATACTGATCACCTTCATCAACATCATCGGCGGCTTCGCGATCGGCGTGCTCCAGATGGACCTATCGTTCGCGGATGCCGCGAAGAAGTTCACATTGCTGTCCATCGGCGACGGTCTGGTGTCGCAGATTCCCGCGCTGCTCGTCTCCGTGGCGGCCGGTATTCTTGTCACCCGCGCGGCCGAGAATGAGACCCTGGGGGTCCAGGTCACCCAGCAGCTCACCCGCTACCCGCGCGCCTTGGCGATCAGTTCGGCCATGCTCGGCGTGTTCGGGTTCCTGCCCGGCATGCCCCTGATTCCGTTTCTCGGACTGGCCGGTTTGGGCGCGTATCTCGCCTTGCGCCTGCAGCGGCAGTACGGCGCCGAGGACGCGGCGAAGGAGGCGGCGGCAGCCAAAAAGGGTGGGGCGGGCGCGGCGGCGCCGGCCGCCGCCGGTGAGGGCGGGGCGCGCGGCGCCGCGGCCAAACCCGCAGCCGACGAGGAGATGGCGCGCTCCATCGACCTCGATGTCTTCGCGATCGAGATCGGCTACGGTCTGTTGCCGCTCGCCGACGCCAAGCAGGGCGGCGACCTCCTCCAGCGCATCACCGGCCTGCGCCGTTCGGTCTCGCGCGAGAAGGGCGTCATGGTCCCGCCGATCTCCGTGCGCGACAACCTCGAGCTCGAGGCCAACGACTACCGCTTCCTGCTGCGCGGCAAGACCGTGGCGCGCGGGCAGGTGATGCCGGGCCGCTGGCTGGCGATGAACGTCAACGGCAGCTCCGTGCGGTTGAAGGGCGTCCCCACGCGCGAACCCGTCTTCGGCCTCGACGCGAGCTGGATCGCCAACGAGGAGAAAACCACGGCCGAGGTCAACGGCTTCACCGTCGTCGATCCCTCGTCGGTCCTGATCACCCATCTTTCGGAGACGCTGAAGAACAGCATCTGGCTCATCCTCGGCCGGCAGGACGTGCAGCTGCTCGTCGACCACGTGAAGGAGAAGCACCCGGCGCTGGTCACCGAGCTCATCCCCGACCTCGCCAACCTCGGCCTGATCCAGCGCGTGCTCCAGAATCTCCTGCGCGAGAGCATCAACATCCTCAACCTCCCGGTCATCCTCGAGGGCATCGCCGACTACGCCTCCGTCACCAAGAATCCGGACGAACTGGCCGAACTCGTGCGCCGGCGCCTCGGGATCTACTTCGTGTCCGAGTTCGAGGCCGAGCCGGGCAAGGTCAAGGGGCTCACGCTCGATCCGCGGCTCGAACAGTGGCTCGCCGGCCGTGTCCAGCGCACCCCGACAGAGACGGGCCTCGCGCTCGATCCGGGCACCGCGCAGCACCTGCTGGAGGAGCTCAACCGGCGCAGCGCGGAGATGTCGCAGCAGGGCCTGCCCGCGGTGCTCGTCGTCGGGGCGGAGATCCGCCTCGCGATCAAGCGCTTCTTCGAATCGTCGCTGCCGCGGCTCGCCGTGCTCTCCTTCCAGGAACTGCCCGCCTCGGCGGAGGTGGAGAACGTCGGCCTGATTCCGTTGCCGCCGCATCTGGCGCGGATGGAGCCGATGCGCTCGGGCTCGCCGCAGCCGCAGCCGATGGCGATGGCGGCGTGAGCGGGAGTGCGTTCGGAGCGATTCAGCCGAGCGTCGAGTGACGCGCGCCCGCACGCCTGCGCGTAGGGCGGCGCTTCAGCCCGCCCTGTCCGGCGGTTCGCGCGGCTGGACTTTTCGTCGGGCGGAACCGCTCGCTCCCTCACTCCCGCTCCGCGGCGCCCGCTTCGTAACGGGAAATCCATGCCGCCGACCAGGTGGCGAAGTCGCCGGCCACGAGGTGCGCGCGGGCCTGGGCCATGAGGTCGAGGTAGAAGTGCAGGTTGTGGATCGTGAGCAATGTGCCCGCGAGCATCTCGCCGGCGACCTGCAGATGCCGCAGGTAGGCGCGGCTGAAGTGGCGGCAGCAGTAGTTGTCGAGGCCGTCGACGATCGGGCGCGGGTCTTCGCGGAACCGTTCGTTGCGCAGGTTGATCGCGCCGTCGGGCGTGAAGACGAGGCCGTTGCGGGCCACGCGGGTGGGCATCACGCAGTCGAACATGTCGATGCCGAGCGCGATCATCTTCAGCAGCTGCGGTGGCGTGCCGAGTCCCATGGCGTAGCGCGGGCGGTCGGCGGGCAGGTGCGGGGTGGTGGCGCCAACTTGGTGGAGCATCTCGGGCTCGGGTTCGCCCACGCTCACACCGCCCACGGCGTAGCCGGGGAAATCCAGTTCCCGGAGACCGGCGGCGGCCTCGGCGCGGAGGTCGGCGAAGGTCGAGCCTTGCACGATCCCGAAGACGTGGTGGCCGGCCTCGAGCCAGCCGGTGTCGCGGGCGATGGTGAGGCATTGGCCGGCCCAGCGCCGGCTGCGTGAAACGGCGGCGGCGGCCTCGTCGCGCGTGCACGGCCAGGGCGGGCACTCGTCGATCACCATCGCGATGTCGGAGCCGAGGTTTTGCTGGATGCGCATGACCTCGCGCGGGCCGAGGAAGAGGTTGGCGCCGTCGAGGTGCGACTGGAAGGCGATGCCGTCCTCCCGGATGTCGCGCAGTTTCGCGAGCGAGAAAACCTGGAAGCCACCGCTGTCGGTGAGGATCGGGCCGTCCCAGCCCATGAAGCGGTGCAGACCGCCGAGCTTCGCCACGAGCTCGGAACCGGGGCGGAGGTTGAGGTGGTAGGTGTTGCCGAGGATGATTTGTGCCTGGATCTCCTTCAGGTGGGCGGGCGTGATCGCCTTCACCGTCGCCTGGGTGCCGACCGGCATGAAGATCGGCGTCTCGATCATGCCGTGGCGGGTGCGCAGCCGCCCGCGGCGGGCCGCGGTGGCGGTGTCGGTTTGCAGGAGCTCGAAATGGGACGGCATGGGTGGCGGAGCAAAGCCGGCCCGTGGCCTTGGCGCAAGTGCGGGAGCGGGCGCGCCAGCGGGAGCGCCGCGACCGCCGGACCGGCACCTCCCCGGCGGCAGAGTGGAGGCACGCGACGGGCAGGCCTGTCCGCCTGGCGGAACAGCGCGAACTGACGCGAGGCGCGCCCGCGTTGGCCGCCAGTTGAAAACCGGGGAGGGCGGGTCGTTGAGGTTGGGTGAAGCCGGCGACGCACGCCCGGAAGCCGATGTCAATAACTCGGCCCGGCAGGCGCTTGACCTGCTCCGCAACGCCGCAACCCTCCACCACCGTGCTGCTCGTCATCGACAACTACGACTCGTTCACCTTCAACCTCGTCCAGTACTTCGGGCAGCTGGGCGTGGAACAGAAGGTTTTTCGCAACGACGAGATCACGCCGGCGCAGGCACTGGCCCTCAACCCCGAGCGCGTGCTGCTCTCGCCCGGTCCGTGCTCGCCCACCGAGGCGGGCGTGACCCTGGACATCATCAAGGCGTTCGCGGGCGTGAAGCCGATCCTCGGCGTGTGCCTCGGTCACCAGTCGATCGGACACTATTTCGGCGGCAAGGTCGTGCGCGCCGGCCGGCTCATGCACGGCAAGACCTCGCCGATCCTGCACCGCAACACCGACGTCTTCCGCGGCATGCCGAATCCCTTCAACGCGACGCGCTACCACTCGCTGCTGGTCGAGCGCGCGTCGTTGCCCGCCTGCCTCGAGATCACCGCCGAGACGGCCGAGGGCGAGATCATGGGCCTGCGCCACCGCGAGCTGCCGGTCTGGGGCGTGCAGTTCCACCCGGAGTCGATCGCCACGCAGGAGGGCATGACGCTCCTGAAGAATTTCCTGACGTTGAACTGAACTCGGAACGAAGAACTCGAAGTCCTGTTCCCAGACACTTTTCCCGGGACACACCTCGCGGTTCATTTCCCCCTTCCGAGTTCCACGTTCCGAGTTTCCCCCCATGCGCTGCCCCAAGTGCACCTCGATCGAGGACAAGGTGATCGACTCGCGGATCAGCCGCGAGGGTACGACCATCCGCCGGCGGCGCGAGTGCCTCGAGTGCGGCCACCGCTACACGACCACCGAGGTGGTCGTGCGCGAGGACCTGATCGTGATCAAGCGCGACGGCCGGCGCACGCCGTTCGAACGCGACAAGATCGTGCGCGCCATCCGCGCCGCCTGCCACAAACGCCCCGTCGATCTCGAGCAGATCAACATGGCCGTCGAGGACATCGTCGACCAGCTCGAGGGCCAGTACGGCACCGAGATCCCCAGCAGCGCGGTGGGCGAGGCGTGCATGCAGCGGCTGCGCAAGATCGACAAGGTCGCGTACGTGCGCTTCGCCAGCGTGTATAAGGAGTTTCGCGACGTGAACGAGTTCATGGACGAGCTGCGCGGGCTCGTGAAGCCCAAGCCCACGGCCTGAACGCCGCCGAGCCATGAGCGTGCCCCCCGACCTCCCCGCGCTGCACCTGCTCAATTCCGTCTTCGCTGGCGTGACCGGGCAGGACCTCTACCTCGCCCAGCAACTCAAGGCCGGCATCGAGCAGGCCCTCGCCGATGGCGGCATGGCCGCGGTGGCGGGAGCGGCGGTGGCCGGTGTCACCCCGGCGGCCTTCGCCGCGGCGGTGCAGGCGCTGCAACGCAAGTTCACCGGCGAGGACGATGTGCGCCACGGCTTCGCGCACTGTGATGCCGCGCAGAGCCCCGCCGCGGCGGATTCGCTGTGGACGCGCCAGCAGGTGCTCGACGCCCTCAAGCGCCTCGCGCCGTACCCGGAGGCGACGCTGCTGATCACCAACCTGCATGCGACGTTCTGCCCGCCCGGGCGGCGGTGGACGCCGCGCCGCCGCGAGGCCTACCGCGAGGTGTTGGATTTTCTCGCGGCGCTCGCCGTGGCCCGCAAACGCGAGCGGGCGACGCTCACCCTGATGTTTCTGTAGCGCCCCTGGCGCCGGGGAATGTCCGTCCCCGGCGGGACGGCCCGATCGGCAAGGACGCACATTCGCGTCCGACCGCGACACGTTTTTGCGTCTTTGGGACCAGCCCGGGTGTTGGCACAGCGGGCCCCTGAGGGCCCATTCCTTGCGGGAGAGAACAACGCTCTTGCGGAACGACGAGTCCGGCCCGCACCGCGAAGACGCACATTCGCGTCCGACCGCGACAGGTTTTTGCGTCTTTGCGCAGCCGGGCGGGGAGGCGGAGAACTGGTTTGCGGCGCGCGTGCGGAGCGGGAGAGCTTCCGCGCTCAGGGAACGCTGGAACTGGAAGGTCAAAGGCACGGTTGCGGTGCGGGACAGAGGGCGGCGGAGCGACGCGGGGTGGTTGATGGTTTTGTAGCGCGCGGGCTGGCGATGCGTCCTCGACTCCGGTTCGGCGATGGTGTGGTGTCTGCGCCGCAAACCATGGCCACCATTTTCGAGCGCATCATCGCCCGGGAGATCCCGGCCCGCATCGTGCACGAGGACGATCTCTGCCTGGCGATCCACGACATCCAGCCGCAGGCGCCGGTGCACGTGATCCTCTTCCCGAAGAAGCTGATTCCGCGCCTCGCCGAAGCGACCGCCGCGGATCAGCCGGTGCTCGGTCATCTCCTGCTCACCGCGGCCGCGGTCGCGGGGCAGCTCGGGCTCGCCCAAGGTTTTCGCATCGTGATCAACAATGGGCCGCACGGCGGCGAATCCGTGCCCCACCTCCACGTCCACCTCCTCGGCCAACGCCAGCTCGCCTGGCCCCCGGGCTGACCCACCCTGTCGCCGGACTATAATCACGGCGGACAGGGCGGGACTCCCGCCCGCTTCGCCGCAGCAATCCGACGCAACCACCGCACGATGTCCGAGGACACGAACGCCACCGCAGGGGAGAACGCGCCCGGGGAAACCTGGGCGCCGTTGCTCGCCGCCGCCACGCCGCGGCTCTATGCGGGCAGCCCGTTCCGCCGCCTCGGTCTGCCGGCGACCGCCGGGGCCCGCGAGGTCGCCCGTCGCCTCGAGCAGCTGCGGATGTCGGTCGAGCTCGGCGCCCCGGAGTTCGGCTGGGCGTTCGCCCCGAACCCGGTGCCGAACGGCGAGCAGCTGCGCGACGCGGCGCAGCAGCTCAAGGACGCCGTCACGCGTCTCGTGCAGGAATTCTTCTGGTTCTGGTCGGCCGACTATCCCGAGGAGGGCAACGATTCGGCGATGGTCGCGTTGCTGGCGGGCGATGCCGACGGCGCGTTCCTGCAATGGCAGCGCGACGCCGAGGCCGGGCAGATCGTCGCGGTGCACAACCTCGCCGTCTTCCACCACCTCGCGGCGCTGGAGACCGAGCTGGCGGGCGGCGCACTCGAGGAGGAATCCACGGAATGGTGGCGCACCGCGATCACGCAGTGGGCCCAGGTCCGTGGCAGCGACGAGATCTGGGAACGGCTGCGACGCCGGATCGAGCGTCTCGCCGACGCCCGAATCCCGGCCCATCTGCCCGAGCTGCTCCGGCAGGGCCTGCCGGAGGCGTTGTGCGGTATCCACGCCGCGCTGGCGATCGCCCGCGCCCAGAAGGCGCAGTGGCACGAGGCCACCGCCCATGTGCGGTTCGCGCGGCAGGTCCACGATGTGCCGGCCCGGGCCGAACGCGCGCTGGAGGGGGCGATCGCGAAGGTGGTGCAAGGTGTCGACCTGCTCCTGCGCGACACCGCGCGGCGCTTGACGGGCGACGGCTCGGTGGGCCTCACGCTCACCGCCGGCCTGCTCGCCGAGGCCGCCGACGAGCTCGAGGTGATCGAAACGATCTGCGGACGCGACTCCGAGGTGTACCGCGAGGTGAGCACGCGGGTGGTGGATGCCGCGCTGGAGGGCATCATCGCCTACCAGCGGCGCACGCTCGACAGTTGCGGGGTGCTGCCGTGGCTCACGCACCTCACCACGCTGGTGGCCACGCCGGAAGTGCGTCGCCGCTTGGAGGAGACGGCCGACATCCTGCACGGGAATGCGATCGTCGAGAAGCTGCCGCCGGCCGACCCGGCCGCCGATGCCGCCGCGAACGAGGCGGCGGAGTTCGAGGGCGCGTACCGGTTGTTGCAGGAGGAGTTCGTGCCGGGGGTCGACCGGCTCGACCTTGGGCCGCGGGCCCGCGCCGACTATCTGGCGAACGTCCGCCGCGCGCTGCGCGAACTGGCCCACGCCGCCTGCTACCAGCTGGAACATTTCGACCTCGCGGCGCGGGCGCTGGCCACCGCCGCCGAGATTTCCGACGGTGCGGAGCGCGCCGCGCTCCAGCAGGAGCGGGAGCAACTGCTCCTGGAGATCGTGCGCCGGAAGGCGAGGGGACTGGCGGCCGAGCGGGCGCGCGCTGCGGAGGATGAGGTCCCCTTGGCGGAGGCGCCGGCCGCGGAGCCGGACGCCGCAACCGGCACGGCGGTGACTCCGCCGAACGAGGACACGCCGGCGGACCCGCCCGCCGAACCGACCGGGGCGGGCGCTGATGGCGCGGCGGAGGACGCGAAGGCGGCGACGGCGAAAGGCCGGATGTTGCAGAGCGAACTGCCGTTGTGGAGCGAGACCGCGGCCGAGCCCGAAGTGGCGTTGGCCGGGGCGGCCAGCCCGGAGGCGGCGCCCGAAGCCGCGCCCACGGCCCCCGCGGGCCCGGCCGTGCTGCGGGCCTTCGGCGGCAACCAGGCGCATTTCGAGGTCGCGGGCCACGTGCTCGACCTCAATCCCGTGCGGCTCGCGTTCGACGGCGCGGCGCTCATGCCGGAGGACGTCATCGGACTGCGCTACGGCGTGGCCGACATGGTGACCGAGCAGGGCCTGCAACGCTGGCACCGCATCTCGTGGTGCAGTGCGGACCGCGTGGTGACGCTCGACGAGACGAATCTCCTCCAGCCCGCGAGCGGGCAGCCGGTGCGCCTGTATAACCTGATCCTGGAGACGCTCTACGGCGTGGTCGTGCCCGGGCTGCTGGTGCGCCTGGTCGAGGCGGTCCGGCGCGGCGAGGCCGTGCCGCTCGGGCGCGCGGTGCTGCGGCGCGACGGGCTGGTACTGCCGGCGCGGAGTTTCAACTGGCCAAGGGAAAAGGTGGTGCCTTACTCCGAGCTCGCGCATGCGATCGATGACGGAGATTTCGTGGTCCACCGGATCGGCGAAGAAGACGACACCGAGCGTTTCGCCTTGGCGGAGATCTGGAATGCGGCCCTCGCCGGCCACGTGATCGACGCCCTCGCCACCACCCACCCGCCCCACGATACCCCATGAACGACCCCGGCATGCTGCAACTGCTCATGGCGCCCGAGCCGAAACGCCTCGCCCGCCTGCCCGAGGCGCCGTTGGACCGGGCCCTCGCCGAGGCGCAGGCCCTCAAGGATGCCGCCGCCACGCCGCCCGCCCCCGCGGCTCCGGCTGACACCGCGCCCGCCGCGAACGCCCTGGACGGCCCGCTTGCCGCGCTCGCCACCAACATCTGGCGCGCCCAGGCCAAGATGGTCGACCCGAAGACCGGCGAGCCGCGCGAGGAGACCCGCCGCGTGTACCGGCATGTCGAGGGCGCTCTCGAGGCCTTCGGCGCGATGGGCGTGCGCCTCAGCGACTGGATCGGCCAGCCGTACGACGCGGGCCTGCCGCTCAAGGTGCTTTCCTTTCAACCCCTCCCCGAACTGGCCCGCGACACCGTGATCGAGGCCGTGCGTCCCGCCGTCTTCTGGCAGGACCGCCTCCTCCAGGTGGGCGAAGTCATCGTCGGCATACCCCCAACCCCGTCCAAACAACCGTGAGCAGAAACACCATCGACTTCGGTATTGATCTCGGAACGACCAACAGCGCCATCGCCGTCGTGTCCGGCACGGGCACCGAGATCATCAAGAACAACCTCGAGGCCGACATCACCCCCTCGGCGGTCTACATCAACCGCACGGGCAACCTCTGGACGGGCCACAGCGCCCGCGCCAAGGTCGGCGACGAACGCGCCGAGGGCGACCTGCACCTCGAGTTCAAGCGCCGCATGGGCACCGGCTACGAGTATGCGTTCCGCGCCAGCGGCCGCCGCATGCGCCCCGAGGACCTCTCGGCCGAGGTGCTGAAGTCGCTGCGTGGCGACGTCGCCCAGAAGCGCAACGAGCAGATCTCCGCCGCCGTCATCACCGTGCCGGCCGCCTTCGAGCTGCACCAGTGCGAGGCGACCAAGCGCGCCGCCGAGCTCGCCGGTTTCCGCACCGCGCTCCTGCTCCAGGAACCGGTCGCCGCCGCGCTCGCCTACGGTTTCCAGCGCGTCGAGGCCAAGGCGTACTGGATGGTCTTCGACTTCGGCGGCGGCACCTTCGACGCCGCGATCATCCGCTCGGAGGACGGCACGATGAGCGTCGTCAACCACGGCGGCGACAACTTCCTCGGCGGCTCGGACATCGACTGGGCCATCGTCGAGCAGCTGCTCGCCCCGCGCGTGGCCAAGGAGTTCGGCGTGCCCGAGTTCCGCCGCGGCGCCGAGCGCTACCGCTACGACCTCATCCGCCTGAAGGCCGCGGCCGAGTCCGCCAAGATCGACCTCTCCCGCCGCGAGGCCACGCTCGTCGAGGCGACGCTGCGCACCGTCTCCGGCGAGACCGTGACCTTCGAGACCGAGCTCACCCGCCAGGATATCACCAAAGCGGCGACGCCGATCATCAACAAGGCCGTGGGCATCGCGCAGCGCGTGCTGGCCGAGAAGGATCTCGGGCCCACCGCCATCGAGCGGCTGATCTTCGTGGGCGGTCCCACGCTCGCGCCGTACTTCCGCGCGATCGTCAAGCAGCGCCTCGGCATCCCGTTCGATTTCAACGTCGATCCCCTCACCGTCGTGGCGCGTGGCGCCGCGGTCTTCGCCGGCACGCAGCGCCTCGCCTCCAAGACCGCGAAGCCGCCGTCGCGCGGCAACCGGTTCAACATCGAGCTGCTCTACAAGCCGGTCGGCTCCGAGCCGGATCCGCTCGTCGGCGGGCGCATCTCGCTGCCCGCGGGCGGCACGGTCGTGGGCTACACCCTCGAGGTCGCCAACCAGCAGACCAAGTGGCGCAGCGGCAAGATCACGCTCAACGAGAGCGCCGCGTTCCAGCTCAACGTCCGCGCCGAGCGCGGTATCCAGAACGTCTTCGTCCTCGAGCTCCGCGACCCCACCGGCAACCTCTGCGAGTGCGACCCGGGCGAGTTCGCCTACACGATGGGCGTCGTGGTCGACGAGCAGCCGATCATCAACAACGTCGGCGTCGCCATGGCCGACAACCGCATCGGCGTGCACTTCAGCAAGGGCCAGGGCCTGCCGGCCAAGAGCACCCGCACCTACCGCACCGCGGTGGGCGTGCGCGCCGGCGAGTCCGGCAGCGTGTTGCGCATCCCGATCGTCGAGGGCAACCGCGACCTCGCCGACCGCAACATCCTCATCGGATCGCTCGAGATCACCGCCGAGAAGGTCAAGCGCGACATCCCCGCCGGCTGCGAGGTCGAGGTCACGTTTGCGATGGACGCCTCCCGCATGCTCAAGGTCGTCGCGTATGTGCCGCTCCTCGACGAGGAGTTCCCGACCAAGATCGAGCTCGGCGGCTCCGTGCGCCAGCCCGACATCGCCATGCTCCGCGCCGAATGGGCCCGCGAGCGCAAGCGCCTCACGACCCTGCGTGAGAACCCGCACCTCGCCGAGGATGCGGTGGTGCAGAAGGCGCTCGTCGAGCACGAGACCTCCGGCACGACGCAGGAAATCGATTCCGTGCTCAACCACGAGAAGGCCGAGTTCGACGCCGTGCTGCGTGTCGAGCGCGAGATCCTCGAGTGGAAGATCCGCCTCGACGAAATCGAGGACCGCGCCACCTGGCCGTCGCTCGTGAAGGAGGTCGATGTGAAACTCACCGAGCTCGACACGCTCGCCCTCCAGAACGGCACCAATGAGGAGAAGGCCCGCTCCCGCACGCTGCGCGAACAGGCCGCGGGGCTCATCCTCGAGAAGAACGCCGTGCGCCTGCGGACAAAGAAGTCGGAGATCGAGGACGTGTCGTCTGCGATCCTCTTCCGGCAGGCCGCGTTCTGGGTCACGCACTTCGACAGCCTCGCCGCCTGCCAGGCGCAGATGAGCGACGCCGCGCGAGCCGAAGAACTCATCCGCCAGGGCCGCGAGGCCGCGGCGAAGGAGAACACGGCCGCGCTCAAGGAGATCGTCTTCAGCCTCCAGGATCTGCTGCCGCAGCAGGTGCTCGAGGAGGTCCAGCGCGGCTACGGTTCGAGCATCCTCGGCTGAGGAAACGCCATGGAGGAAACGAGCATCGGCCCTTTGGAGACATCGCTGCGGTTGCTGCAGGCGCAGCAACTGGCGCGGCGGGGCCGTCTGCGCGAGGCGATGGCGGTGGTCGCGCCCGGCGGCCTGCCGCCCGCCGAGCCGGAGCTGCTGCACGCGCTCGCCGCCCTGGCGACCGGCGCGGGTGACTACCGGATGGCGTTGCCGCTCTGGCGCCTGCTCGCCGAGCGCGATCCGGACAACGCCTACGCCCGCCGCATGGTCGCCGCGATCGAGCTTTGGCGGGCCCGCCCGCCGTGGATGCCATGGTTCTGGCCCGCCGCACTCACCCTCGGCGCGCTGGTGCTCGTCGGCCTGCTGCTCTGGCTGATCTGAGGAGCGGGGAAGGAGACGAGAGTCGACTGATTGATCACGTTCCGCCGAGGTGGGCGGCATTGCCCCCAGCGTTGCTGCGTGCCTCCGGCGGACGAGATGCGGTCGGTACCGCGGCGGTTGTGTCGGTTGACGCGGAAGAACGTGGTGGCACACTGCCGGGCATCATGACCACCGCGGTCCTTACCGACCTCCAGCAACGAATCGACCAGCTGACGCCTGCCGAAAAGGTGGAGCTCATGGAGGTGTTGTGGCGGGGCTTGTCGCTCGACGGTGCGAGCTATCAGGCGCCGGAGTGGCATGTGAGGGAGTTGGCGGAAGCCGAGCGAATGGTGGCCGAGGGGGGCGCAACCTTCTCGGATTGGACCGAGGCCCGCGAACGGCTCAAGAACCGGCTCCTGCAGAAGCCGTGAAGGTGCGGATACTCGACCTGGCGGAGGGCGATCTCGTCGCCGGTTTTCGTTTTTACGAACAGCAGGCACCGGGCGTCGGCGTCGCGGTCGCGGGTCGAGCGTGAGAAGGCGTGAGTGGCTCCTCCGCCCGGCGACGCGGCGCGCTTGGTGTTGCCCTTCAGGCGATCAACTGGCGTGCCTCGTTGGAGAGGTGGAAATCGTCGGCTGGCGGAAATTGCTCCGCCGGGCCGGACGGGATTGCGGGAAGGCAGGCGATGCCGTTGGCGAAGGCGGTGGGCAGGCGCCGGAAAAGAGCGGGGCATTCCTCGCGCAGGAGCGCGGCGAGCCAGTGGCGGAGGAAGGCGTGGAGCCACTCGCGGCCGGAGTCGCCGCGGGTGCGGACCTTGCGGCGGAAGGATTCGCTCTGTGAATACACGCGGCGGGCCCGGTGCGCGAGGCGGACGGCGAGGCGCGGCGGCAACGGCCGGCCGACCACCACCGCGGCTTCCTCAACGACGCTGCACGCGGCCGCCAGCGCGAGCAACGGAGTCTCGACTTCGAGCTGCGGGCGGCTGGTGGCGGATCGGGCGGGCATAGCGGCGACCGGGCATGACCGCGGCTCAGCTGGCCTTGGCCAGATGGGCGACGAGCGGGTTGGCCTTATCGAGCTTGCTGACAGCGGTCACGGTGAAGCCCGCCGCGTTGCCGGCGGCATCGACGCGCTCCGTGACGGCGTCCTGATCAGTCTCCGGCAGGTAGCCCGGGGCGTTGCGAAACAGCACCTCCAGGACGTCGCCTTCCTTGTCGAACCGGACTTTCACGGCTTGGGCCATTGAGGTGCAGATTTGCTCAACCGGCTTTGGGCAGCGTGAGGAAGGAGAGTTCGAGGGGCTTGGCCGAGGCGGTGGCGAAAGTGAGGCGCTCGAAGCCGATTACGCGGCCGGCCTTGTCCTTCATGAGGACGACCTCGTCGCCGGTTTCTTCGCAGACGTACTCCGCCTGCGGCGGCCCGAACCAGACGGTGAGCGTGCGCCCTTCGGGATCGTGGAAGATGTTCAGATCGGCCATGGCCTGCACCGGCGCTTCAACCGGCGGCGAGCTGGTAGATGGCGGGGCGGTAGGCGGGCTTGGGGATGGGCTTGCGCAGCTTGCGGGCGGTGCCGAGCCAGAGGTCCATCGCGATGTTCACTTCGGTGAGGGCCTCCTCGGGGGTGCTCCCGAAAGCCGAGCATTGTTTGAGGTCGGGCACGTCGGCCACCCAGCAGGCGTCGGCCTCGCTGTAGAAGAGATTGATGTGGTAGCGGTTTTTCATCGGTCCTGGAGGGTGAGTCCGTGCTGTTCGACGAGTTTCAGGAATTGATCGACCTGGTAAGGTTTGGCCTGCCCGGCGACGTTTTGCAAATTCACGAGCTCGGGGATGCCGCGGCGGGCGAAGATGTGGTGGCTGCCGCGGGTGCGGGCGAGCCTGAATCCGAACGCCTGCACGAGGCCGACGAAGTCGGCGAAGCGGATGTTGCGCGAGCCCTGCAGGATGAGCTGGAGCGTTTTGCGCGGATTCATGGCGACGGTTTAGGCGTAGTTGGGTGCAACGGCCTCGGCGGTGGGCTGCGGGGCGGTGGCGGATTCGACGAGGGCGATCTCCTCCGGGGTGAGGCCGTAGAGGGCGTAGACGAGGGCGTCGATGGCCTTGTCGGTGCCGATGATCTGGCGACGGAGGTTTTCCTCCACATCCGGCGACTGTGCGGCGGACAGCTTGGCGTGGAGCGCGAGCATCGTGTCGACAAGTTCGACGAGCCGGTCGTGGCGCTCGCGGTCGGGTTTCGAGGAAAGGGTGAGGCGGGGAAACGGCAGTTCTCTCGTCTGCTTGATGATCGTCTTCGGAAAGTCGTCTCGACGTGCAACAAGGTTGATCTGGCAGAAGTACCACGAGAGCAGTCGGCTGTTCAGAACCGCGAGGACGAACTTGATGCTTGCGGGCGAACCTTCTGCCGGAATCAGGCTCTGCATCGATTGGTTCGTCAGAAACTCCGTCTCTGCGTAAACCGCTTGGAGTCGGAACTTCCGGCTCAGGAGTTGGCGGAGCAGAACACGCGGGCCGGAGAAGAATCGCAGCGGCTTACCGGCTGCTATTTCATCGGTGTAGCTCTCGAATGCTGCCGGTCCGTGCGTCAGCGAATAACGGAGGACATCGCCAGTGAGCGCAGGCTTGGCCTGCTTGCATTCGCTCTTTGCTCGTGGGTGGTAGGTCTCAATCCCGCGCATGACTTGCGCGAAGCTGGCGAGGATCTCTGGCGCTCGACGGAGTTTCTGGACGAGTGCCGATTCGGCGACCGAGGACAGCACGAGGAACTCGAGATTCGGTGGCGTCAGCCAGCTCTCGAAACTGCCGGCCTTTGCATGTGGGGAGAACTCATCAGCAGAGTCGATTCTATGCCGGATCGGGAAGACGACGAGATCGACGGCTTGCGATGGTAGAGAAGCCCACGTCGCGCCTTTTTGAAGCCGGCTTGCGGTGACGATCATCGTGTCGATGTAGGCGCCGGCGAAGACGTCGTACGGCAGTGAGACGAAGGATTCTGGACGGTAGACTTGGCTGAAATGGCGGCGGAGCTTCAGACAGGAAGGAGTCGAGACCCAACCGGAAGGGATGATGACGCCTATCCTTCCTTGGCTCCGGAGCAGAGTGCCGGCTTTTTCCATGAACAGGATGAAAGTGTCCAAGGAGTTCGCCACGGAGTCGTAGCGCTGGCGGATGTACGGTTCCACGTTGGCGCCAACGTCTGCGCCATACGGCGGGTTGCCGATGACGGCGTCGAAGCCGCCGGCGCGCATGATCTCGGGGAAACCTTCGGCCCAGTCGAAGGTGTTGAGTTGGAGCCGGGCCTCGTCGTCGAGGGTGGGGAGATCGGGCTGGGCGTAGAAATCGTGGCCGACGAGGCTGTTGCCGCAGCGGATGTTTGTGCCGAGGTCGGGCAGCACGGCGCTCATCTCGCGGGTGCGGCCCTGCGTCTCGCGGGCTTCGCCTTCGAGCACCTTGAGGAGGAGCGAGAGCTTGGTGACTTCGACGGCCTGCGCGTCGATGTCCACCCCGTGGATATGGGCGAGGAGGATGCGGCGGCGCTCGGCGGTGGTGAGCTGCCAGTTCCTTTGAATGCGGATTTCGGATTGCGGACTGCGGATTGAACTCGGCGGATTGCGGAGTTGGCCGAAGGCATCGCGGCCCGCGTTGGGGTTGGTCTCGTAGAGGCGCGGTGGCTTCTGTTTGGACCACTTCTCGGGGTCGTTCTTGGCGTAGTAGTCGAGGTACCAGTCGAGGAGGAACTGGTAGGCGCCGATGAGGAAGGAGCCGGAGCCACAGGCGGGATCGAGGACGCGGAGTTTCTCAATCTGCTTGGGCGTCTTGTCGGCCACGAGGGTGCCCACGGTCTGGCGGACGATGTAGTCGACGATGTAGGTGGGCGTGTAGTAAACGCCGCCGGCCTTGCGGACCTCGGGTTTCTCCTCGATGCGGGCCTTGTGCGTCTCGGTGAGGTGGATGACCTTGCCGAGGAAGCGCTCGTAGACGGAGCCGAGGATATCGGCCGGGATGACGCTGAAGACGTAGGGACTCGCCGGATAGTAGAGGTTCTTGAGGACGTCCTTCAGCGGGGCGTCGTCGAGTTCGAGGCGGAGCGAGAGGCGATCAGGCGACTCGGTGCAGTCGGCGTCCTTTTCGAAGTGGAAGAGGCCGGAGTTGTAGCGGAAGTCGGCGCGCTCGAAGATCTCGCGGAGGCGCGGGTAGAGGTTGTTGCCGGCGGTGAGGGCTTGGAGCTGGCCGAAGGGCTCGAGGCCGCGGTCCTCGGCGATGCGCAGGAAGATCAGGCGGTCGATGAGGCGCTGGACGACGAAGTTGAGGTCGCGTTGCGAAAGCGACTCGTTGCGCAGCGCGAGGTGGCGGGCGAGCAGCTCGCGCCAGCGCTCGATCTCCTCGAGGAAGGCGACATCGACGGTAGCGGTGCCGCGTTTGCCCTTCGTGGTGGCGGCGTACTTTTCGAAGGAGCCGCGGAGCACGGAGTCCTTGGCGAAGATGCCGGAGATCTCGTCCCACTTCTCGGGGAGCTGCT
>JAHFTC010000147.1 GCA_023269585.1 Opitutaceae bacterium
AGGCCTTCAGCACCCCGAGCGGCGTGCGCAGCGACGAACGAACTCCGCCATAGCCGGCCCCGACAGGTGCGAGCGCGCTGTGCTGCTCAGGCAGTCTGACCCACCCCGGTCCGTTAGCGGGCGCCGGCCGCCACGGGTCGAGCCCAGCAAGCTGGTGCTTACAAATCAAGCACGTCTTGATCTCCGCCTACTGGCGCGAGACGCCGTCGCGCAGCCGGCCGAGGATACGGACGAGGGGTTGCCGTTCGTCCTGCAACACCTCCGGGCCTCACGGCATGTTCGCATCGAACACTTGGCCCTGCCGGAGCGGAAACCACAGGTCGCATTTCAGGCCCACTTGGGCCCCGTCGAAACCGCGCACCTCGACGCCAGCGATCGTGACCGGATTGGCGTCGAGGTGCAGCGTCTTGCCGACCGCAGCCGAACCTCCACCCAGTCGCGCTCGCCACGAATCGTGGCTCACCACCGCCACCGCCGCGGTACCGCCCGGCAGGTCGTCCCGTTCGTCGAGACCGAGGCCGCAGGCCAGAGGCACGCGGAGCGCGGTGAAGAACGCATCCGGGAACGCCCGGTTGTCGCCCTTCGGCTCGTAGAGCGGGCACAGGAAACTCCCGGGGGCCCACGCCCGGGCCGACGGAGGCGGCGAAAACCAATTCCCTGGGTTCGCGCACTGGCAGCGGGCGCAGCAGCAGCGCGTTCACGCTGGAGAACACGGCCGTGGTCGCGCCAATGCCGCACGCGGGCGTGAGAATCACGGTCGCCGTGAACCCCGGGGGCGGGCGGCGAGCCGCGTCGTCAGCCGCTGATCGCGGCAGCGTTCCTGCACCTGCGCCACTCCGCCGAACTGCCGCGGCGCCGCGTACCGTGCCGCCGCTGCATCCATCCCTCGGGCACGGTTTGCTCACTCCTGCACCGCCATCTCCTCCGCCATCTCGCGCCCTCTCCGCCCCGCCGGTAACCGCGGAGGACGGCGCACCGTCAACCGGTCCATTGCCGTCAACCGGCCCATCGGAAGTCCTCCCATGCCCCCCCGTATCCGCTGCACGGCGATCCTGCTCGCCGCCGCCGGAGCCGCGCTCGGCTCCTTCGCCGCCACCGCCACCCCTGACCAGCCACCGCCTTTACCCCAGCACGGGCCCGGCGGCCACGGCCCCCGCTTCGACCCGGAGCGCCGCCTCGCCCGGCTCGCCACCGAGCTCGACCTCACCACCGACCAGCAGGCCAAGCTGCGCCCGATCTTCGCCGCCGAGGCGGAGGAGTTGAAGGTACTCGATGCCACCGCGCTCACCGGCGAACAGCGCCGGGAAAGAACCCGCGAGCTCCGCACGGTCACCCGCGAGATGATCGCCGCCGTCCTCACCCCCGAGCAGCGGCAGAAACTCGCCGCCCTGCGCCCGCGAGGGCCGCACGGACGACAGGACGGCCAGACCGGCGGTCCCCCGCCTCCCCCGCCCGCCACTGGCGGATGAATTCAGCCAACCTGAAATTTTTCCGGAACTCCGGCGCGGCACCCGAGTCAGACCGCTCGTCGTTTGCTAGGGATTGCACAAAACGGGCGCCGCGCTAGTCGCGGCGCCCTTCTTCTTTCCCGGCCCGGCGGCCGCGTCGCCGGCGCTCAGCGCCGACCGCGGGAGAGACGGCTCACGGTCTTGGGCGCCGCCTCGGCCTTCTCCCGTTCCTCGAAGAGCGCGGAGTACGTGTAGTTGAAATTCTCGATCTTGCGCCGCGGCACCGGACGTCCGATCAACCGCTCGATCGAGCGGGCGTTGCGGATGTCGTCCTCCGTCATGAGCGTGTACGCATCGCCCTCGGTGTTCGCCCGGCCGGTGCGCCCGATGCGGTGCACATAGTCCTCGGGGTTCTCGGGCATGTCGTAGTTGATGACGTGGCTGACGCTGCGGATGTCCAGGCCGCGCGCCGCCAAATCGGTGGCGATGAGCATCTGGAACTTGCCGCTCTTGAAGCCGTCGAGCGCCTCGGTGCGTTCGCGCTGCGATCGGTCGGCGTGCATCACCCCGGTCGTGTGGCCGAGGGCGTGCAGACGGTGCGCGATCTTGTCGGCACCGATCTTCGTGCGCGTGAACACGATCACACTCTTGTACTCGGTGCGCTCCAACAACGTGGAGAGCAGGTCGAATTTCTGTGCGGCGACAACCGGGTAGAACGCGTGGTCGATCGTGTCGGCCGGCGAGCTGCGGATGCCGATCTCGATTGTGTCGGGATTGGTGAGGACTGACTGCGCCAGCCCTTGGATCTCCGGCGGCAGGGTCGCGCTGAAAAGCAGGGTCTGGCGCTGTGCGGGCACGTGGCGGATGATGCGGCGCACGTCGGGCAGGAAGCCCATGTCGAGCATGCGGTCCACCTCGTCGAGCACGAGCACCTGCAGATCCCCCAGCGTGATGGTGCCATCGCCGAGCAGGTCGAGCAGGCGGCCTGGCGTGGCGACGATCACGTCGACCCCACGCTGCACCTCCTCGCGCTGTTTGCCGTAGCCCACGCCACCGTAGATGACCGCCACCCGCAGCCCGGTGAACTTGCCGTAGTTGCGGAAGGCCTCCTCGACTTGGAGCGCGAGTTCGCGCGTCGGCTCGAGGATGAGGCAGCGGCAACGCCCGTGCGTGCCAAGCTGATGCAGGATGGGTAGCGCGAACGCCGCGGTCTTGCCGGTGCCGGTCTGCGCGGTGCCGATCAGATCGCGGCCGCTCAGGATCAGCGGAATCGCGCGCTCCTGGATCGGGGTCGGTTCCGAGTAGCCCTTCTCGACCACGGCCGCGACGACCTCCTTGCGCAGGCCGAGTTTGAAAAACGTGTGCTCGGCGTCGATTTCCGGCACCGGCGGCAAGTCGACCAAGGGTGCGGCATGCGACTCCTCGTAGTCGCGCCGCGGAGCCGGGGCGCCGCGTTCGCGCAACCGCCCGCCGCCATGGCCGCGACCGCCGTGGCCGTGATCACTGCGCGCGCCGCGGGGGGATTCTCCGCGGCCGTGCTCACTGCGGGCACCACGCGGGGATTCACCGTGGCCATGTTCGCTGCGGGCACTGCGCGGCGACTCGCTGCGGCCATGTTCGCTGCGGCCGCCCTCGTGGCGACGCGGCTCCTCGCGCGAAGCACCGCCGGCGCGGGGACCGGTGCCGTGGGCGCGCTCGGCGCGCGGGGCTTTGTCGGCTGGGCGCGCCGCGCCGGCGTGGCTGCGGCTGCCCGAGGCGTGGCCATGGCCACCCTTGGACTGCTGCGTCGCGCGGCCGTGAGCACCGCCGGTTTTGGGTTCCGAAGGTTTCCCCTTCAACGAACGAGTGAGCGATTTGATACCGCCAATGATCTTACGCAGCATGGTTGGACAAAGCCTTGTTGTTTCCGCTCCCCCTCGGGGTGGCAACACAATCCTCGGCCGCATTCCGGAGTTGGCTCTTTACCCCGCCGAGGCCGCCAACCAACGTCGGCGGCGTCCACATGGCCCCGCTGCATCTCGTCATCCACGCGGCTTCGCCCGCCGACGCCGCCCGCATCATGCACGCGCTGCGCACCGGCGATCCCGATTGTGTGCCCGAGATCGCCACCGGCGCCGACTTGCCCGCCGGGCCCGACAAGGTCGCCACGGTCAGCGCCGTGGCCGCCGCCCCGGCCGGGCCGGCCATCGACCCCGCGCTCCGCCACGAGTTGAACAACCACCTCGCGCTGATCCGCATGCTGGCCGACTTGTTGGTGGAACGCGGCGCCCTCACCCCGGCCGACTGCGCGAAGGTCCGCGAAATCGGCTCCAGCGCAGACGCCGCCGCTCAGGTGATCCGGCGCCCGAAACAACCGGCCTGACCGCACCGGACGAGTTGTCCCCGCCGGCGCACAGGCCGCCGGCGTGATCCGACGGCATCCGCCGTTTCGCGCGCGCCCAGCGCGCTCGCCCCACCTACGGAATCGGCGCGCGCTCACCCTCGGCGCGGACCAGCGCCCGCCCCATCACCGTAGCGAGTTCCTGAATGCAATAGGGCTTGGTCACCGCGCCACAGAAGCCGTGGGTCCGGTGCTCGAGCAGCACCGGGTCGTCGGCATAGCCGCTGGAGACCAACACGCGCACCGCCGGGTCGAGCGCGCGCAGACCTTGCAACGTTTCCATCGCACCCATCCCGGCCGGAACAGTGAGGTCGAGCACCACGGCGTCGTAACGGCGGCCGGCGGCGAGCGCGCGGGCGTAGGTTTCGAGCGCGTCCCGGCCGTCGCCCACGACGTCGGCCGTCAGGCCCAGCCGGCCGAACAGGTCGGGGGCCATCTGGCGGATCGCCGCCTCGTCATCCATGAACAGAATACAACCGCGCAGCGCCGGCAGCGCCTCGCCCACCGCGCTCGCGGCGAGCAGCACCCCGGGTTTGGCGGGCAGATAAAGGCGAAAGGCCGCCCCCCGTCCCGGCTCGGATTCGACCCGCAAGGCGCCGAAATGCCGGCGGGCGATCGTCTGCGATGTCGCCAACCCCAGACCGGAGCCGTGCCGTTTCGTGGTGAAATACGGCTGGAAGATGCGCGCCATGTCCTCCGGCTGGATACCCGGCCCTTCGTCCCGCACCTCGACGACGACGAAATGGTTCCGCCCCAAGCCGAGGTGCCGCGCCTCGTCGCGCGAGACGTTGCGCGCCGAGAGGGTGATCACCCCGCCGCGCGGCATCGCCTGCACGGCGTTGAGCACGAGGTTGTGCACGATCTGGCCGATCTGCCCGGTATCGACCTCCGCCGGCCAGAGTTCCGCCGGGAGCGCGAACTCGCAGCGCACCCGCGACCCCTGCCGGGCGAACTTAGCCGCCTCCCGCACCACCTCGGCGAGCGAGACGAGCCGGCGCACCGGTTCCCCGCCCTTCGAGAACGCCAACAGTTGCTGGGTCAGGTCGCGGGCCCGCAACGCGGCCTTCTCCGCCTCGGCGAGCCACTCCTGCACGTCTCCGCTCAGCCCGCTGTCCATGCGCGCCATGCTCAGGTTACCCATGAGGGCCGTGAGCAGGTTGTTGAAGTCGTGCGCCACGCCGCCGGCCAGCAACTCGAGCGACTCGCGTTTGGCGTCGCGCAGGAGCTGTTCCTCCGAGCGCCGCTCGCCCATCGGACCAGCGGCGGGCGGCGGCGCACTCGCGCTCACCCACAACAGGTCGTCCGGCGCCGTGCCCAGTCGCCGCGCGCTCAACCGCGCACCGATCGTGGAACCGTCGGGGCGCCGTAGCAGGCAGACCGTCTCGCCCTCCGGCAGATCGCCCAACCACGCGGCCACCGCACCCTCGCTCGCCAGAGGCACCGCCGAGCCCTCGGCCAGCAAACGGAAGCCGATGATCGCCGGCGTCGGCTGCCCGAGCAAGGCTGCCGCTGCACGGTTGGCGGCGACGACCTCGAACGAACTGTCACGACAAATCCATGTCGGCAACGGCTGCAACGCGAGCACACGTTCCACCGGAACTCCCCGCAACGGGGAGTCGGAATCGGGACATCCGGACTGGTCCATGGCGCTAACGGGGGTCCGGACTGGATGGTGCGGGACAGCGCCGCCGCGGGGGCGGCGCGAAGTTGCGTGGGGGTCGACTGCTCAGTTGCGGGAACGGATGGTGCATACAAACGGCGAATTCTTCGCTCGCAGGGTGGGGGGCACGTGTCGCGGAAAGCCGCGCCAGGCGCGATACCGCATCGAACGAAAACCAGCGCCGCCCCCGCGAGTGGAAAATGTAGACCCGGCCCCCTGCGTCCCCCGGGGTCGATTTCTCACATGAATTTCACATTCACGCCGAAGCTCCCGGGGATGTCCCGCCCGGGGCGCGATTTCCCGTCCCGGCTGCGGCGGGCGCTTTGCCGCTCGCGCCCCGGACCACCTCCGCCCGAGGCTCCCGCCATGCCCGAGCACGGTACGCCAACCGATCCCTACCAGCCCGTCCACATGGGATTGCCCGCCTGGTCGCTTCTCCTGCCTCGTCTTTGGCTCGCGTTGCCGCTCACCGCCGCGGTCGCCGTGCTCGCGATGGGGCCGATGCTGCCGGGCCCGTTGCACTTCGACCCGGGCCTGTCGCCCGTCGCCAACGGCTGGATTCAAGCCGCCCTGACCACGCCCGTGTTCTGGTGGAGCGGGTGGTTCTTCCTGAAACGTTTCGCCCGCTCATGGCGCACGTTGGACTTCAACATGTTCACGCTCACGGTCACCGGCACCGGAGCCGCCTACCTGTTCAGCCTCTTCGCGCTCCTCTTCCCCGCCGCTCTACCGGCGGCGGCCGGCCATGGCGGGCAACCCCTGCTCTACTTCGAGTCCGCCGCGATGATCACGACCCTCGTTCTCATCGGCCAGATCATCGAACAACGCGCCCACGCCCGCACCGGCGACGCCATCCGTGCGCTCGTCGCGCTCGTCCCGCCCACGGCGGCCCGCCTCGACTCCGCCGGCGCGGAGGAAAGCGTGCCCCTCGCGCAGATCCGGGTGGGCGACCGGCTGCGCGTACGCCCGGGCGACAAGGTGCCCGTCGACGGCCTCCTTGTCGACGGCAGCGGCACCATCGACGAGGCGATGCTCACCGGCGAGCCCCTGCCCGTGGAAAAACGCCCGGGCGACGCCGTCACGGGTGGCACGGTGAACACCAACAGATCCTTCGTGCTCGAAGCGCGGAAGGTCGGCGCGGATACGGTGCTGGCCCGCATCATCCGGCTCGTCGAGGCGGCCGAGGACACCGCCCCGCCGATCCGCCGCGTCGCCGACCGCGTGATCGACTTCTTCGTACCGACGATCCTCGGCGCGGCGCTGGCAACCTTCGTCCTCTGGCTGCTGCTCGGTGGCCCGGGCGCGTTCCCGTTGGCCGTCGCCCACGCGGTGGCCGTGCTCGTCGTCGCCTGTCCGTGCGCCCTCGGCCTCGCCACCCCGGTCTCCATCGTCGCCGGCATCGGCCGCGGCGCGCGCGCCGGTATTCTCGTGCGCGACGCCGCCACCCTCGAACGCCTCGTCGCGTGCGACGTCCTCGTGGTCGACAAGACCGGTACGCTCACCGAGGGCCGTCCGGAGCTCGTCGGGCTCGAACCAGCCGCCCCAACCACACCCGACCGGCTTCTCGCCCTCGCCGCCGCCCTCGAGACCGGCAGCGAACACCCGCTGGCCAAGGCCATCGTCGGCGCCGCAACTGCGCGCGGCCTTCCGGTCCTCGCGGCCGCCGGCTTCCGCGCCGAACCAGGCGCGGGCGTGCGCGGCGAGATCGCGGGAGCTGCGTATCGACTCGGCCGCCTTGCCTGGCTCGGGCTCCCACCCGAAGCGGCGCTCGCTTCCACGGCCACCGCCGCCGAGACGCGCGGCGGCACCGTCGTCTGGCTGGCCGATGGCGAACGTATCCTCGGTTACCTGGCACTCTCCGACCGTATCCGCCCGACGGCGGCGGAGACGGTGCGCGAGTTGCGCCGGCTCGGGCTCGAGATCACCATGGCGACCGGCGACAACCCGGCGGCCGCGGCCGGTGTCGCCGCCGCGCTCGGATTGCCACCGCCCCGCGCCGGCCTGTCGCCGGCCGAGAAGCAGGAGCTCGTCACCTCGCTTCAGGCGCAGGGCCGCCGCGTGGTCTTCGCCGGAGATGGCATCAACGACGCGCCGGCCCTGGCCGCCGCCACCGCCGGCATCGCGATGGGACACGGCACCGATGTGGCCATCGAAAGCGCCGGCATCGTGCTCCTCCACGGCGACCTGCGCGGGCTCGCCCGCGCCGTGCACCTCGGTCGCGCCGTCCTGCGCAACATCCGCCAGAACCTCTTCTGGGCGTTCTTCTACAACCTGCTCGGCGTGCCGCTCGCCGCCGGCGCGTTTCTCGCCTGGCCGGGCTGGTCGCTCCCGCCGATGTTCGCCGCCGTGGCCATGAGCCTGAGCTCGCTCTGCGTGGTGGCCAACGCCCTGCGCCTGCGCCGACTCCGGCTCTGACCCACGTCCACCGGCGGCCCGGGGTGCTCCTTTCAAACCGGGTTCCCGCGGCCATACCCAGCGCCACCGTCTTCGTTTTCTTCGTTACCTTCTGTCGATCGCTTGGTCTACCTTCCCACCGCCATGCACCTCCGCCGCCTCGCCCCCTTCTTCCTCCTCGCCGCCCTTGTCCTCGCGGGCTGCAACACCGTCTCCAGCCGCATCCGCCAAAAGGAGGCGGTGTTCGCCTCGCTGCCCGCCACCGAGCAGGCGCGCCTGCGCAAGGGCGAGGTCGCCATCGGCGACACCCCCGACATGGTCTACATCGCGCTCGGCGCGCCGGACCGCCATGTGGAGCGCACCACAGCCGACGCCAGCGGCGCCGAGTGGATCTACGACCAATACGTCCGCAGCTACGAAGGCACACGAATGGTCGGCTACCGCCGGGTGGTCGCGGTCGATCCCCACACCGGCCGACGCTTCATCTACCACGAGCCCGCGTTCGCCGACGTCTATCGCGAGCGCACCGAGGACCGCCTCCGGATCGTCTTCACGAACGGCCGCGTCGCCACCATCGAGGAGCTCAAGCGCTGAGCCACTCGGCGCAGAGTTCGCGCAGCACCGGCCGGACCCTCGCCGCCAACCGCTCGTTGGCGTAACCCACCCAGGCAACCGGAGTCGTCGTGTCGAGCGGGGCATCGAGCGGCGCGCCGTCGGGGCGCTCGACGATCCCGCCCGCCTCCTGCAGCAGCAGCGCCGTGCAGACATCGTACGGATGACAGGCCAGCGGCGAGGCGAGCCCGAGCTGACGAAACACCAGCGGCCGCAAATCGGCGATCACGCGATCCCGGCCCGCCATCAGTTCGTAGAGCTGGCCGCCTGAGCAGAGGTACTGGTCGTCGAAGATTGGCGACGCCGCCCCGCGCCCCGTTTCGCCCAACCGCGCCAACAACGCCTCCTCGAAGCGCGCGGTGAGCGCCTTCCCCTCGGGGAAGAATTTCACCAGCGAGCAGAAGCCGTGCTGCAGATCCACCGCCGACGACGGCCGCAGTTCCAGCGCCGCCGGCCCGCCCCCGCGCAGGAGATCCCAGGCCACGGCGATGAGACCTTGCCCGCGCACCGCGCTCACCTGGTCCGCGCGCCACTGCTTGGTGGTCGGGATCTCGGTCATCGCCGCCACCACGATGTCGCGCAGGCTCGTCGCCGCGCCCCGTTGCGGGGCGAGGGCAGCGAGCGACCACGCCGGGCGCTTGTCGTGGAGGAGGCACCGCGTGCCGTCGATCGGGTCGAGGATCGCCTTCCACTTCGTCGCCGCGACCGGCGTTCCACGTGGGAATGTGAGTACGGCGCCATCGGCCAGACCCTCCATCACGACCTCCACCCGTTCCGCTGCCGGCCAGTGCGCCTCGAACCACGCGCCGATCGCCGCCTCGCCCACCCGATCGATCGCATAGATCGTGTCCGCCGCCGTCACCGCCGCCACGGCCCCGAGCTCGCCCGCCGCGGCCGCGCCGCGCGCCGCGACCACGCCGTCGCGCACCGTGGCACCGAGCGCGCAGAGCAACTCCCGTGCGGTTTCATGGGAAAAGG
>JAHFTC010000041.1 GCA_023269585.1 Opitutaceae bacterium
TGGGTGGCGACGCCGACTTCGGCGGTGAGGACCTCGAGGTCGGTGAGCACGCCGGTGTCGCGCTTGGCGCGGTTCTCGTCGAGGAGGCGCTGGGCGGCCTCGAGCGAGAGGCCGCGGACGACGAGCTGCCGGCGGGCGAAGTGGAGTTGGTAGTACGCGATCTCGGTGTCGCGGACGAGATCCAGCAGCGTGCCGCGGTAGAGGAGACCGGCGCGATCGACGCCGAGGCGGGCTTGGTCGAGTGCCGCGCGGGTGGAGGCCGAGCCGGCGCCCTTGAGGAGAGGTTGCCGGAGGGAGAGCGAGAGATCGGAGTCGTAGGCGGGATTGTAGGGCGAGACGAAGCGGTGGGCGGAGCGGTTCAACGCGGTGGAGAGGGAAACATCGGCACCGGTGACGAGGTACTGGGAGACGCCGAGGCGGGTGTCCCAACTCGAGGAGGCGTTGGCGGCTCCTTCGACGCGGGAGCCGGAGCGAGTGGTCGAAGCGCGGATTGTGGGATCGAACGCAGCGCGGGCGAGGTCGACGGAGGCGGCGGCGTTGGCGGTGTCGAACCGGCCGATCTCGACATCGAAATTGCGGGCGAGCGCGCGGCGCACGCAATCGTCGAGGGTGAGCGGGGCGGCGGATTCGGCGCGGCTGGGGCCGGCGAGAACCACGGCAAGAAAGGCGAGCAAGGGAAGGCGGGCGAGGACAGGCAGGGACGGCATGGCGAGGGAGACGTGGGGCGCAGGTTCGCAGTTTCAGCCGACGAGGGCGAGCCGACGTTTGGAGACGGCGAAGGAACGTGGCCGAACGGCGCTGGCGGGCCCGCGAGCGGTCGGCTCGTTTTTGCGCGCGGGAGACAGGGGCGGTGCGGTGGTGTGGTGGTTACCCGGTTCGGCGCGTGCGCGCGTCGGAGGTGGGCAACAAAAAGGGCGGGCCGTGGCGGCCCGCCCGAAAGGGAAGGGAGGACGCTTATTTCGCGTCGGGCTCCGGGAGGGCGGTGCGGGCGAGTTCGGCTTCGATGAGTTCGTTGAGCGAGGCCATGCGCGAGGTGTTCGCGGCGTTCATCGCCATGGACAGGCCGAGCTGGGCGAACTCCGGCGAGTTGTTGTCGATGGCGGGTAGCTTCTTCTCGGCGACGTAGACGAGGTAGGCGTTCTGCTCGTCGAGGAGGAGATCGGAGACTTCGCCGGCGGCGAGGCGTTCGAGCGCGCCGTAGACGGCGCCGGGGACGCCCTCGGCGGGCTGGCGGCGGGAGAAGGGACCGAAGGCCTTGACCTCGCTCTTCGGGGCGCCGGTGAGCGAACCGACGGCATCGTCGAACGCGACGCCGGCGGCGAGCTTGGTGGTGAGGGCGGCCTTCCAGAGGGCGCCGTTGCGCTGAAGCGCGAGGCTCTTCTCGTTCTCGGTGTAGGCGGCAAGAACCTGGTCGCGGACCTCGGTGAGCGTGGGCTTGTACTTCGGGAGCGTCTCGCGCCAGAGGAGAACGATCTGCTCGTCGCCCGCGGGCAGGGTGTCGGAGTAGAAGCGGGAGTCGTCGAGGAGGAAGGCGGCGGTGACGATCTGCTGCGACCACGGGAGGCCGGCCGGCGGCGCGGCGCGGGTGAAGAACGGTGCGGTGGCGCGGTGTCCCTTGTACTTGGAGACGAGGGTGTCGATGGCGGGCGAGTCCTTGGTGATCTTCTTGGCGGCGGACTGTTCGTAGAGTTCGAAGGCGAAGTCCGAGGCGGCGGTGGCGGCGCGGTTGGTGGCGAGCGCGGAGCGCATGGCGGCCTCGACCTGCGGGCGCACGGCGGCGAGCACGGGTTCGGCGGCGGGTTTGCCCTCGGCGGGCGCGGCGGTGAAGCGCTGCTTGTTGGCCTCGAAGAAGGCGACCACATCGTCGTCGTTGAGGAGGTCCGCGGCGGCGAAGTCGGCGGACTTGAAGGTGACGTAGTCGACGCCCGCGCGCTCATCGATCTCGAAGGCGGCGGCGTTGTCCTCGTAATACTTGGCGAGGATGTCCTCGGTGGGTGGGAGAACGGGGTTGTAGCCGGCGAGGGCGAAGGAGGCGACGCGCACGGACCACTGGGTGGTGGCGAGGGCGAGCTGGTTGGCCACCTCGACGGGCGCGACGTAGCCGGGGCCGGCGAGAAGTTCGACGAGGCGCTGGATGCGCCACTCCTCGGAGATGACGCGGGCGACGTCGGCCTCGGTGATCTCGGGGCTGGTCTTCAGCTGGTCGCGAAACCGGTTGTATTGGGCGGAGTCGAACTGGCCCTGCTCATTCTGGAAGATGCGCAGCGAGGTGAGGTAGGCGTCGCGCTGGACGCCGGTGGGCGCCGGGATGCGGTAGCGGTCGGCGAGGGCGAGACTGGCGGTGCGCTGGAAGGCGTATTCCTGGAGCTGGGCGCCGCCGATGTTCATCATCTGGCCGATCCGCAGCATGATGCTGACTTGGGCATCGAAGGAGATGCGGCGGGTGTCGGCTTGGCTGACGAGGTTGTAGCCGAAGAACTCGCGTTTGGTGATGGTGTGCTCGCCTTTGCTCATCCCCGGAGCGGCGCCGATCGTGAAGACGAACGGGATCGTGATGGCGATCAGGAGGAACGCGAGGAAGACCTTCGTGTGCTTTTCGAAGGTGGTTTGAATCCAGGAGATCATGGGGCGGAAAAAGGCGTGACCGTAGAATGGGGGAAAGGGGTGTCAACCTACGAAACCGGAGGAGGGCAAGAGAGGCGGCCCGAGGGCGGCGCGTGTGCGGGCGGGGTGGATTCGCGCCTTGCCCCGCCCGTCAGTTCGGGGCGGGCGGCGGTTCGTCGCCGCCGGTGGCGGGCAGGGGGAGCTGCTCGAGCAGCTGGTCGAGCGTCTGGCGGCCGAAGCTTTCTTCGTGGGCGCGGGCGAGACGTTCGTGGAAGTGGCGCAGCACGGGATCGACGGAGTCGAGGCGTTCGCCGGAGGGGGCGGCGCCGAGCAGGGCGAAGTCGTCGCGAAACTCGCGGAGGGTGATGCGGTCGAGCGGTCGGGCGGGCTGGAAGTGATAATCGAGCGAGGACTCCTCGGGACCGGGCGGGACTTGGGACACGAGACGCAGGTCGATGAGTCGGTTGAGGGACTCGTTGAGGATCTGGGTGGGGACGCGGATGGCGCGGCTGAGGGCGGAGGCGGTGAACGGTGGGGCACACGCTTTGAAGCGGCGGGCGATGAGCACGAGGACCAGCAACGAGAGGCTTTCGCGGCTGTGCTGGTTGAGGTCGTCCCAAGCGGTGCGGGAGGAGCGGTAGTGGACGTTCTGGACGGCGTAGGTGATCTGACCGCCGAGCAGGACGATCACCCAGAAGATGAACAACCCGGCCATCAACACCGGCAGGAGGCTGAGGGAGCCGAAGAGGCTCTGGGAGCGCAGCACGCTCTTTAGGTAGAAGAAGGCGAGGTAGTTGTTCGCGAACAGGAGGATCACGACGACGACCGCTCCGGCGAGGGAGGGGATCCAGAAGACGTTCGTGTTCGGGATGAAACGATAGAAGCAGGTGAGCAACGCAGTGAGCGTGCCGAAGGCGATCAGCGGTCCCGACCAACGCAGGACTGCATGGAGTTCGGCGCCCCAGGGCACGTTGGCGAAGAGCGCGGCGACCGTGGACGCGGACAGCAACGAGAGCGAGGCGAGCGCGAGGACGGCGCCCAGCGTCACGAGCGTCCAATACATGACGATCCGCAGGAAGAGGGGTCGGCCGCGGTGCACGCCCCAGATGGAGTTGAACGACTCTTCAATCGAGATGAACAACTGGATGACGATAACCACCAGCATGAGCGCGCCGGCCACGCCCAACGTGCCGGACCGGCTGCCCTCGATGAAATTGTTGAGCAGATCGACGAGCCGCTGGTTGACCACGACGCGCGTATCGTCGCCGGCCGCCGCGGCGGACTCCTCCAGCTGCTCGATCTGGGGAGCGACGAAACGGATCGCCTCGTTGAGCTTCTCGACGACGGAGGCGGTATCGGCGTTCTGGAGCACGGTACCGGCGACCATCACGCCGATGGCGATCAACGGACCGCTGCCGAGGAGCGAACTGTAGCTGAGCGCCGCGGCGCGGCTGAGCAGCTTGATCTCGCTCAGGCCGGTGAGCGTGATCGAGACCACGCGCAGGAAAGCGTAGAAACGGCCGAGGGCGGAATGGTCGTTGTCGAGGGCCGCCTGCCAGATGCGCTGGTGATAGACGGTGGCGCAGTCCCGCAGAAAGCGCGTGAGCCGGACAGGCATGGAAGACGGGACCGCGCGGCGTTCAGACGAAGACGCGGAAATAGGCGAGCGCCGCCATCCCGCCGAGGCCGAGCAGCGCCGCCGGAACCAACGGTGCCCAAGCGACCGCCAACGTCATGAAATACATTCCGAGCGTGCCGGCGCCCACCGCGAGCATGAGCCGGTATTCGCCGGTCAGGAAAAACATGAAGCAGAGCAGGCCGACGGCGAAGAGGGCGCGGAAGCGGACCAGGGGATAGAAGTTCGTGGCGCCGAGGAAGAGCACGATGAGGAAAAAGACGTCGACCAGGCCGAGAATGACGAACGGGTCCGTGGCAATCCCGATCCAGTCGAGCGAGTAGACCACGTCGAGGCTGGGCATGAGCATGGCGAACAGGCTCAGCAGCAGCGTGAAGATCAGGAGGTAGCGGGCGACGCCGGCGACGCGCTCGGCGCTGATCTTGGGGTCGATCTTGCCGCGGGTGTCGGAGGTGCGGCCTTCGGCGGCGGCGAGCATGTCCTCGACGCGGATGGGGGCGTCGCCGTCGTTTTCGACATTGAGCGTTTCGACGTCGTCCTTCGGGCGCACCTTGAGCCGCTTCTTCTCGGGGAAGAGGAAATTCATCAGGCTCTCGTTCGAGCTGATGGGCACCCATTGCTCGAGGCCGGCATCATAGTAGAGCGTGGAACCGTCAACCTGTTGCGCTTCCACGAGGGAAGAAAGCTGGTCCTGGGTGAAGGGACCGCGCGCATCGGTGTCGTTCTCGCCGCGAATATAGAATTCCTGCGTAGACATCCTTGTGGGGCGGGAATGTGCCGGCGGGGGGGAAGCCCAGCAAGAGCAAATCCCCGTGAAACCGGGACGGCGGGTCGCCGGGGAGGTCCGGCGACGTTGGTTGCCGGCACTACATCCGCTGCAACGTGCGCAGGCCGAGCAGGTGGAGGCCGGTCTCGAGCCAGACGAGCGTGCGCGCGCAGAGCAGGAGGCGGCGGGCGCGGATGCCGGCGTCGTCGACGATGACCTTGTCGGCGTTGTAGAACGTGCTGAACTGGCCGGCCAACTCGTAGAGGTACGTGCAGAGGAAGTGCGGGCGCAGCGCCGCGGAGGCCTGCTGGAGCGCGGCGGGGAAGGCGACCAGCTTGCGGGCGAGGGCGAGTTCGGTGGGCGTCTCCAGCGCGCTGGCACCGGTGAGCGGCGCGGCGGGATCGAGCCCGGCCTTGCGGAAGATGCTGTATTGGCGGGCGACGGCGTAGAGCAGGTACGGCGCGGTGTTGCCCTCGAGGCTGATCATCTTGTCCCACGAGAAGAGATAGTCGGAGGAGCGGTTCTGCGAAAGGTCGGCGTACTGCACCGCGCCCACGCCCACGATCTCCGCAATCTGGCGACGCTCGTCCTCGGGGATGTCGGCGCTCTTCTCACTCACGAGCTTGTAGGTGCGCTCGCGGGCCTCGGCGAGAAGGTCCTTCAACTTGATGTTCTCGCCGCTCTTGGTCTTGAAGGGCCGGCCGTCCTCGCCGAGCACGGTGCCGAAGTCGACGTGCTCCAGGCGCGGGAGCGGGCGGTTGGTCTTCTCGAACCATTTCTTCGCGGTGAGGAAGAGCTGCTCGAAGTGGTCGCCCTGGCGTTTGTCCACGACGTAGAACGCCCCGGTGGCGCCGATCTGCTCGGCGCGGTAGAGGATGGTGGCGAGGTCGGTCGAGGCGTAGTTGGAGGCGCCGTCGGACTTGCGCACGAGGAAGGGTTGGGGGCGCTCGGCGTGGCGCGAGAAGCGCGGGTGTTCGTCGTGGAAGACGACGAGGGCGCCGTCGCTGTCCTCGGCCAGACCGCAGCCGGCGAGCTCGCGGTAGACCTGCTCGACCTTGTCGTTGTAGAAGCTCTCGCCGAGGGTGAGGTCGAACTTGATGCCGAGCTGGTCGTAGATGGTCTGGAAGGCCGAGAGGCTGGCGTCGCCGATCTGTTGCCAGATCGCGCGGGCTGCGGGATCGCCGGACTGGAGCTTCACGAGTTCCTGGCGCGCCTCGGTCATCACGGCCTCGTCGGCCTCGGCGGCGGTGTGGCCGACCTTGTAGAGGCGCTCGAATTCGGCGAGCGGGTCGGCCGCGAAGGCGGTTTTGTCGAGGTGGCGTTGGTAGGCCCAGATGATCTTGCCGAACTGCGTGCCCCAGTCGCCGATGTGGTTGTCGCGAATCACCTTCGCGCCACTGAAGGCGAGGAGGCGGCAGAGCGCCTCGCCGATCACGGCCGAGCGCAGGTGGCCGACGTGCATCTGCTTGGCGGTGTTGGGCGAACTGTAGTCGACGATCCACGTCTGCCCGCTGGACGCGGTGGCGGCGCCGGTGCGCAGGTGTTCCTCGGAGTCGTAGGTGCCGAGCCAGTTCTGGAGCGCGGCGGGCGTGAGGCGGAAATTGATGAAGCCCGGGCCCGCGATCTCGATGGTGCAGACTTCGGGGGGGAGCGCGATCAGGCCGACGAGCTGGGAGGCGAGGGCGCGCGGGTTTTGTTTCTGGCGTTTGGCATAGGCGAGCACGCCGTTGGCCTGGAAGTCGCCGTGGGCCGGATCGGCCGGGCGCACGTCGGGCACGAAGAGCGTGAGGTCGAAGCCGGCCTGGGCGGCGGCGGCTTTCACGGCGTTCTCGATTTCGGCGGCGACGTTGAAGGGCAGAACCATCCGCGGACTCAACGCTTCGCCCGTGGGTCGATCAAGACCGCTTTTCACTCGGACGGGCGCCGTTCAGAGGTGGCGGCGGTACTGAAGAAGATTATACTCGACATGCTCCATGCAATCTGCTTACTGGCAACGGCTTGGGTCGAAGGGCCCGGCCGTCTCAACTCCGCCAAAACCTCGTGAATTCCATCATTAAAAAACGCACTCTTCCCCCGCGTCGTTACGTCAAACCGACCTTCACGTATCTCATTGAGAAGAAACGGGATGGCGGCGAGTTCACCCAGGAGGAAATTCGCTTCATCATCGACTCGGTGCTCGACGGCGAGATGCCCGACTACCAGTTGGCCGCGCTCGCGATGGCGATCTATTTCCAGAGCATGTCGGCGCAGGAGACCGCGATCCTGACCGAGGAGATGATGCTCGTCGGCGAGACGGTGGACCTCTCGCACATCGCGAAGCCGAAGATCGACAAGTACTCGACCGGCGGCGTGGGCGACAAGACCTCGCTCGTGCTCGTGCCCCTCGCGATGGCGAGCGGCGTCGTTGTCCCGATGATGTGCGGCGTCGAACCCGAGTACGAGATCTCGTCGCTGGACAAACTTTCCTCCATCCCCGGTTTCAAGTCGCACATCGATGTGCCGCATTTCGTCGAGCAGCTCGGCCGCGTGGGCGGTGCGATCATCGCGCAGAGCAAGGATCTCGCTCCGGTCGACGAGAAGCTGCACGACATGCGCAAGCAGACGGGCACGATCCCGAGTCTCCCGCTCATCACCGGTTCGGTCCTCTCCAAGAAACTCGCCGAAGGCGCCGAGGGTCTCGTGATCGATGTGAAGTGGGGCAACGGCTCGTTCATCAAGGACCTCGAGCAGGCTAAGCAGCTCGCGCGTTCCATGACCCGCGTCGGCCGTTCGATGAAGCGCCGCTGCGTGGCGCTCGTCACCGACATGAATCAGCCGCTTGGTGACAGCGTCGGCACCTCGCTCGAGCTCAAGGAGGCGATCCAGCTGCTCAAGGGCGAAGGCCCCGAGGACATGAAGGAGCTCGTGCTCAAGCTCGGCATGGAGATCGTCCGCCTCGCCGGCGTCGCCGGCTCGACGCTCTCGGCCAAGCAGACCGTGCAGCGCCATCTCACCGACGGCTCCGCGCTCGAGAAGTTCAAGGAGCTCATCCGCGCCCAGGGCGGCGACTCCACCTTCATCGACAGCCCGGAGAAATTCCCGCAGGCGAAGCACATCCGCAAGCTCCCGGCTCCGAAGCGCGGATACGTCCACACCATCAACGCCGCGCTCATCGCCAAGGGCGTGCACATCCTCGGCGCGGGCCACGTGACCCCGGGCGACAAGATCGACTACACCGTCGGCGTCTCCGAGATCAAGAAGGTCGGCACCCAGGTCAAGCAGGGCGAGCCGCTGATGATGATCCACTACAACGACGAGGCGAAGCTCGAGGCCGCGCTGGAGCATTTCAAGAACGCCTACCGTCTCGCCCCGAAGCGTCCGACTCCGCCGCCGCTCGTCGTCGAGCGCGTGGCCTGAGCGCCGCAGCGAGCGACCGATTCAAAACAAAGGCCGGACGCCACGAGCGCCCGGCCTTTTTGCTGCGTCGATGCGGGAGTGGGGTTGGAATCCCTCGCTGGAGCGCGCGGACGGGGATGGCCCGCGCGGCCCAGCGCGGCTACCGCGGCAGAGTCCACGTCTCGCGGGAGAAGACGCCGTCGGTACAGGAGACGAAGGTGAACCGGGCGGGCCCGTCGAACCGGAAGAGGGGCGCCGCCAACTGGTAGGTGCGGCCGCCGCGGCCGGCCACGCGCATCGTGAAGGTTTTGCGATCCCGAGTCGCCAAATACAGGAAATCGCGGCCATCGCTCGTGAACTGTGTTCCCTCCGGTGCGATGTCGCGGAAGAACGGCTCGGTGGCGTTGCCGTCGACCACGATCTGCAGGCCGGCGGCCGTCTTCACCTGCACCGCAACGCGGCTGCCGTCGGGCGAGAGCCAGAGCTCCTTGAAGTCCGCGGGTTCGCCCAGGGTGCGGTCGCCGACATGGAGGGCCCACAGGTTCTCACCGGTCTGTCTCAGGTAACCAACAACGCGGCCGTCGGCGGAGAACCGCAGAAGCTTCACCCCGTGGCGGTTCGTCGCCGCGGGGCCGGGCGTGCCGTCGATCACGGCGTGGGCGAAGCCGTCGTCGAGGGTGGCGACGAAGGCGATGCGGGTTCCGTCGGCCGACAGGGTCGGCTTGCCCCAGAGAGTTTGATACGGTCCGAGCACGCGACCGTCGTGGACGACGATCTCTCTCCCGCTGCCCTGCGAGATGTTGGCCGCGAAGTGGCGCCCGTCGGCGGAGAGGACGAGGTAGTCGGTGTCGATGCTGGTGCCGGCGCCGCGCTCCTCGCCATTGACCACCAGGTAGCGCTCGGTGGCGTCGCCCTTCATCCGCTCGGCGACATAGGCGAAGGTCGAGCCGTCGGCGCTCCACTTGAACGGGGAATAGGCGAAGCCGGTGGCCTGCTCGGCGAGCGGCTGGCCTTCGTAGGTCGCCACGCGCGCCTTCCCATTCTCGTCCTCGCGCAGCACCGCGAGATGGGCGCCATCGGGGCTCAGTGCGAGGCGGCTGATCCGTCCCGGGGCGAACGCTCCGACCACGCCATCGCGCACCACCGCCCAGGCGCCGTCCTCGGCCCGGCGGGCGCGGTAGGCGTAGTGGTTTCCGTCGGCGCTCCAGACGAGGTCGTCGGCCGCGTCAAACAGCGGCCCGGCTTCGCCGTCGACAACAACAGAATACTGCCGGTCGGGCGTCCTCACTTCATAGGCGTAGCGGGCCCCGGCGGGGGCGAAGTCGAGTGCGTAGAGGCTCGCGTAGACGGGCCCCGCGACGCCGTCCACGACCACGCGTTTGCCGCCTTCGACGGTTTCGCGGGTGGCCACCCGCGTGAAGTCGCGGCTGACCCGGGTGTCGCCGCTGCGGGCGAGCTTGGGGTCGAGCCGGGCGAACTCGACGCACTCGACCTGCACGTCCTCCGGCAGCACGTCCGACGGCGGTGGGGGCGGAGGTGCGGGCGGGGTGTCGGCGGCGTGCAAGCCGAGGGCGAGCGTGGCGAGAACGATGCTGGCGCAACGGCGCAGCGGGCGGGAGGTGTTCATGGGGTGGGCGGGGGTGGCGGCTCGGAGGTCGGGGGAACGGGCGCGGGGGAATCAGGGAGTTCTTCACCAGCGCGATACCGCACCGTGCGGCGGACGCCGCCGGCGGCGTCGAAGAACTGCCACTCGCCCTCGCGGAGATACTCCGCGGGGTTGGGCACGAAGAAGAGCGAAGGATTGACCCAGCGGCGGGGCGCCTCCGCGCATTCCAGCCAGCCGCGTTCGACCGGCTGGCCGGCTTCGTCGAAGATCGTCAGTTCGCACCGGGCGCGCGGGGGCGTCGCGGCGGTGTCGAACAGGAAGAGGTTGCGCGGTTTACCCTCGGAATGGAACAGCGCGACGCGGACGGGGCGTCCGTCGCGGAACTCGTTCTCCACCTCCGGCTGGCCCGTCTCGTCGAACCAGCGGGCGGTGCCGTCCAGCAGGTAGACGCCGTATCCGTCGTCGAAATCCTCCATTGGACCCTCGCTCACGAAGGCCGGTTGGCCCGTGGGCGTGAGGCGTTCCCAGCGAGTGAGCACGCCGAAGCGATGGTGGAAGCGGTCGCGAAGTTCGCCCTTCCAGTTGCGCACGAGGTGTTCGCCGTGGCGGACCTTGCCGCGGCGGGCGACCCAGCCGGGCGGCAGCGGATCCGGGGCGGTGAACCAGGAGTAGCGCTCGGCGACGATGTCGCCGTCGCGCTCCTCGAAAACCTGGAGTTCGATGCCGGCGGGGAGGGGAAGGTCGGCGCTGGCGGCCGGGGCGTCCGCTGTTGAGGGAGCGGGGTCGGCCGCGTGCAAAGCGGCGGCGAGCAGGAGGAGCGTGCAAACGGACCACGCGGGGCGATGGGGCGTTGCGCAACGGAGAGAAACACGGGGCGGGTTCATGACGGGGCGTTTCGACTCCAGAATGGCGAGATGCCGCCCGGGAGGCAACCGCCTTGTGCCCCGGGGCGACGGCCGGTCGTAACCGTTCGGTCGAGCGGTTGCTGAAACGGTTGTTCCCCGCAGCGCTGTGCGGCGGGGAAGGCGGCGTTGACACCTGGTGGCGTTTTGCCGAAAGGAGTTCCGCGACGCCCATGCTGACGATCCGCCCCGCCGCCCTCGCGGAGAAGCAGACCACCTACGAGTGGCTCTGCTGCTCCGACACCACGAGCCTGCATCTGGGGCCGCCGGACTATCCGGACCACCCCGTGCCGACGCGTGAGGAGTTCGAGCGTGATTTCGAGGACTTCTATTTCCTGCCCACGGGGCGTCGCCAAGGTTCGGTGATGCTCATCGAGCGCGCAGGTGAACCGATCGGCTGCCTCTGCTACGCGTGTTTCCACCTGCAGGCGGGGGCGGCCGAACTCGACATCTGGCTGAAGGAGCGGCGCCTGTGCGGGTGCGGTTACGGCACCGAGGCGCTTCGCCTTCTCGTCGGATACCTGCGACGGGAGCTCGATATCAGTAGGTTCCTGATACGGCCGGCCGCGCGGAATGCCCGCGCGGTCCGCGCCTACGCGAAGGCGGGCTTCGTCGACCGGGAGGAGAAGCTTCCGGTCCTGCGCTCCTTCCTGCGGGAGGAGTACTGGGACGCCTTCGGAAGTGGTGACTACGGGCTGGAGGACACCGCGGTCATGACGCTGGAAGGCGGGCCGCCACGCCGGGCTCAGCCCATGATCGGATAGTCGGTGTAGCCGCGGGCTCCGGGGCTGTAGAGAGTCTTTGAATCCGGCTCGACCAGGGGCACCCCGGCGCGCACGCGCTGCGGCAGGTCGGGGTTGCTGATGAAATGGTGGCCGAAGACGATGGCGGCGGCTGTGCCGGCCGCGACGGTCGTTTCCGCCTCGGCCGGGGTATAGCCCATGCCGCACAGCAACGCGCCGCGGAAGGCCGCGCGGGCGGGGGTGACCACGTCGCCTTTCTGCTGGCCGAAGAAATCGCCGCGCATGAGGTCGAGGAACGCGATGCCGCGTCGGTCGAGCTCTCCCGCCACATGGGTTGTGAGGGCCACCGGGTCGCTATCTTTCATGTCGTTGTAGCTGTTCAGCGGCGAGATGCGCACGCCCACCCGGCCCGGGCCCCACACGCCAATGACCGTATCGACGACTTCGAGCAACAGGCGCGCGCGGTTTGCGATCGGCCCGCCGTAGGGGCCGCTGCGCTGGTTGCTGCCGTCGCGGAGGAACTGGTCGAGCAGATAGCCGTTGGCGCCGTGCACTTCGACCGCATCGAAGCCGGCGGCGAGGGCGTTCTCCGCCGCCTGCCGGAAGCCGGCGACAATCCCGGGCAGCTCATCGTCCCGTAGTTCCCGCGGTATTTCGTATGGTTTCTTGCCCTGGGGCGTGTGCGTCTCGTCGTTGGTGATGCGAAGCGGGCTCGGCCCGACCGGCTGGGCTCCGTTGTTGAGCAACGAGTGGCAGGCGCGGCCGCCGTGCCAGAGTTGCAGGGCGATCTTGCCGCCGTGGGCGTGCACGGCCGCGGTGACGGTCTTCCACGCGGCGACCTGGGCGGCCGAGTGGATGCCCGGTTCGCGTCCGCCGAAGGCGGAGTTGCCGGCGATCGCCATCGTCGCCTCGGCGATGATGAGGCCCGCGCCGGCCCGCTGGGCGTAATACTCGGCCATGAGGGCGGTCGGATTGTGGTCCGCATCGGCCCGGCAGCGGGTGAGCGGGGCCATGACGAAACGGTTGGGGAGGGCGAGTGATCCAAGTTGGACCGGAGTGAAGAGGGCAGGGTGGTTCATGGGTGGACGGTAGGGCGCGAAGCAAGGGGAGTTGCCCCGGAATGCAAACGCGCAGCCACCACATGGCCGGGCGGAGCTAACGTCCTTAGCGCGCGGCGGGGCGCCGACGCAGGAACCGAAGCTTAGCTGGGAGGGCCGGCTCAGTTCTCCGCCGAGTGGAGGCCGCCGGCGCCGGCGCGGAACTCGAGCACGGTGCGGCCGGAGCCGTCGGGGCGCTCGCCCGCGCAGTTCCAGAGGCATGCGCCGCAGTGGATGCACTTCTCGCGGTCGAAGACCGGCACGCCGTCGGGGCCGTGGGCGATGGCCTGGCCGGAGCAGACCTCGACGCAGGTGCGCTGGTTGCAAGTGGCGCAGATTTTCGGATACGGGAAGACGACGTGGTCGGCGTAGCCGGGTGCGGCCTGCACCTTGCCGCCCAGGAGCAGCGCGTCCTGGTGCGAGACGAGGAGCTTGCCGTCGAGCGGGATGGCGGGCCAGCCGGCGCGATCCATGAGAGCGTTGTAGAGCGGCAGTCCTTTGGCGAGGCAGTCGGCGCGGAGTTGGGCGATCTCGGCGGCGGGAATCTTGCCGGCGTAGAACTTTTCGATGGTGGGCAGGCGTTTGTGCGGCGGGAGATCCTTGCCGAAGGGGAAGTTGAGCAGGCCCTTGGTCAGGCCCGTGAGGCCCATGCCGATGAGTCCGGAGACGACGCCGCGGGTGAAGCCGTCGCGGGACTTCTCGGCGATGCGGCCCTCCTGCTCGACCCAGCTGGCGCGGCGGCGGGCAACGTAGGTGGCGTCGAGGTTTTCCTTGGTGAACGGCTTGCCGGCCTTGAGCAGCTCGAGCACGGCATCCGCGAGCTGGGTACCGGTGGCCCACGCCTCGTCGACGCCGGAGCCGGTGAGGACGTTGGTGGTGCCGGAACCTTCGCCGATGCGGGCGTAGCCGTGGCCGGTGAGGTGCGGCTCGCCGCGTTTGCCGGACTCGCCGAGGGTCTTCGCGCCCCACGAGCGCAGTGTCGCCCCTTCGAGGTGACGCCAGAGGTACGGGTGTTGGACCCAGTGCTGGAGGTAGCGGTAGGCGGTGCGGACGGGGTTGTCGAACCACGACGGGACGAAGAGGCCCAGCGAGGCGATGTTGCCCGGGTGGATGTACATGAAGCCGAAGAGCTCCGGCTCGGGGAACCCGAAGGTGTGGAAGACGGTGCCCGGCTCGAGCTTCGAACCGGCGGGGAGATCAACGACGAGCTTCATGCCCACGGCCCACTCGTGCGCGTGGTGGCCTTCGGGCATGCCGAACTCGTGGTCGAGTTGCTGGCCCAGCGCGCCGACGGGACCATCGCCAATGACTGTGAGGGCGGCACGGATATCCATGCCCGGCGTGAACGCGCCAGTGGGCGCGCCGTTCTTCTCGACGCCCTGGTCGGAGAGGCGCACGCCGACGACCTTCTGCTCCTCGACGAGCGCGGCGGAGACAGGCGAGGACGGCCAGACCTGGACGGTGCCGGCGCCGGTGGCCTGCTGGCCGACCCATTGCATGAACTGGCCCATCGAGAGCACGAGGCCGTCGTGCTTGGCGAGGAACGGCGGAATCCACGGCAATTCGATGGCCCACGTCTTTCCCTTGAAGAGCTTCAGCACCACGTCGGAGGCGCGCAACGCGAGCGAGCGGCGGCTGGCGCCGATGGGGTCGAGCAGGTAGGCGACGTGTTCGGTCTTCACCGGCGCGGCCATCGGGATCTGCGCGGGATCGAGCTGTGGAAAACTGGCCTTGATGCTGCGGCCCGGCGTGACCACGCCCGAGACGCCGAAGCCGACATCGTCGGCCCGCTCGTAACAGATGACCTGCGGCGGCATGCCCGGCATCGCGGCGCTTTCGACGACGGGTGAGCCGTCCTCCTTCACAAGGTTCTTGGAGAGCGTGGTGAGGAAGCCGCCCATCGCCGGGCCGAAGCCGACGCAGACGATGTCGACATCCATGCGGGGACGTTCGACGGCGGGGGCGGAAGCGGAGGATTGTTCGGAGTTTTGAACCACGGAGGACACGGAGAGCACAGAGTTGGAGGAACGAGAGCGAACCGCTAATTCACGCTGATGGACGCTAATCCGCAGGCGGGGAAGGCGGGTGGGTTTGGGCGCCCTCAACGCCAGCAGAGCGGCGGGGCGAGTCAAGGACTCGGGCGCGGCTCACCAGAGCGTCTCGACGACGCCGGAATCGGTGATGTTTGCGTCGCGGGTGATAAGCGGGAGCCGGTGGACTTTCGCGGTGGCCGTGATGATCCGGTCGAACTGGTCGCCGTGGGGCAGGGCGAGCGCCGGGTCGGAGCGCGCGATCTCCAACGAGATTGGCAGCACGGTCACGTAGTTGAGCAGGCCTCCGATCACTCTTCGGCCAACCGGTGAAGGAGATCTTGTCGGCAGGCCTGAGCAGTCCGCTCTCATGCAAGGTCACATCGGAAATCGCGAGCTGCTCCTAGGGCGTGGTGGCGATGGTCCCTGCGGCCTTGGAAGCGCGTCTTCAGAGGGCGGGTTGCCAGCTGTCGGCGGCGAGCGTGGGGTGGTTGAGATCGCCGCGGATAGTGATCTTGCCGCGGGCAGCACCGAGGAGGGACTTGCGCGCGGTGGCGGCGGTGAAGAGAAACTCGCGCTCCTTGTTGTGCACACGCACGGTCTCGCCGCGGCGGGCGTGGGCCTGGTCGTTCTCGAGATTGCGGCGGGTGGCGCGGACTTTGGTTGTCATGTTGGAGCGGCGGATTCCGGGTGGGTACCACGAGTCGATGGCGGAGCCGGGCTCAGGGGCGCAGGGTGAAACCCATCTGGGCGAAATGGTGGTCGGTCGTGAGTGCCTCTCGCAGTTTCAGCTCACGCATCACCACGAAACTGGTGCAGTCGGTGAACGAGAAATCCTTGTCGTGGTAGCGGAAAAAGAGCCCTCGGGCTTTCTCGGCCCGGGCAGGCGAGATCGACTCCCAGCGGATGCGCGAGCTGCCGTCGACCTGCTTCCACCACGCCTCGGCGGCGGCGTGACCAAGCCGGATACGGATCAGCGTTAGGGTCTCGTCGACGATGTAGTCGGTGGTGACGAACAGACCGCCCTTCTCCAGCCACGCGTCACGGGCGGCCATGGCGGTGCGGTGGGCCGGATCGGCCGCGTCGGCGCAGGCCATCCAGCCCGCGGTGTCGCCGAACAGGGCCTTCATTTCGCGTAGAGCGTCCGATCGTGCTCGGCGGCGGTGCGGCCGTCGGTGGAGCGGCCGAGCGGGCCGGCACGGAAGAGCGGGTCCTCGCACACGGCTCCGGCCGGTTCGGCGGGGGCATCCACGGGGATCACCTGGAAGGCCGGCCGGCTGCGGTAGACCACGGTGTAGCGGGCGCCGCGGCGCACGCGTTCGACGACCGTGGGGAGGGTGGCGCGGAGTTCCTTGGCGGTGATCGAGGTGTTCATGGCGGGGTCAACTTGAGTTAACCCAGGGCGAAGTCAATCCGCGGGACATCCGGAGTTCCGGAGGTGACAGAAAGCAACGAAGTCCCGGCGGGCCGCTCCCGTGGGTTTGGGCGCGGTTTGTCGTGGGCCGAATCCACGACCCGCTTGGCGGCTCTGCCGTACGGCAGAGGGTCCACCCGCAGGCGTGTGACAGCGGCTGGCGGCGCAACCGCCGAGAACGAAAAGGCGGCGCTCGGGCGAGCGCCGCCTTGGAAAGCGGGATACGATGGCAGCTCTGCTTACGCCGGGTAGTCGAGGGCCTCGGGGATCATGACCTGCGCGAGGGCGTCGGCGGCGCGGTCCTTGGCGATACGGCTGCCGGCGAGGCAGGTGTCGACCTTGAGGCGGAGCTTGCCGAAGGCCTCGACGGCGCCGGCGAGCTTGCCGGTGCCATCGCCCTGGCCGCAGCACTTCTCTTCGCCGTGGCCCTGGCAGCCACAGGTGGCGCTGAAGCCGTAGACGAGCTCGGCGCAGAGGCGCGAGGCCTGGCCGGCGGCGCTGGCGGCCTGGGTGGCGGCGAGGTCGGAGAAGAAGTTGACGTAGCCGGCGAGACCGGCGGCGACCGTCGCGCTCTGCGGGCCCTTGGCCTCGAGCTCGAGGATATCCAGAATCTGCTGGCGCGAGGCGAGCAGCCAGCAGAGGGCGTCGACGAGCGGGAAGACCACGCCGTGGCGGTTGCCGGAGAAGAGCTTGGCGCCGGAGGCGTCCTTGGCCTGCTGCACGTGTTCGAGCGTCCAGAGCCAGAGTTCCATCGCGGAGGCGAGCACGCAGGCGCCGGTGTCGGGGTGGGTGGCGGCGAGGGCGCGCAGCTCCTTCACCCAGTTGCGGTAGCAGGCGAGGAAGACCTCGTTGGTCATCGTCACCGAAATCTGGCGGCGCTGCACGGCCTCGGGGCCCTCGTAGGTGGCCTCAAGCTGGGCGTCCATCCACTTCTGGCCGAGGAAGCCGGGGCAGTCCTCGGTGATGCCGTAGCCGCCCATGAGGGCGACGGCCTCGCGCATCATCGTGGCGCCGTAGCCGGTGTTCCAGAGTTTGGTGGCGGGGCAGAGCACGTTGGCCTGCGCGTCGAGCACGAGGTACTGGACGAGCGGGTCGGCCTTGAGGGCCTCGAAGCGGATGGCGTCGCGGTCGGCCTCGGGCTTGGCGGCGAGTTCGACGAACTCGAGCGCGGGTTTGGTGAGGGCGCGGAACGCCTTCATCTGCTGCATGCCGGTGACGATGCCCTGCTCGGCGAACTTGGCGTCCTTGATCTTCTCGAGCGGGTCGAGCTCGTCGAAGAGGCGGGCGGTGGCCATGCCGAGGGCGGCGCCGGCTTCGCCGGTAGCCCAGATGTCGACGAGGCGCTGGAGGCAGTCCTCCTTTTGTTGGAGACCGAGCTCGAAGCGCGGGGTGCCGGGGTTGACGCTGGCGGCGCCGCGGAAGCGGGTGCGCTGGTAGCGGATGATCGGCTCGACGGCGGACAGGAGCTTCGCGGAGGTCATCACGCCGACGGGCACGCGGGTGCGGCGGAAGACGGCCTCGATGATCTCGCCGTGCGAATACCGCGGGATGATCACGCCGTCCTTCACCGTGTAGCCGCCGATGATACGCGAGGCGGGCACGGTCATGTTGAAGACCGGGTCGTTGGTGGAGGAGAGCTGGTGCACCATCTTGTGCGTGGGCGCGCCGCGGTCGAAGGTGCCGGGATCGGTCTCCTCGAGGATGACCATGCAGCTGGTCTTGATGCGTGGGTCGGCGGAGTCGACGGCAACGGTGGCGAAGTTCGCGAAGCCCATGTTGGTGATGAACCGGGCGCGCTTGTCGATGTGGAGCATGGGCTCCTGGCCTTCCTTCCACTCGGCAATCTTGACCTTGCCGCAGAGCAGGCCGGTTTCGACGCCGACGTAGGGCAGCGGCTCGGTGAGGGCGAAGGCGCCGCGCCAGATCGCGCGATCGTCGCCGGGCTGCGGCGGCACGCACTTGCTCATGTAGTAGTCGCGCTGCGCGGGGGTGCCGCGTTCGTGGATGGGCGAGAGCGCGAGGTTGCCGGCGAGCGAACCGGTGGCGGCGCCGGCGTCGACCCAGGCGAGTTCGAGGCAGATCAGGGAAAGAACGAGATTCTTCGGCCCTTCGATGAAGCCGCCCTGGTGCGGGTCCATGAAGGCGGTGGTGATGCCGGCGGCGTCGTAGGCGGCGAGGAGTTCGTTCTTCTCGGGCGTCCAGTCATGGGAGTTGCGGGCACCCTGGGCGACGAGCTGGGCGACGATGCCGCGGGCGACGCCGCGGGTGGACTGCACGAGCATTTGGATGTCGAAGCGGTCGCTGAAGCGCCATTGGATCTGGCGTACGTCGTCGCCGGGGAGGGTCTGAAGGGTGGGGCGGGGCTGAGCGGCGGGCGTGGTGTCCATGAAAGAGAGCGGTTGGGGTGCGGCGAGGGGAGGGTGCGCGGCGGAAAGTGTTGTTTAAGCCAGAGGCCTAGGGCGGCGGGCCACCAAAAAATCGCAGAGTGAAGAAGGCAGAATACAGAAGTGGCCGGGCGGCCGCGCGGACGGATCGCCGCTCCTGACGAACGGCGCTGCCTTGCGGGGGGCGAACCACTTGGCGAGTTTCGCTCCGGGGCGGAGGCTGGTGCTACTCGCGCTGCTTGGTGTCGATCACGAGGGTGACCGGGCCGTCGTTGACGAGGGCGACCTGCATCATCGCGCCGAAGCGGCCGGTGGCGACGGGCCGGCCGAGCGCGGCGGTGGCTTGGGCGACAAATGTCTCGTAGAGCGGGATGGCGAGATCGGGTTTGGCGGCGTCGTTGAAGGACGGGCGCGTGCCCTTCCTGGTGCTGGCGAAGAGGGTGAACTGGCTCACGACCAAGATGCCGCCGCCGAGGTCGGCCACGGAGCGGTTCATCTGGCCGGCGTCGTCCTCGAAAACGCGGAGGCGCACGAGCTTATCGGCGAGCCAGTGGCCGTCGTCGGCGGTGTCCGTCGGATGGATTCCGAGCAGGACGAGCAGACCGGGGCCGATGGCGCCGGTGGATTCGCCGGCGACGGAGACACTGGCGGAGGAGACGCGTTGGACGACGGCGCGCATGGGACGATGGCGGATTGCGGAAGGCGGATTGCGGAAGGGCCAGACAGCGGAGCCGGGCTCGTTGATGGGGCGTGGCGGTGGCGTTGGAAATCGGGAAACGCGACCGAGGATGGGTGCCGCGTCGCTCCTTCTGCGGTTTCACGCAGGGCCACCGCATTTTCCAGACCGGATCCCAGATCCGATCCGCCACAAGCGCGAAGAGGCAGGTGCGGGACTCCGGGTGGTCCGTTCGCTTGGTGGGTCCGACGAGGCCGCCCACCGATTGATTTCACCGCACCGAGCGAGGCGCAACCGGCTCGCGCTGCGGCTACTTCCCGGCGGCGAGGGCTTCGTCGAGCGCGGTGAGGACGCGGGCGAATTCGGCGCGCAGTTCAGTGATGGCCACCGGTGCGGCGGCGAGGTTGCCGGCTTTGGCGAGTGCCTCGATGCGTTCGGTGAGAAGGCGGAACTGTTTGGCGCCGAAATTGCCGGCGCTGCCCTTGAGTCCGTGGGCGATTTTCCCGAGGCGGACGGCGTCGCCCTTGGCGAGGGCTTCGTCGAGCTCGTTGAGGTGCGGAGGGGTGTCCTCGCGAAACATCTGCACGATCTCGGCCACGAACGCTTCGTCGCCGCCGCCGATGGTCCGGAGATTGGCGAGAGCAGCCTGCTCGATAGGGGGATGGAGCGATGAATCAGGCATGGCGCGAAGGAAGTTGCGGGTGCGGCGGCTGGGCCACGTTGTCTATCGGTCGGGATGGCCGCGGGTAAAATGCGTCGTTGCGGTCGAATCGCCAACGAGCGTTCGCGGCCCCCCTCAGGCTTCCCACTCGAACGAGGAGTTTTCCTCGATCTGCTCGATGGTGGTGAGGCCGAGCAGGACCTTCTTGAGCCCATCGTAGCGGAGGGGCTGGTAACCGACCTTGCGGGCGGCGGCGACGATCTCGGAGACCGGGCGGGAGTTGGAGATGTGGGCGCGAATCTCCTCGGTGACGAGGACGAGTTCGTGGAAGGCGACGCGCCCGCGGTAGCCGGTGCCCCGGCAGTAGGGGCAGCCCCGCCCGCGGTAGAAGGGGATGTTTTCGACGAGGCCTTCGTCGTGGAAATAGCGCTGGAGGACGTCGCGGGGAGGGAAGTACGCCTCCTTGCATTTTTCGCAGATGCGGGCGGCGAGGCGTTGGGCGAGCACGCCGATGACCGAGGGCGCAACCATGTACGGAGCGACCCCCATTTCCATGAGACGCAGGACGGCCTGCGGGGCGGAATTGGTGTGCAGGGTGGCGAGGACGAGGTGGCCGGTGAGGGCGGCCTCGGTGGCGATCTTGGCCGTCTCGGCGTCGCGGATTTCGCCGACGAGCATGACATCGGGGTCCTGGCGGAGGAGGGCACGCAGCATCGCGGCGAAGTCGAGGCCGATGTCGGACTTCACCTGGGTCTGGTTGACGCCGGCCATCTGGATCTCGATGGGGTCCTCGATGGTGGAGATGTTGAGGCCGGCGTTGTTGAGTTCGTGCAGGACGGCGTAGAGGGTGGTCGTCTTGCCGGAACCGGTGGGGCCGGTGACGAAGACGATGCCGTTGGGGCTCTGGATGAGGCGACGGAAGGGGCGCAGGATGGTCTGCGACATCAGGATCTTTTCGATCGTGAGGGGCTCCTTCTTGCCGGTGATGTTGAGGACGCGGATAACGACCTTTTCCCCGTACTGCGAGGGGATGGTCGAGATGCGGAAGTTGGCCTTGTTGGTGCCGAGCGGGAGGGTGATGCGACCGTCCTGCGGCAGGCGCGACTCGGAGATGTCCAGATCGGCGAGGATCTTGATGCGGGTGACGATGGCGTTGTGGAGGACCTTGGCGAAGGTGAGGACTTCGCGCAGGAAGCCGTCGACGCGGAAACGGATGCGGGTGTGCGCCTCGTGCGGCTCGACGTGGATGTCGGTGGCGCGTTCGCGCAGGGCGAAATGGATCACGGCATCCACGATCTGGATGACGCCGGTGGATTCGCCCAAGTCGTGGAGGGCCTCCGGCGAGAGGTTGGCGATCGTGAGGGAGTGGTTCTTGGCGAACTCGTTGAGGCTGTCCTCGATGCCCTTTTCGGTGGAGTAATGGACGGCGATGGCATCGGCGATCTCGACGGGCAGGGCGAAGACCGGGCTGATGGGGCCGAGCACGATATGGCCCACGCGGCGCACGAGGTCGGCGTTCTCCGGCTCGGCCATCGCGACGGTGACGACACCGTCGAGTACGTAGATCGGGATCGCACGGGTTTTGATCGCGATCTCGTGGGGGATTTTTTCCAGCGCTTCGTCGGAAATGAGGGAGGCGATGGGATCGACGTAGGCCTTGCCGATGGAGTTGCCCCAGAGGGTGCACGCCTGGTCCTTGGGTAGGTGCTTTTCGGTGACGAGGGCCTCGAGCATCGCCAAGGTGCCCCGGCCGTGCGCTTCGCCCAGCTGGTCGACCACCTCGGGAGCGACCAGCGGAGGCATCCCGGCCGAGATCAGGTCGAGGAAGCGGTTATTTGCGGCGTTGGGCATGCTTCTTCCGGCGGGTGGTGAAGATCTGGCTGATCTCCATCTGATCGAGGATCTCCTTGGCGAAGAGCGAGCCGGTGCGCTCGAGTTGGAGTTCCCGCAGCAGTTGCGGCAACGAGTAGCGGACCTCGCGGAGGGCCAGGCCGTCGGCGGCGGGCTCGTTGGTTGGGGCGCTCATGGTTGGCGGCGGAAGTTAGCCCTCGGCGAAGTGGTCGGCGATCGTATCGGCGATGACTTTGGCCATGGTCTCCTTCGGGGTGTCCTTGCGGACGAAGTTGATCGCGCCGAGCTCCAGGCAGCGTTCGACCACGTGCCGGGTCGCCAGCGAGGTGAGCATGACGACCAGGGCATCGGGGTGCTCGGCGTTGATGCGTTCGAGCGCCTGCAGACCGTCCATGATGGGCATGTTGACGTCCATCAGCACGAGGTCGGGGTTGTGCTGTGCGAACGCCGCAATCGCCTCCTCGCCATTGGCCGCCTCGACCACGGTGGGGGTGCCGAGTTTGCGCAGGATGAGGCCGATATATTTGCGGATATGCGGCTCGTCATCCACGACGAGCACTGTGCCGTTAAACTCCATGTTCGGGAGCGGGAAAGGTGATCTGGAACGAGGCGCCGCCCTCGGTCAGATTGCTGGCGGTCACGGTGCCGCGGTGCGCTTCCACGATCTTGCGGCAGATGGCCAAGCCCAGGCCGGTGCTTTTCTCGCCGGCGGTGGGTTTGACGGAGGTCTTGCCGAAACTGGTGAAGAGCATGTTCATTTCGCCGTCGGGGATGCCCGGCCCTTGGTCGCGGACGGAAATGGTCTGACTGGGGCCATCCTCGGAGAATACCACTGTTATAGTCGTCCCCGGGGGCGAAAACTTGATCGCGTTGCTGAGAAGATTGTCGATGACCTGCCGGATCTTGCGGGAGTCGATGTGGAGCGGACGCGAGGGCTTGAAGGGGCGGCAAGCGATCTTCATCTGCTTGCGGGCGGCGGTGAGGCCGTTGAGGAAAACGGCGTCGTGCACGATGTCGGCGATGTTGGTCGGGGTGAGGTCGAGGCGCATCTCGCCGCTCTCGATAATCGAGATGTCGAGCAGCTCGTTGAGCAGATCGAGCATGTTGTGGGTGGTGCCGTGGACGCTGCGGAGCATGGCGCGCTGGTCCTCGGAGAGTTCACCGGAGGCGCCCTCGAGCATGAACTCGGCGAGGCCGCGGATCGAGGTGAGGGGGTTGCGCAGGTCGTGGGCGGCGATGCTGAGAAAATGGTTCTTGGCGGCGTTGGCCCGGCTGAGGTCGGCGATGAGGTGGGCCTGGTGTTCGAGCAGGGCGCGGAGGTGGAGATGGGTGCGGATGCGCGCGATGACCTCGCGGGGTTGGAACGGCTTCAGCACGTAGTCGACACCGCCGGCCTCGAGCCCCTTGACGATGTCGTCGGGCTGGTTCTTGGCGGTGATGAAGATGACCGGCACGGTGGCGGTCGCCGGGGTGGCCTTGAGCGTGCGGCAGGTTTCGAAGCCATCAATGCCCGCCATGATGACATCGAGCAGGATGACATCGGGCTGGAATTCGGGGCAGGCTGCGAGCGCGGCCTCGCCGGAGTTGGCTTCCGCGACGGTGAAGCCCTCGGGGCGCAGGATCGACGAAAGGATGCGGGCGTTCAACCGGTCATCCTCGACGATGAGAATGCGGCGGCCGGCGAGGTCGATGCGGGGGGGGCCGTTGGAATCGGCGGATTGGGTCATCGGGGAAGCGGCGCTGGGCGCGACGTTGTTGGGTCGTGGCGTGAAAAGCAATACCCCAAGCCCGGCGCCGGCGGGCACGCGCGGGCACGTGTCGGGGGTCGGCGTGGGAATGAGTTGCGGTGTCGAGGCAGTGCATCGGTTGCGGAAGGCCGGAGCTTAAAGTAAACAGACGCATCAAGGAACGCGGATGCGTTGATAAAGACCTTGCGTCCGCCGCGGTTTCGGCAACCTTCCCGGCCTCATCTCAACCTCTTCTATGTCTACATCCTTCGTCTTCTCCTCCGAGTCCGTGGGTGAAGGTCATCCCGACAAAGTCGCCGACCTGATCTCCGACAGCGTGCTCGACGCCTGCCTCGCGCAGGACCCGACCAGCCGCGTCGCCTGTGAGACCCTCGTGAAATCCAACCAGGTCGCCATCGCCGGTGAGATCACCACGAAGGCGAAAATCAACTACGAGGAGGTCGTGCGCGCGGCCATCCGCGACATCGGCTACACCAACACCGACGACGTCTTCCACGCCGACCAGGTGTTCATCACCAACTGGCTCACCAAGCAGTCGCCCGACATCGCCCAGGGCGTCGACGCCAAGAAGGCCAAGGGCAAGAAGACCGCCGAGCAGGGCGCCGGCGACCAGGGCCTGATGTTCGGATACGCGTGCAACGAGACGCCCGAGCTCATGCCCACGCCGATCATCTTCGCGCACCGCCTCGGCCGGAAGCTCACCGAGATCCGCAAGAGCGGCAAAGTGAAGTGGCTCCGCCCCGACGCCAAGTCGCAGGTCTCCGTCCGCTATGTCGACGGCAAGCCCACCGAGGTCGTCAACGTCGTCATCTCCACGCAGCACACCGCCGACGTCGAGCATGCCGAGATCGAGCAGTACCTCATCAAGAACGTTGTGAAGCCGGTCATCCCGGCCCACATGCTCACCGAGAACACCGAGTTCCTCATCAACCCGACCGGTCGCTTCGTCGTCGGCGGGCCGCAGGGCGACTCCGGTCTCACCGGCCGCAAGATCATCGTCGACACCTACGGTGGCTGGGGCCGCCACGGCGGCGGCGCCTTCTCGGGCAAGGATCCGTCGAAGGTCGACCGCTCGGCCGCGTACATGTGCCGTTGGGTGGCGAAGAACATCGTCGCTTCTGGTCTCGCGCCGATCGCGGAGCTGCAGCTCGCGTACGCCATCGGCTACCCGAACCCCGTGAGCGTGTTCGTGGATACGTTCGACACCGGCACCGTGCCCGATGCGATCATCGCCCAGGCCGTGCAGAAGGTCTTCAGCTTCAAGCCGGCCGACATCATCAAGCAGCTCAATCTCCTCCGCCCGATCTACCGGCAGACGACCAACTATGGTCACTTCGGCAAGGATGATCTCCCGTGGGAGCAGACCAACAAGGTCGCCGCCCTCAAGTCCGCCGTGAAGGCGCTCTCGAAGGCCTGAGCCGGAGCCCGCCTCCAGCACCCGGAACCTCCTGCGCCGCGCGTTTCTTCCTGAGACGCGCGGCGTTTCCTTCAACACCGTTTCCTTTCCTCCTATGTCCACCCAAGATTTCAAAGTCCGTGACCTCGCGCTCGCCGAACTCGGCCGCAAGGAGATCGCGATGGCCGAGGCCGAGATGCCCGGCCTCATGTCCGTCCGCGCCAAATACTCGAAGACCAAGCCGCTCGCCGGTGTCCGCATCACCGGTTCGTTGCACATGACCAACCAGACGGCCGTGCTCATCGAGACGCTCGTCGCCCTCGGCGCCGTCGTGCGCTGGGCCTCCTGCAACATCTTCTCCACCGTCGACAGCGCCGCCGCCGCGATCGCGAAGGCCGGCATCCCCGTCTTCGCCTGGAAGGGCGAGACGCTCGAGGAATACTGGGATCTCACCTGGCACGCCATCGTCGGCCCCGACGGCAAGGGCCCGCAGATGGTCGTCGACGACGGCGGCGACGTGACCCTCCTCCTCCACAAGGGCTACGAGATGGAGCAGGGTTCCGACTGGCTCAACTCCGCCTCCGGCTCCCACGAGGAGCAGGTCATCAAGAACCTCCTCAAGAAGATCAAGGCCGCGCAGCCCGGGATCTTCACCGCCCTCGTCAAAGAGTGGCGCGGCGTCTCCGAGGAGACGACCACCGGCGTGCACCGCCTGTATCAGCTGCACGAAGTCGGCAAGCTCCTGGTGCCCGCGATCAACGTCAACGACTCCGTCACCAAGTCGAAGTTCGACAACCTCTACGGCTGTCGCGAGTCGCTGGCCGACGGCATCAAGCGCGCCACCGACGTCATGATCGCCGGCAAGGTCGCGGTCGTCTGCGGCTACGGCGATGTGGGCAAGGGCTCGGCGCACTCGCTGCGCGGCTTCGGTGCCCGCGTCATCGTGACCGAGATCGACCCGATCAACGCCCTGCAGGCCGCGATGGAAGGTTTCGAGGTGAAGACCGTCGAGGACACCCTCGGCACGGGCGACATCTACGTCACCACCACCGGCAACTGCGACGTCCTCACCTACGAGCACCTCGCGGCGATGAAGGACAACGCGATCGTCTGCAACATCGGCCACTTCGACAACGAGATCCAGATCGCCCGCCTCAACACCGCCGCCGGCGTGAAGCGCGACAACATCAAGCCCCAGCTCGACCGCTACACGTTCCCGCACGGCCGCTCGATCCTCGTGCTCGCCGAAGGCCGCCTCGTGAACCTCGGCTGCGCCAAGGGTCACCCGTCGTTCGTCATGTCGAACAGCTTCACCAACCAGGTGCTCGCGCAGATCGACCTCTGGAAGAACAAGGACACCTACAAGGTCGGCGTCTACCGCCTCTCCAAGGCACTCGACGAGGAGGTCGCCCGTCTTCACCTCGAGCAGATCGGCGTGAAGCTCACCAAGCTCACTGCCGCCCAGGCGAAGTACCTCGGCGTGTCGGTGGACGGTCCGTACAAGGCCGATCACTACCGGTACTGAGACACTCTCCGGTGCTCGTCTGCCGAGCCACCTCTCTCGCAGCCGCGATCTCCCTCGGAGGTCGCGGCTGTTTCATTCAATCGTCAGTTTTCCTTCCGGCCGCGGAGGGCTGACTTTCGACTGGTCGGAGCGTGCCGGTCTTGCACTGTGTCAGTACCCCTCCCCCCACCGATGCTAGCGACAACCTATTCCGATGTTCCGATCCTCTTTCTGTCTGGTGGCCGGCCTCGCCGGCTGCGGTTGGCTCTTCGCCGTGGATGCCGCGGTGGCGCCGCCGGCGGCTGAGAACCCGCTTGCCGACGAGATCGCCCGTTCGACCAATGCCTTTGCGGCGGACCTGTACGCCCAGCTTCAAACCCGCCCGGGCAATCTCGCCTTCGCCCCGCTCGGGTTGATGCAGGCGCTGCTGCCCGTGGCGGCGGGCGCGGGGGAGGGGACCCGCGAGGAGTTTGCCCGGGTGCTGCATCTCGGGGTCCCGGTGCCGGAGGCGGCCGATGGACTCGCGGCGCTCACCCGACGGCTGCAACACGAAGCCGGCGGAGCCGATACCCTGGACTTCGCCAGTGCCCTCTGGGTGCGCGATTCGCTGGAGCTGCGTACCGAGTATGTGGATCTCCTTTGGCAACGCTGCCGGAGCGAGCTGCGCGGCGCGGATTTCGGACGGGGCGCCGTGGCGGCGCATTGGATGAACCGCTGGATTGCGGACCGCACCGGTGGCCGGGTCGTCCGCATCGCGGACGAACGAACCCTCGGGCCGGAAATGTGCCTGGTGCCTGGTAGCGCGGTGTATTTCGAGGCGGAGTGGCTGGAGAGCTTTGATCCGCAAGCGACCGCGCCGGCGATTTTCCACTGGAAGACGGAGCGGGCGGCGCCCCCTGTGGCGCCGCCGGCGCCCAGCGACACCGAGGGTTTGCCCCCGACCGTATCTGAGTCCGTCCCGCCGGTCGTCGAGGTGCCGACGATGCGCCGGGTCGGCGCGTTGCGACTCGCGGCACTTCCGGGGGTCCGCCTGCTGGAGCTTCCGTTCCGAGGTGACCGCTTCGCGCTGGTGGTGGCACTGCCGTCGGATGGCACGCCGCTGGCCGAGGTCGAGGCGGCGCTCGTGGCCGGCCGGCTGGCGGAGTGGATGGACGCGCTCAACAAGGCCGCGCCGCGCCAGATCGACGTGCGGCTCCCGCGCTTCAGGGCGGCGGAGACTTTGCCGGATCTGGGCGATGCACTCGCCGCGGCCGGCCTGCGCACGGCGTTTAACCGTGAGGGTGCGGCGAATCTCGATCTTTGCGGGGTGGACCTCTCCGGTGCGCCGCTGCATCTCACCGCGGTGAACCACCAGGTGAAGTTCTCGCTCTCGGAGCTCGGTGCTCGTGCTGCGGCGACAACCGTCACGCCGGTCCACGAACCCCAGTACGACCGTCCGGTGGCGCCGCCGACGGCCTTCGAGGTGGACCGCCCCTTTCTCTTCTGGGTGGGCGAGCGGCAGAGCGGCTGCGTGCTTTTCCTCGGCCGCGTGGCCGATCCGGGAGTGGATTGAGTCCGGTCCGGCACGGGCGGAAACCTGCGCTGTTGACCGTGGTGGTGTGTGCGGATCGGCTGGGCGCCTCGCATGCAACCCGCGCCGGACACTGCCCCCACGCCCTCGCCGAAATGCCGCTGCTCACGTCCGGTCGCAGGGCGGCTGCGGGATCTCGTGTGTTCCTGGTCCGGAGTCGAGGGCGCGGTGGCGCTGGCGCTGACGGTGCTGGCGGCGTGGTTGCACTGGGTTTTTCTCAACCACGCCGGCGCCCTCTGGCGTGACGAGGCGGCATTCGTGCACATCGCCACCCTCCCGACGTGGAGCGAGGTGTGGACGATGCAGGCGCTCGACCATTGCCCGTTGCTGCCGTTCGCGCTCGTCCGCGGGTGGGTGGCGCTGGGGCCGGGCGCGGGCGATTTCGGGTTGCGGGTGCTCGGGGCCGGCCTGGGTGTGGCTTTGTTGGCGACGCTGTGGTTCGCGGCCCGGACGGTACGCGGCGGGGCGCCGCTGCTGGCGCTGGCGTTGTTGGCGACAAATCTCACGGTCGTCCGCTTCACCGCGTCGTTGCGTGGTTATGGGCTCGGGTGCGTGCTGGGGGTGCTGACGTTCGCGTTGGTGTGGCGGGTGGTGCAGCGGCCGACGTGGCGCCGTGCGGCTCTCGCTGCGGTCGTGGCGGTGCTGAGCGTGCAGTCGCTCTACCAGAACGCCTTCTTCCTGTTCGCCGCGGGCTGTGGTGGGATGCTTGTGGGCGCGCTGCGGCGCGATTGGCGCGCCGTGGGCCTGATCGCGGCCGTGGGCCTGGTCGCGGCGTTGTCGCTCGCTCCCTACGTACCGTTGCTCCGGCACGCGCAGGACGCCTATGTGATCGTGAAGAGAGGTTTCGATCCTGAGACGGGGTGGGAGAATCTTGCGCTCGCGGCCGGCCATCCGTGGGCGGGGGCGATCTGGATCTGGTGCGGGCTGGTCGTGGCCTCGATTATGGCGGCGCTGGTCGCGCTTTGGCGGTGCCGCGGCGTGCCCGGTCGGGATGGGGAGGCTGGCGCGGTCGTGTTTGCCGGCACGGCGCTGCCGGTGGGCATCGGCGGGTTCGCGGTGTTTCTGCACACGGCGGATTTTCCGACGCACGCTTGGTACTACGTCCCGCTGCTGGTTTTTGGCGCCGTGTGCATCGACGTCGCGCTGCCCGCAGCCCAGCGCGTGGTCCGCCGGGCCACGCCGGTCGTGGCGGTGGCGGCTGCGGTGGCAGCGCTGCTCGTCGGGCCGGCGACGTTGCGCCTGCGGCAGACGAACATCGACCAGTTGGCGGCGCACCTGGCCCGTGAGGCCCAACCGGGAGACTTCATCCTCGTCCACCCGTGGTATGCAGGAATCACCTTCGCCCGCTATTATCGGGGCCCGGTGAAATGGGACACGCTGCCGCCGCTCGCTGATCACGGCCTGCACCGCTACGACCTGCTCAAGGAGCGGTTGCAGGCGGAGGATCCGGTGCAACCGGTGCTGGCTGCGATTGCGGACGCACTGCGTGCGGGGCGTCGGGTCTGGGTCGTGGGCGGGATCCCGATCTCGCCCCAACCGCCGCCGACGCTGCCGCCGGCGCCCCGCGGTCCCCGCGGGTGGGAGGACGAGCCGTATTCACAGATTTGGGGGGCGCAGGCCGGGCATGTGCTTGCGTTGCGGGCGACCCACGGCGTCGTCGCGGTGGATCCGAGCGGCGCGGCGGTCAGTCCGTACGAGAATGCGGCGCTGCTCGAATTTTCCGGCTGGCGCTGGCAGGCTCCGGTGTACTCCCCGTGGTGACGCGGCCGAGGCGGTGGCGCTACGGCGCGGACTTTGCGATTGCGCAGGGGCGAGGCGGGGCGATGGCATGAACGGAATGGATCAGCCCCCGCCCACGTCCGAACTCTCGTCCCAGCGCCCGTGGTGGCGGCATCCTGCCCTGGGTCTGGCGTTGATGGCGGTGGTGGTGTTGGTCGTGTGCGCGGTGCGGTGGCGGCTACGCGAGTTTCCCCTCGAACGCGACGAGGGCGAGTACGCCTACATGGGGCGGTTGATCCTCGAGGGCGGAGCGCCCTACGGCGAGGCGGCCAACATGAAGTGGCCGGGCACCTGGCTGGCTTATGCGGCGCTCATGGCCGTCTTCGGGCAGACGACGGCGGGCATCCACACCGGGCTGCTGCTGGTGAACCTCGCGAGCACGCTCCTGCTCTTTGTCCTCGCGCGGCGGATCTGTGGCACGGTCGGTGGCGCGGTGGCGGCCGGCGCCCATGCCGTTTTGTCGCTGGGCACGCCCGTGCTCGGTCTGGCAGCACACGCGAACCACTTTGTCGTGGTGTGTGCGCTCGGCGGTTTTGTTGTGCTCCATGGAGCGGAGCGGCCCGGGATCGGCCGGCTGTTCTGGGCCGGACTGCTGTTTGGGCTCGCCGGCTTGATGAAACAGGCCGGAGCGTTTTTCGGTCTGCTCGCCTTCGGTTGGCTGCTGCTCCGGGAGTTGCGGGAGGCATGGCGGTCGCGCGGCTGGGCGGGGGCGGCGGTGCGCCTGCTGGCGCTCGGGAGCGGCGGTCTCGTTCCGCTCGGTGTGGCGGCGCTGTGGATCTGGCGGTCCGGCGCCTGGGAACCGTTCTGGTGGTGGGGCGTGGTCTATGCGAAGGCGTATGCATCGATGGTGTCGCCCGCGCAGGGGTGGCCCTATGCGGCGGAGGTCCTAAGCTCGTTGCTTCGTCACGCGCCGGTGCTGGTGGTTCTCGCGGGGGTGGGCTTGGTCGTGCTGTTTTGCCGCGCGGCGTTGCGCCGCTGGCGCTGGTGGCTGCTCGCGCTCACGGCCGTCGCGGCGGCGGCGGTGTGTCCCGGTTGGTATTTTAGACCCCATTACTTCCTGCTCCTCCTCCCACCGGCGGCGGTGTTGTGCGGCGTGGCGGTGGTGGGGGGAACGGACTGGCTGGCGCGGCGGTGCCCGCGCTGGCCCTTGGCGGTCCTGCCGCTGCTGCTGGCCGCCGCCGGCACGGCGCAGGTTCTGTGGGCGGACCGGGAGGTTTTCTTCCGGCTTACACCGGCGGAGGCCTGCAAGAAGGTCTACGGGATCAATCCGTTTTCGGAGTCGATGGAGATCGCCCGGTTTCTGCGCGAGCACACCGCGCCGGACACCCGGCTGGCGATCCTCGGCTCGGAGCCGCAGATTCTTTTCTATGCCAACCGGCGGGCGGTCACGCCGTTCCTCTACACCTATCCGTTGCTCGAATCGCAACCGTATGCGCGGGGGATGCAGCGGGAGTTTGCCCAGCGGGTCGAGGCGGCCGATCCCGATTACCTGGTGCTGGTGCGGATCGATGTCTCGTGGTTGGCCGCGCCCGGCGCAGAACTGTGGATCTTCGACTGGATCGCCGAGTACCAGCGCGGCTTCGACCTCGTCGGTCTGGTGGACATCTATCCGGACCGGGCGGGCGAGTTCCGCTGGTTCGACCGGCCGACGCCGACCCAACCGAAGACGAATTGGTGGGTGGCGATTTTGCGCAACAAGCGGCTCGCCCCCGACTGACGCCCGCCCACACTCGCCGGTCCTTCCTCTCCCCCATGTTCAACGGCAAGAAAGTCGTGGTCGTCATGCCGGCGTACAACGCCGAGAAGACCCTGCGCGCCACCTATGACGAGGTGCTGGCGCAGGGCGTGGTCGATCTGGTCATCCTCGTCGACGACGGCAGCCGCGACCGCACCGTCGAGCTGGCGCGCACGCTGCCGCAGGTGCTCGTCCATGTCCACGAGCGCAATCAGGGCTACGGCGGCAACCAGAAGAGCTGCTACCGCCTCGCGCTGGAGCAGGGGGCCGATGTCGTGATCATGGTGCACCCTGATTATCAGTACACACCGCTGCTCATTCCGGCGATGGCCTCGATGATCGGCAACGGCCTCTACCACTTCGTGATGGGCTCGCGCATCCTCGGCGGCCACGCGCTGCGCGGCGGCATGCCGTGGTGGAAATACGTCGCCAACCGCGGTCTCACCGCGGTGCAGAACTTCCTGCTCGGCGCCAAGCTCTCCGAGTACCACACCGGCTACCGCGCCTATTCGCGCGAGCTGCTCGGAAGACTCGATTTCTCGGCGAACTCCGACGACTTCGTCTTCGACAGCGAGTTCATCGCCCAGGCGCTCTGGCTCGGCTACCCGATCGCCGAGGTGAGCTGCCCGACGAAGTACTTCCCCGAGGCCTCCTCGATCAATTTCCGCCGCAGCGTGGTCTACGGCTTCGGCTGTTTGCGCGTGGCGTTCCGGTTCTTCTTCAGCCGCAGACTCGGGCTGAACAAGCCGCCGTTCCTG
>JAHFTC010000042.1:0-16235 GCA_023269585.1 Opitutaceae bacterium
ACTCCCAACACCGCTCTATGTGTTACCTATCACCCCGGTCAGAGTGTCACCTATCACCGGATCGAACCAAGCCCGCGGCCTCGTGACGGTCGTGAATCACAAACAGGTACCCAATGCCGTCCGCGGCCAGAACGGCCGAGCCCTCTCCGATCAGCAGGTCGCCCTCATCGCCCGCCAGCTCGATTCCCTCTGCCGCGATGTGGAGGACTAGCGCGCGCGGCGCGCGCTAGTCGGGCGAGAGGTGAGAGGTCTGAGGGCAGACGACGGATGGCGGATGCCAAAGTGAAAAGTAACAAGGTGGCAGGTGCCAAGGTCCCAGGAAGACGGATGCCCGGTGACCCGTTGCCGGTGCCCTGTAGACGGAAGGCGGAGGACCGAACCACTCATTCACACTGATCGTCACTCGTCCGGGCGCACGGCATCAGTGTCCATTAGTGTGCATCAGTGGTTTCACCTGCCCGGCCTCGATCCGCCACGTCGGCGCCGTGGCGTACAGATCGTCGCTCTCACGATCGACGCTACGGCTGGTTTCCTGATTCCCTGATTTCCACATTCATCAGTTCTCCACCCCATGAAATTCCTCCGCGCGTTGTTTGCCGCGCTGTTCACCACGGCGGCGGTCGCGATCTCTGTTTCGCCATGAAGCTCGCGGCGCTTCTTCCCTTCCTCGCGGCGTTCCTGCTGACCGGGTGCGCCACGCCGTCCCCCGAGGACTCCCTGGTGGATGCCCTGGGTGCCCTCGACGCAGCGCCGTCAATTCAGTCCAAGGTCTACCCGCAGAAGATCGTCGGCCGGTGGTATGGCGACCAGCCCACGCGCGAGGGAGGACGCAAACGGTGGTCCCCACGCTACACCGCCGGAGGTTACCTCGACATCGAGTTCATCATCACCGATCGCTCCGGCGAAGCCACCGTCACCCGAGACAACTGCATCTGGGCCGTCCACGGCGACTTCCTCCTCACCACCGAACTCCGGCCGGATGGTCCCCGGAAGTGGGCGGTGCGGTCCGAACCCCAGGCGTGGATCGTCTACAAGATCATCCATCTCGACGATTCGGAGTTTCGCTACCGCAGCCTCATCACGGGCGTCGAGTACGTGGTCCACCGCGTCGCCGACAACTTCGAGATTCCGGTCGAGTAGCACGCTCCGGCGGCGGCGCTTGTCATCCGCCCTCATCGCCTTTGCGCCTCTGCGCGAGCACTGCCGAAGCTTCCTTTCCTTCGTTCCCTTTTGTCGGATTCCGGAAGCCGCCTCAACGCCGCGCCTCCAGCGCCGGATCAGTGTCCCTCAGTGGGCGTCTGCCGTACGACAGAATGCTCAACCCTTCCAGCACTCTGCGTCCTCCTCCCCCTCTGTGCCCTCTGTGCCGCGATCGTCGTTCCGGCGTCCGGGTTCGACGCCCCGCCTTACGGAGACTGGTTTCCTGAGTTCCCGCTTTCCACATTCACTGCCCGTGCTGAATGACTCCGTCATCTCGCTACGAGGAGGATCGATCTCTGTGCCCTCCTCCCCCTCTTCAGGCCCTCTGTGACCGGCTCGTCACACGTGCCCCTTTCTCGAAGCGCGCAGCCTGTGACCGATCACGATTCCTAGGCCGATCATGGCAAAGACGCCAAAGGTACCGGGCTCCGGTACGGTGGCTATGGCCTGGGTATAGAGCGTGGCGCGGTCCAGGTGAATCTCCACGGTTTCGTCGGGGTCGATCAACAGGGCATACGTCCCTTCGTGGGTGAAATCGTTGAAAACTGCCGACACCCGGAAGACATTATTGCGGCTAGGGCCCAGTTCCGCGTCCCGCTGTTCGTAGCCCTTGTTGTAGACGAGAGATTTCTTCTCGTCGAACTGGCTGAATGTGGAAAGGGCGAAATCCCAATCGGTCTCGGCAAAGGCATGACCGCCTGGTTCCGCAACCGCAGAAACATCTACAGCCCGGTCATAGAAGATCGTGAAGGAGCAATTCTGCGCGGTGCTGGTGGGGTTGAAAATCTTGGCGATCGTTCCGGACGGCACCGTTGTTTTGGCCCAGGCGAAGGAATTCGGCGCGGCGAAGGCGGTCGCTTCTGTGAAGAGTGCCATCGCAAACAAGTCCTTGGTCACCAGCGCCTCGGTTCCATAGTTTTCACCCCATCTGGCAGCCAGAAACGGATCGGGCTCGTAGTCTACTTCGTAAGGCCCTCCGTGTCCCGGCTCCGGCCACTTGGGATCATTTGGGTTTTCTCCCCGTTCATGGAGGCCCCAACGCTCGGAATGATCGCCGGCCCCATTCAGTGTTCCGCTGATCGCAAACGGGAAAAGTTTCAGCTGCAGATCAGGATAGGCGGGTAGATTGAATTGCAGTCTGAAATCCAGTGTCGCCTTGGCGACCCCCGAGGTCTGCGTCCCGGCCGAGCAAACAGAGCCCACGAGTAACAGGGAGCACACCACGGGGCCGAGCAGACGGTGCAAACTCGACAGGACTCGGACCGGCCAACCCGGCCCCGGATGTCGGGAGATGGCCGTGGGCCCTGAAGGTGTCGTTCGCGTCGAGCAGGGGGCGAAAGTCGCGATGCGACACTCTGTTGCCGGCGACGCGACGGATGTTGCGATGACATCGACTCCGAAAACGAGTCGGGCAGGATACTTCATCATACGGCTCCTTTGTGGTTTTTGGCGAGTGCACGCTCCGGGGGGGGTAGCCGCGAGAATACCACGTGAAGCCTTCGTTACCATAGGCAGAGGCATGATTCTGTACTAGGTGTTCTGATCATACCGACTACTTCGTGACAGACGCCCCACCGGCCCTTGGCCTCGTCGGCGCGCTGGTCGCCACATGGCTGATCCCGTCGGTCGTGCCAGCACGCAGGCGCGTGGTCGGGGCGGTCACGCGCCTGCCGGAACGCGCCGGAGGCGCCGTCGGTTGTCCTCTGTGGTGGGATTCCGCCCATCAGTGTCCATCTGCGTGCATCTGTGGCCAACCCTTCCGGCCGGAACGACTCCGTCATCCAGCGGAGGCTCGATCTCTGCGCCCTCCTCCCCCTCTTCAGGCCCTCTGTGACGGATCGTGGCTCGGAAACATCCGGCCTCACCGCGGCCGGCTACAGGTCACCATCAGCGTGCATCAGCGGTTCCACGTTTCCGGCCTGAATGACTCCGTCATCCAGCTACGCAGAGGATCGATCTCTGTGCCCTCCTCGGCCTCGTCCGGTCTCTGTGACGGGATCGAATGCCGGAGACCGGGTCGACGCGCCAGACGACCGATCGCCTGCTCTCGCAAGCGGCGCCTACGGGTACGGCTCGAGTCGCGGTGGCGTGAAGAAGATGCCTTGCGCACAACAGCCGGATGCTGGTAAACTTGGGTACGCTCACCCCATGATCAAACTACGTTTCCTCCTCCCCCTCCTTGTCGCCGTGCTGCTCGGCGGCTGTGTGTCCGCACCCCAGCCGGTGCCGAAGGGCTACACCGGCCCGGTAGCCAAAATCGCCGACACCTCGGCGCCGGTCTCCGACACCAAGATCTATTTCTTCGAGCTGGAAGGGATCGATGGCCGCGGGGTGTTGAGCAGCTCCAGCGCCACGACGCAGACCAACCACGGACGCGGTTTCTACATGGAGCCGGTGCTCGAAGCGCGCTCCGTCCCCGCCGGTGGTCCCCTCAAGCTCAAGCTCGGCGCCTACACCCATGTCGCCGCCCCCATCCTCGCCTTCGGCGGCAAGATGTATTCGGTCAGCGGCGAGGTCGAAGTGACGCTCGAGGCCGACAAGACCTACCGAGTGAAAGGGGTGCTCTCGAAGGAGTATTGCGCCGTCTGGTTGGAAGACGAAGCCGGCCAGATCGTCTCCACCAAGATCGAGAAGGGCCAGAAGCCGTAAGGCGGGCGCGGTGCGGCCGTTCGCGCCCGACCGGTCCAACCCTTCCGGGCGGAACGGCTCCGTCATCCAGCTTCGCAGAAGATCGATCTCTGTGCCCTCCTCCCCCTCTTCATGCCCTCTGTGACCGGATCGTGGATCGGGAACGATCCGGCCTCACCGCGGCCGGCTACAGCTCCCCATCAGCCTTCGGATCGTCGCTCTCACGAACGACGCTACGAGCGGTCTCCGGTTCCAGTTTTCCTGAAATCCACATTCTCGTGCCATGGCAGTTCGCCCTACCCGATCAGGGCGGGCTGAAGCGCCGCCCCACGCGCAGGCGTGCCGACCGGTTCCTGATCTCTTGAGTTCCTGATTTCCCGCTTCGTTTCCCGGAAAGGAAAAGGCCCGGCGGTGAGGCCGGGCCTTCGGAAACTGAGGGCTGAACGATTGCGTCGTCCAGCCACGGGTGAGAAGCGGACGGCTCGGAGAGCCGTCCCTACACTCAGAGGCGCTCGAGCAGGATCTCGAGGGTGCGCTTGGTGCTCTTCGTGACGACAGTGCCGGGACCGAAGACGGCGGCGGCGCCGTTCTTGAAGAGGAAGTCGTAGTCCGGCGCGGGAATGACACCGCCGCAGACGACCACGATGTCCTCACGGCCGTGCTTCTTCAGCTCGCCAACGAGCGCAGGCAACAGGGTCATGTGACCCGCGGCCAACGAGCTCATCGCGACGACGTGCACGTCGTTCTCGACCGCCATCTTCGCGGCTTCTTCCGGAGTCTGGAAGAGCGGCCCGATGTCGACGTCGAAGCCGAGGTCGGCCATGGCGGTCGCAACCACCTTGGCGCCGCGGTCGTGTCCGTCCTGACCGAGCTTGGCGATCAGGATACGCGGGCGACGGCCTTCCTTGCCCTCGAACTTGGCAACGAGATCGCGGACGGCCGCGACATCCTTGTCCTCTCCGAATTCCTTCTTGTACACGCCGCTAATCGAGCGGATCTGGGCCTGATAGCGACCGTATTTCTTTTCGAGCGCATCGGAGATCTCGCCGAGGGAGGCGCGGGCCTTGGTGGCCTCGACAGCGAGCGCGAGCAGGTTGCCGTTGCCCGTCTCCGCGGCGGCCGTGAGCGCGGCCAACGCGGCCTGGCACTTGGCCTCGTCGCGGGTGGCGCGCAGTTCCTTGAGGCGCTTGATCTGCGACTCGCGGACGGCGGTGTTGTCGACGGTGAGGATGTCGAGCGGGGCCTCCTTCTCGAGGCGGTACTTGTTGAGGCCGACGATGGTCTCCTTGCCGGAGTCGATCTTGGCCTGACGGCGGGCGGCGGCCTCCTCGATGCGCATCTTCGGGATGCCGGCCTCGATGGCCTTGGCCATGCCGCCGAAGGATTCGACCTCGGCGAGGTGCTCGCGGACCTTGGCGATGAGGTCGCGGGTGAGCGCCTCGACATAGTAACTACCACCCCACGGATCGACGGTGGCGCAGATCCCGGTCTCCTGCTGGAGGTAGAGCTGGGTGTTGCGCGCGATGCGGGCCGAGAAGTCGGTCGGCAGCGCGATGGCCTCGTCGAGGGCGTTGGTGTGGAGCGACTGCGTGTGGCCCGTGGCGGAGGCGAGGGCCTCGAGCACGGTGCGCGCGACGTTGTTGAACGGATCCTGCTCGGTGAGCGACCAGCCGGAGGTCTGCGAGTGCGTGCGCAGCGCGAGGGACTTCGGGTTCTTCGGGTTGAACTTCCCGACGATCTCGGACCAGAGCGCGCGGGCGGCGCGCATCTTGGCGACCTCCATGTAGAAGTTCTTGCCGATGGCCCAGAAGAACGAGAGGCGCGGCGCGAAGGCGTCGATGTCGATGCCGGCGGCGACGCCGGTCTTCAGATACTCGAGACCGTCGGCGAGCGTGTAGGCGAGTTCGAGGTCGGCCGTGGCGCCGGCTTCCTGCATGTGGTAGCCGGAGATCGAGATCGAGTTGAACTTCGGCATGTTCTTCGAGGTGTACTCGAAGATGTCCGCGATGATCTTCATCGAGGGCAGGGGCGGATAGATGTAGGTGTTCCGCACCATGAACTCTTTCAAGATGTCGTTCTGGATCGTGCCGGAGAGTTCCTCGAGCTTCGCACCCTGTTCGAGCGCGGAGACGATGTAGAACGCGAGCACGGGGAGAACGGCGCCGTTCATCGTCATCGACACGGAGACCTTGTTCAGCGGGATGCCGCCGAAGAGGACCTGCATGTCGAGGATCGAGTCGATGGCCACGCCGGCCTTGCCGACATCGCCGACGACGCGCGGGTGATCGCTGTCGTAGCCGCGGTGGGTCGCGAGGTCGAAGGCGACCGAGAGGCCCGCCTGGCCGGCGGCGAGGTTGCGCTTGTAGAACGCGTTGGACTCCTCCGCGGTGGAGAAGCCGGCGTACTGGCGCACCGTCCAGGGTTTCTGGACATACATCGTGGCGTACGGGCCGCGCACGAACGGCGCGATGCCGGGCATGGAGTCGAGCCAGCCGTCGACCGGCACGTCGGCCGCGGTGTAGAGCGGCTTGACCGGGATCTGCTCGTAGGTCTGCCAGACGGCGTCGGTGGGCTTCACACCGGCTTCCTTGGCGAAGTCGGCGGACCACTTCGCGGCGTCGGAGGCCGGGAACTTGAAGTCGTCGTAGGCGAGTTTGGTGAAATCAGGTGTGCTCATGGCGGCTTACTTGGCTCCGATCTTGGCGAGGAGTTGGGCGAGCATGTCGCGCAGGTTGGCGCGGACGTGGATGAAGTCGTCGATGCCGGCCTGCTTGAAGGCGTCGACCGTGGCCTGCTCGGCCGGGAGGCCGGCGAGGATGGCGACGATGCCGGGCTTGGCGGCCTTCAGCGTGGAGGCGAAGGCCGGGACGAGCGTGGGATAGGTGTCGTCGGTCGAGCAGAGGACCGTGATCGGCGCACCGGACGCCGCGGCGGCCTTGGCGGCCTCCTCGGCGGTCTCGAAGGCCTGCTTGCCCGTGGCCTCAAAGCCGGCGACGGCGAAGAAGCCGGCCGAGAAGTCGGCGCGGGGCTTGTGCTGTTTGACCGGGCCGATCTTCGCGAGGAAGACCTGCGGGCGCTTGCCACCGTTGGCGGCAGCGTAGCGCTCGGAGATCGCGCGGAGGGCCTCGAAACCTTCGGCGGCGCGCCAGGCCTTGACCGGGGTGACGGTCACGGCGGCGGTGGCCGGCGCGGGCGCGACCGGAGTCGCGGCCTGTGTGGAAGCGCCTAGCGGCTTCTCCTTGAGGTTCGGGAAGAGGTTCGTGCCGAGCACGGAGAGGCGGCGGGTGTCGAGGGCCTTGCGCTTGTCGGCCGCGGAGGCGGTGACGAGCTTCTGGATCTCACCGGCGGCGAGGGCGGCGGCGAAACCGCCCTGCTTCTCGATGGTCTGGAAGATCGCCCAAGCCTTGCGGGCGAGCTCGTCGGTGTACTTCTCGATGAGCCAGGAACCGCCAGCGGCGTCGGCCACCTCGGCGAAGTTGAATTCCTCGGACAGCATGATCGCGATGTTGCGCGCGATGCGCTGGGAGAACTCGTCGGGGGTGCGCACGACCTCGTCGAACGCGCCGACCTGCACGCTGTCCACGCCGCCGAGGACCGCCGAGAGGGCCTCGGTGGTGGTGCGGAGCAGGTTCACATACGGGTCGAGCACGGTCTTGTTGAAGAGCGCGGTGCGCGCGTGGACCGTGGCGCCGGAGGCGAGCGAGGCGTCGCCGTAGGCGGAGACCACGCGGGCCCAGAGCAGGCGGAACGCGCGGAACTTCGCGAGCTCGGGGAAGAACTGGGAGCCGATCGCGAAGCTGAAGGCGAAGCGCGGCGCAGCGGTCTTGGCGTCGACCTTCGCGGCCTCGAGGCGGCGGAAGTATTCGACGGCCATCGCGATCGCGACGGCGAGTTCCTGGGCGGAGTTGCCACCGCCCTCGACCACGAAGCCGGCGTCGACGCCGATGGTCTTCACGGCCGGTGCGTTCTGGGCGGCGAAGGCCGTCCAGGCGGCGAGCTCGGCGCACGCGGCGTCGAGGGTCGCGGCGAGCTTGCCCGTGGAGGCGAGCGCGGAGAGCGGGTCGGCAGTCACGGCGCCCTGGAGGGCGGACCACTGTTCCCCGCGGGCCTTCAGCGCGGCGCCGAAGGTCTTCTCGATCGCGGCGGCGGAGGCGCCGACGGGAGCGAAGACCGGCGCACCGGCGAAGTGGATATCCTGGAGCGCCGCGGTGAGCGCGGTGGCATCGGCCGCGAAGGCGGCCGGAAGCAGGACGGCGTTCTGGCCGCGCGCGAGGGCGGCCAGAAGGGCCTTGTTGAAGTCGGCGGCGGTGGCGGCCGGGAGCGCCTGGGCGATGCGCCAGGCGAACTCGCCCTTGGCGCCGCGCGCATGCAGACCGCGCAGGAACGGCGCCTGGCCGGGCAACGTGTCGCGATGGGGCACGGCCTCGACCATGCCGCGATGATACAGCGGCTGGAGATCGATGCCCTCGGCGGTGCGCGTCACGAGTTTCTTCTCGAACGGCACGCCGAGAAGCTCCTTCTCGACGGTTTGGCGCCAGGCGCTACGCAGCGCCTCGGCATCGGTGTTCGCGTTGCCGCCAGCGGGCGACGCGGTGGGTGAATCCAACTTTGCGCTCATGAGAAAAATAGGCCGGGAGTTATGCTATGAGATTGCCGCAGGGCAAGCAGCGGCCAAACAGTGGGAGTGATTCGCCAACGCATGCGGAGCCACGGATCTCGCTTTCGGAGATACTCGCGGCTCGCTTCGAGAGTTGAGTGTTGACGATCACGTCCTGAGATAACACCTCCTAATCAAATCTTTTGGCAAGATAAGTTTCCATGATTACCAAGATCGATCACCTGGGTATTGCCGTGAAGTCCATCGACGAAGCGGCGAAGTATTATGAGACCGCCCTCGGTCTGAAGTGCACCGGCCGCGAGGAAGTCGTCTCGCAGAAGGTCAAAACCGCCTTTTTCCAAGCCGGCGAAACCAACATCGAGCTGCTCGAGCCGACCTCGCCCGACAGCCCGATCGCGAAGTTCCTCGAGAAGAACCCGAACGGCGGCATTCACCACGTCGCGTTCGGCACGACCGACATCACCGGCCAGCTCGGCCAGGCCAAGGCCGCCGGCGTGCAGCTGATCCACGAGGTGCCGTTCACCGGCGCGCACAGCAAGCTCGTCGCCTTCCTGCACCCCAAGGCCACCTACGGCGTGCTCACCGAGTTCTGCTGCGACGCGCCCGACGCCCAGCACTGAACCACCCCCACTCTCCCTCTCCCGCGTCCACCAGCCCACAGTCATTCTCTCCATGCCGATCTCAGCCAAAATGCTCGAAACCCTCGAGAAGCGCCGCAAGGTTGTCCTAGCCAGCGGCGGCGAGGACAAGATCAAGGAGCGCAACGCCAAGGGCCTGCTCACGGCCCGCCAGCGCCTGCTCGAACTGTTCCAGCCCGGCACCTTCCAGGAGTCCGGGATGCACATCGAACACGCCGGTGAACATTTCGGCATGAAGGGCAAGGTCCTCCCCGCCGACGGCGTCATCGCGGGCGTCGGCTACGTCGACGGCCGCCCGATCGCCGCGTTCAGCCAGGACTTCCTCGTCTCCGGCGGCTCGCTCGGCAGCAAGCACGCCAAGAAGATCTGCGACCTGCAGGACTACGCCGCCAAGGCCGGCATCCCGCTCATCGGCATCAACGACTCCGGCGGCGCCCGTATTCAGGAAGGCGTCATGGCCCTCTCCGGCTACGCCCAGGTGTTCTTCCGCAACGTGATCCTCTCCGGCCTCGTGCCGCAGTTCTCGATCATCGCCGGTCCCTGCGCCGGCGGCGCTGCGTACTCCCCCGCCCTGACCGACTTCTTGATCATGACCAAGAAGAACGCCCAGATGTTCATCTGCGGCCCCGAGGTCATCAAGGCGGCCACCGGCCAGTCCTCCACCCTCGACCAGTTCGCCACCGCCGAGGCCCACGCCACCGTCTCCGGCAACATCCATTTCGTCGCCGAGGACGACAAGCACGCCCTCCAGATCGTCAAGAAGGTCCTCTCCTATCTGCCCTCGAACAACATGATGGATCCGCCGCACAAGCTCCCGGCGTCGATCGACATGGCCGAGGACCCGTCGATCAACAAGCTCGTCCCCGAAGATCCCAAGCAACCCCTCGACACCGCCAAGGTCATCGAGCGCATCGTCGACGGCGGCGAGTTCACCGAGGTCCAGCGCGACTTCGCCAAGAACCTCATCGTCGGCTTCGCCCGTATCCAGGGCATCGTGGTCGGCATCATCGCCAACCAGTCCACGCAGAAGGCCGGCACCCTCGACATCGACGCCTCCGACAAGGGCGCGCGTTTCATCCGCACCTGCAACTGCTTCAACATCCCGGTCGTCACCCTCGTCGACACCGGCGGCTTCCTCCCCGGCCTCCAGCAGGAGCGCGGCGGTATCATCCGCCACGGTGCGAAGATGCTCTTCGCCTACTCCGCCGCCACCGTGCCGAAGATCACCCTGGTGATGCGCAAGGCCTACGGCGGCGCCTACATCGCCATGTGCTGCCGCGACCTCGGCGCCGACGCCGTCTACGCCTGGCCGACCGCCGAGATCGCCGTCATGGGCGCCGAAGGTGCCGCGAAGATTCTCTTCAAGAAGGAGATCACCTCCGCCGCCGATCCGAAGGCCAAGGAAGCCGAGCTCGTCGCCGACTACCGCGAAAAGTTCGCCTCTCCGTATCAGGCCGCCGGCGCCGGTCTCGTGACCGACGTCATCACCCCGGCCCAGACCCGCGGCGTGCTCGCCATGGCGCTGCGCAACTCGCTCTCGAAGCGCGAGACCCGCCCGCCGAAGAAGCACGGTAACATGCCGCTATGATGTCCCGTATCTTCCTCGCCTCCGGTGCGACCATCGCCGTCACGGCAGAGACCGGCCCGATGGAGATGATCAAGAACATCCTTCTGATCCTCTTCCTCGTCGTCGGAGCGGTCTGGCTCCTGATCGATGCCCGCCGCAACCTCGTCGCCACCTACGGCGGCGCCGTGCAACCGGCGCCGCACACCGGAGCCGCACCCATCGCCGCTTGCACCGCTCCCCGCGGCCAGCCCGCGCCAGAGATCGTCGCCATCATCGCTGCCGCGGTGCACGCCCACCTCGGGCGCGCCTCGCGGATCGTCGCCATCTCGACCGATGACGACGCCCAAACCTGGGCCGCCGAAGGTCGCCGCGCGATCTACGCCACCCGCAAAGTCCGCTAATCTCCCCCCAAACACACTTCTCGAATGAAAAAGCTCCGCATCACCGTCGAAGGCAAAGCCTACGAAGTCCTCGTCGAAACACTCGACGCCGCCGCCTCTGTCGCAACCGGTTCGTCCGCCGCACTCCCGGTCTCCGCGCCGATCGTCGCCCCCGCGGCGCCGGCCGCCTCGAAGTCCGCCGCCCCCGCCGGTCCCGGCGTCGTCACCTGCCCGCTCTCCGGCAAGGTCGTGAGCGTCGACGTGAAGGTCGGCGACACCGTCAACGCCGAACAGGCCCTCCTGACCATCGAGGCGATGAAGATGAACACCTACATCTATGCCCCGAATGCAGGCAAGGTGACCGAGGTGCTCGTCAAGGCCGGCGACGCCGTCGAGGAAGGCTCCGTCCTCGTTCGCCTAGGCTGAAGCCTCGGCTCCTCTCGCAGCGGGGCGGCGCAGCCGCCCCGCCTGATTGTTGTAACGAGGCCGGTATCACTTGGCGGCAGCGGTTCGCGCACCTGCCCAAGCGTGAGTTCTGACATTCCTCATCATCGCCGTCCGCTCCCCCATGCTCTTCGTCCTCGCTTCCGCTGAGCCGACAGGACAGCCCGTCTCGATTCAGACTGCGCTGCTCATCATCTTCGGTCTGGGCCTGCTCTGGACTGTTCGATCACTGCTCGACCTCCGGCGCCGCGTGGACCGGCTCACCGCCGCGCTGGAAGCGAAACGCCGGCCCTCCGTCCCCTCCGCCGTCGCAACTATCCCTCCGGAAATCGTCGTCGTGATCACCGCCGCGGTCCACGAAGCACTCGATGATGACCACCGCGTCGTTTCGATCACCGCCGAGCACCACAATCCGGCGTGGTCGATGGAGGGGCGCCGCCAGATCTTCGGATCGCGCAAAGGGCGCTGACGGCCGATGCACGCCACCACGCTGCTCTGGACGCTCTTCTGGGCCGCCTTCCTCCTGGTCTCCGCGGTCGACTACTTCGTGGTCACCCGCCGCAGGACGGCCATCGGCGTCCCGTCCGCACTGCGCTGGACCGCTCTCTGGGTCGCGATCGCGCTCTCCTTCTCCATCGCGATCTACTTCCTGCATCCCGACGGCCGGACGGTGTTCATGGAGTACATCTCGGGCTACCTCACCGAGTATTCGCTCTCCGTCGACAACCTCTTCGTCTTCATCCTGATCTTCTCGCTCATGGGCGTGAGCGAGGTCGCGCAGCCCAAGCTCATCAAGCTCGGCATCTACCTCTCCATCGCCCTGCGCATCCTCTTCATCGTCTTCGGCATCGCGCTGGTGGAGCGCTTCCACTGGCTGCTCTATCTGTTCGGCTCGCTGCTCGTCTGGACGGCCTGGAAGATGATCGCCACCGAGGAGGACGACCAAGTCCGGCCCGAGAAGAACCTGTTCTACCGCGCGGCCGCGAAACTGCTCCCGGTCCACCACGACCCGCAGGAGAACCAGCGCCTCTTCGCCCGCTCCGACGGCAAGCTCTTCATCACCCCGTTCTTCCTCGTCTTCGTCGTCATCGGCAGCACCGACGTGCTCTTTGCCGTGGACTCTATTCCGGCGATCATGGGCATCAGCCAGGATCCCTTCGTCGTCCTCACCTCGAACATCTTCGCCGTCCTCGGCCTCAACTCCCTCTTCTTCGCCCTGCGCGGGGTCATGGGGATGTTCCGCTTCCTCAAGCACGGGGTGAGCATCATCCTCTTCTTCATCGGCGGGAAAATGATCGTCCCGGGCCTCGGCCACGCCCTCGACCTCCTCGGCGCCCACACGATCGGCCTGCGCCTCGAGGGCACCGAACACTGGTTCAAGGTCCACTCCTCCGCCTCCCTGCTCGTCATCGGGCTCGTCCTGCTCGTCTCGATCGTGATGTCGGTCTGGTACGAGAAGGACACCCACCCCGGCTCCCCCGCGCAACCCTGACCGCCCCCCTCCCCCATGGACAACGTTACCTTCGGATTGACCATGCTCCTCGTCGGCATGGGCGGCACCCTGCTCACGCTCTTCCTCATCGCCGCGCTCATCCGCGGCCTCACCACGTTCTTCCCTCCGTCCGACGAGGAGACCAACAAGGAGTAACCCGCCATGCTCGACGCCATCCTCTCCGGTCTCAGCGCCCTCATCGCCGGTTTCTCCGACCTCGGCGGCGCCAACCTCATCATGCTCGCGATCGCGGGCGTGATGTTCTACCTCGCCATCGCCAAGGACGTGGAGCCCCTGCTCCTGCTGCCCATCGCCTTCGGCTGCTTCCTCGTCAACCTCCCGCTCAGCGAGGTCATGCACGCCGACGGTGTGCTCCGCTCGATGTACAACATGGGCATCGAGAATGAACTCTTCCCGCTGCTCATCTTCGTGGGCATCGGCTCGATGACCGACTTCAAGCCCCTGCTCGCCGAACCCAAGCTGCTGCTCTTCGGTGCCGCCGGCCAGCTCGGCATCTTCGCCACCCTCCTGCTCGCTGCTCATCCTGCCCTTCGTCCCGGGAGTGGATCCCGCCAACATCAAGGAGACCGCCGTCTCCATCGCGGCCATCGGCGCCTGCGACGGTCCCACGGTCATCTACGTCTCCAACCTGTTCGCCGGCCTCGGTAAGATCGACCCGGCCATGGTGGGCGCGCTCGCCGTCGCGGCCTATTCCTACATGGCCCTCGTGCCGGTCATCCAGCCCCCAATCATGCGGCTGATGACCACCGAGAAGGAACGCGCGGTGAAGATGCCCACCGTCTCCGGCCAGGTCTCCCGCACCGCCCTCATCGCCTTCCCGATCGTCGTAACCCTCGTCACCGGCCTCATCGCCCCGAAGGGTCTCCCGCTCATGGGCATGATCATGCTGGGCAATTTCATGAAGGTCTCCGGCGCCGTGCCACGGCTCACCAAGGCCAGCGAAAACGAGGTCGCCAACATCGCCACCCTCTTCCTCGGTCTCGCCATCGGCGGCACCATGGCCGGCCCGCATTTCCTCAAGCTCCAGACCCTCGTGGTCTTCGGTCTCGGCCTCGTCGCCATCATCATCGACACCGTCGGCGGCCTGCTGTTGGGGAAAATCTGGTACGCCCTCTCCGGCGGCAAGGTCAACCCCCTCGTCGGCGCCGCCGGCATCTCCGCCTACCCGATGGCCGCCCGCCTCGTGCAGAACGAGGGCCAGCGCTGGAACAAGCACAACTTCCTGCTCATGCACGCCATGGGCGCCAACACCGGCGGGCAGGTCGGCTCCGTCATGGCCGCCGCCATCATGCTCGCCGTCCTCAAGGGCCTGCACATCATCCCCTGATTTCCGTGACCGCCCCCGTCCACGCCCCCGCGTCCACCGCCACCGCCTCGGCGGCCGAGGGCTGGGCGTTGCAGGAGCTGGAGACGGTCGACTCCACCAACCGCCACGCAGCCCTGCTGCCCGCCTGGACCGCCGTCACCGCCCGCACCCAGACCGCCGGCCGCGGCCGCCACGACCGCCGCTGGGTCTCCGATGCGGGCGGCCTCTGGCTCTCCGCCGTCGTCCCCGCGGACGGCTCGTTCGAACGTTGGAGTCTGCTGCCGCTCGCCGCAGGTCTGGCGCTCTGCGAGGCTTTCGCCTCCTTCGGCCTCGCCGGCCACCGCCTGCGCTGGCCCAACGACATCATGGTCGGTCCCGCCAAACTCGCCGGCATCCTCGTCGAGCGCTTCCGCCCCACCACTGCCGTCGTCGGACTGGGCATCAATTTCGACAACCGCCCCGAAACCGACGACCCCGCGCTGCGCGGCGCCGTCGCGCGCTGCGCCGATCTCCTCCCCGCCTCGCCCGCCCGCGCCACCCTGCGCGACGCCGTGCTCACCGCGCTGCGCCGGGCCCATGGGTTGCTCGCCACCGAGCGCGCCGACACCCTCGTCGCCGCACTTTCGCCCTACTGGCGGCACCTTCCGGTTACCGTCACCCTGCGCCCTGCCGGGGAAATCTGTTCCGGACGCTTCCTCGGCGTTGACCCCACCGGCCGCCTCCTGCTCGAATCTCCCGCTGGGTTACGCTCGCTCGCTCCGCACGAAGTAGAGCTGCTCCGCGAATCCTCTCCGACCGATCCCGACTTATCATGAACAAACCGTTCCCGATTCTGACGCCTGACGAAGCGGCGTCCTTCATCAAAGACGGCGAAACCATCGGCTTCTCCGGCTTCACTCCCGCCGGCGCCGCCAAGGTTATCCCGAAAGCCCTCGCCAACCGCGCGCGCCAGGAGCACGAGGCCGGCCGACCCTTCAAGGTCGCCGTCGTCACCGGCGCCTCCACCGGCGACTCGCTCGACGGCGAACTCGCCCGCGCCGACGCCATCTCCTGGCGCACGCCCTACCAGTCGAACAAGTCGCTCCGCGACAGTATCAACACTGGAAAGACGAAGTTCTTCGACATGCACCTCTCGCACCTCGCGCAGCAGGTGCGTTGCGGGTTCCTCGGCCAGTTCGACTGGGCCATCGTCGAGGCCGCCGACATCACCGCCGACGGCCAGATCGTGCTGACCTCCTCCGTGGGCGCCACCCCCACCTTCCTGCGCTCCGCGAAGAAGGTGCTCATCGAGCTCAACCGCTTCCACTCCCCGCGCCTCTGCGGCTTCCACGACATCTACGAGCCGCTCGATCCGCCGCACCGCCAGCCCATCCCGATCGTCCGCCCCTCCGACCGCATCGGGACGCCGACCGTGAAGATCGACCCGTCCAAGATCGTCGGCATCGTCGAGACCAACGCCCCCGACGAGGTCGGCGGCTTCGAGCCCGCCGACGATGTCACCAACAAGATCGGACAGAACGTCGCCGAGTTTCTCGCCAACGAGATCGCCATCGGCCGCGTGCCGCGCGAATTCCTCCCCCTCCAGTCCGGCGTGGGCAACATCGCCAACGCCGTGCTCGGGGCCCTCGGCGCCAACCCCGACATCCCGCAGTTCCAGATGTTCTCCGAGGTCATCCAGGACTCGGTCATCTCGCTCGTGCGCTCGGGCAAGATCAAGTTCGTCACCGGCACCTCGCTCACCATCGGCAAGGACATCCTCTCCGACTTCTACCGCGACCTCGAGTTCTTCCGCCCCCGCGTGCTCCTGCGCCCGCAGGAGATCACCAACAACCCCGAGCTCGTCCGCCGCCTCGGCATCATCACGATCAATACCGCCATCGAGCTCGACATCTTCGGCAACGTGAACTCGACCCACATCATGGGGGCCAACCTCATGAACGG
>JAHFTC010000042.1:16245-32019 GCA_023269585.1 Opitutaceae bacterium
GCATCGGCGGCTCGGGCGACTTCACCCGCAACGCCTACATCTCGATCTTCACCTGCCCCTCGTCGGCCAAGGGCGGCAAGATCTCCACCATCGTCCCGCTCGTCTCCCACATGGACCACAGCGAGCACTCCGTCCAGGTCGTCATCACCGAGCACGGTGTCGCCGACCTCCGCGGCAAGGACCCGAGCGAACGCGCCCACCTCATCGTCCAGAAGTGCGCCGATCCGATCTTCCGCGACCAGCTCATGCGCTACGTCGAGGCGACCGAACATGGCCACACGCCACAGACGCTCGGCAACGCCTTCCTCATGCACCAGCAGTTCCTGAAAACTGGTGACATGAGAGGTGTCACCTGGCAGGCATAACCAAGTTCACGGCGCGGCGGACTTTCCGCCGCGCCGTTTTTCTGTTCGCGCCGCTCCCCGCCCCGCTTTCGCCCATGTCCTGATCGCCCCACCCCGCGCGCCCGGCCGCGCCCCACCACCCCACGGTTTTCTTCATCCAACCCCGTACCCAAAATGAAAGTTAACCTGTACCTGTCCGTCATCCCGGAGGCGCTCATCGCCTCCCACCTCGCCCCCGCCGAGTTCGGCAACTACTACGCCGTCGGCTCCCAGAAACGTTCCCGCGGCCAAGCGATCTTCTTCGAGGTCGATCCCGCGCTGCAGTGCGACTTCCTGCGCCTCGCCGAAGCCCGGAAGCGCTGCATCCCGCACGAGGACGGCAGCCCCCGCCGCTCCAGCTACCTCGCGATCTACCGGGCCCTCGAGCACGTGCCGCTTGCCGCGCTCGGCAAGCTCCACCTCACCACAGACGACGGCCGCGTTCTCGGCCTCGAGGCCGCGCCCTATGTCCCCGCCGCCGCCGAGGGCCTCCACCTCTACCAGGAGATCTGCCCCGTCACCCCGCGCGTCGCCAGCAAGCTGGCCCCGCACGAGTTCGCCGCCTACATCACCGACCGCACGAACCCCGTCTCCGTCGAAAAAATCGTCTTCACCGAGCTGCGCCTCGAGGCCCTCGCCACCGACCCCGAAAAGGGCGACGCCTCGAACCTCCCCTACGCCAACCTCGACCACCTGCGCGACTGCCTGAAGGAATTGCGCAACCGCTACGCCAAGCCCACCAAGGTCGTCGCCCGCGACACCTCCGCTGCGATCCTCTACCGCACCGTCCTCGGCGGCTTCTACGTCGGCGATCGCACCGGCCTCCGCTACTACCCCATGCCCACCCGCGAACAACTCGACAACGAGTACCACGTCTGGTGGCGCTCCGCCCTCACCACTTGGGTTGCCTGATCTTCCTCCCCCTCCACCCCGCCCCTTAACCTTCGTTCCGCCATGCAGCATCACCCGCTCTTCTGGCTGACCCCGGTCGCCTCGCTCCTCGCCCTCGGCTTCGCCTGGGGCTTCTACAAAAAGATGAAATCCGCGCCCGAGGGCACGGAGAAGATGGCCGAAATCGCCGCCCACGTTCGCGAGGGCGCGATGGCCTATCTGAAACAACAATACAAGGTGGTCGGCATCTTCTTTGTCGTGCTGACGCTCTTGTTCGCCTGGCTCGCCTACGGGATGAAGCTCCAGAACGAATGGGTGCCGTTCGCCTTCCTCACCGGCGGCTTCTTCTCCGGTCTGGCCGGCTTCTTCGGCATGAAAACCGCCACCTACGCCTCCTCGCGCGTGGCGCACGCCGCCAGCCATTCCCTGGATGCCGGCCTGCGCATGGCCTTCCGCTCCGGCGCCGTCATGGGCCTGGTCGTCGTCGGTCTCGCACTCTTGGATATCTCCGGCTGGTTCCTCATCCTCTACTACTTCGTCGATGATCCGGATCCTGCGCACAAACTGCTCATGATCACCACCACCATGCTGACCTTCGGCATGGGCGCCTCCCTCCAGGCCCTCTTCGCCCGCGTCGGTGGCGGTATCTTCACCAAGGCTGCCGATGTCGGCGCCGATCTCGTCGGCAAGGTCGAAGCCGGAATTCCGGAAGATGACCCCCGCAACCCCGCCACCATCGCCGACAACGTCGGTGACAACGTCGGCGACGTCGCCGGCATGGGCGCCGATCTCTACGAATCCTACGTCGGCTCCGTGCTGGCCACGGCCGCCCTCGGCGCCGCCGCCTTCGCCCAGGCCGGCGATCCGGTTTCTGGATATAAATCGGTCATCGCGCCGATGGTCATCGCCGGTGTCGGCACCGTGCTCTCCATCATCGGCATGTTCGCGGTGCGCGTGAAGAGCGGTTCCACCCAGCGCGACCTGCTCAACGCCCTCGGCCGCGGCATCAACCTGAGCTCGGTGCTCATCGCCGTCCTCTCGTACTTTGTCCTTCGACACCTCGAACTGCCGAACTATCTCGGCATCTGGGGCTCCATCGTCACCGGCTTGCTCACCGGCATCATCATCGGCAAGGCCACCGAGTATTACACCTCGCACGAGTTCAAGCCCACCCAGCACATCGCCCACAGCGCCAGCACCGGCCCGGCCACCGTCATCATCTCCGGCCTCGGCGTCGGCATGTCGTCCACGGTCATCCCGGTGCTCGCCGTCGTCGTCGGCACCACGCTCGCCTACATCTTCGCCGCCGGCGACATGACCTTCAGCGCCGCCAGCATGGCCATGGGCCTCTACGGCATCGGCATCGCCGCCGTCGGCATGCTCTCCACCCTCGGCATCACCCTCGCCACCGACGCCTACGGCCCCATCGCCGACAACGCCGGCGGCAACGCCGAGATGGCCGGCCTCGGGCCGGAAGTGCGCAAGCGTACTGACGCCCTCGATGCCCTCGGCAACACCACCGCCGCCACCGGCAAGGGTTTCGCCATCGGCTCCGCCGCCCTCACCGCCCTGGCGCTCCTCGCCTCCTATGTCGAGGAGCTCAAGATCGCGATGATCCACGCCAAGCAGACCACCATCGAAGTCGCCGGTCAGACCATTCCGGTCCTCACCGCCACGCTCACCCAGTTCATGGAGTACTTCCAGGTGAACCTCATGAACCCGAAGGTCATCGTGGGCCTCTTCCTCGGCTCGATGATGTCGTTCCTCTTCTGCGGCCTCACCATCAACGCCGTCGGCCGCGCCGCCGCCAGCATGGTCGAGGAGGTGCGTCGCCAGTTTAAGGAGAAGCCGGGCATCCTCGGCGGCACCGATCTGCCCGACTACGCCCGTTGCGTCGCCATCTCCACCGCTGGCGCCCAGCGCGAGATGATCGTTCCCTCGCTGCTCGCGGTCATCGTTCCGATCGTCGTCGGCTTGGTGTTCGGCGTTCCCGGCGTCTTCGGTCTGCTCGCCGGCGGTCTCTCCACCGGCTTCGTGCTGGCCGTGTTCATGGCCAACTCCGGTGGCGCCTGGGACAATGCCAAGAAGTACATCGAGGAAGGCCACATGGGCGGCAAGGGTTCCATCGCGCACAAGGCCGCCGTCATCGGCGACACCGTGGGCGATCCGTTCAAAGACACCGCCGGCCCCAGCCTGAACATCCTCATCAAGCTGATGTGCATGGTCTCCATCGTCACCGCCGGAGTGAACGTCGCCTTCACCCTGTTCTGAGCGAACGAATACCTCCGTTTCCCCCTCAGGGCGGCTCCACGCGGAGCCGCCCTTTTTCTCGCCGGGTACCCGTTCCGGATCCCGTCGCGCCTCCACCGCGGCGCGCCAGCCCGCACTTGCGTTGGCCGAACACCTCGTCCTTTCTGCGCCCAGGTCCGGACTCCGCGCGCGCCCGAAGGCGACGGCGGCGAGGCGAGCCGCCGTCTCTCCGCCAATACTCCTGCGCACCGAACCGCAGTCCGGCCCGATCTGCCGGTTTGCCCTCGATGTCCCTTCCGCTCTGCCACCGTCCCTCCCCCAACCAACCCGCGCCGCCCGATTCCCTCGCGCGCGACCTGCGGTTCGACACGATCCGCGGCGCCCTGCTGTTGATCATGGCGATCAACCATGTCGGCTCGGATCTGAGCACGGCGCTCTACCAGCCGCTCGGTTTCGTGAGTGCGGCCGAAGGTTTCGTCTTCCTTTCGGGAATCCTCACCGGGCGGATTGACCATCCGGCCGGCAATGACTTCAGCGAAATGGCCTGCCGCGCGACACGCCGCGCCCGCCGCGCCTATCTCTGGCACGCCTTCGGACTTGTTCTCGTTTGGCTGTGGGTACGGGCGTGGCTCGCGTTCGGCCAGCCAACTCCGTTCGCGCTTCCTCCGCTCTTTCATCAAGGCAACGGCCTGTCCGGACTGCTGGGCGGGCTCACGCTGGTCTACCAGCCCGGCATGCTCGACATCCTCCCGATGTACGTCGGCTTTCCCCTGCTCGCCCCGCTCGTGCTTCGGTTCCACCATCGCGGCCATGGTCTGATGATCTGGCTGCTTTCCGGCGCAATCTGGGCCGCCGACCAGCTTCTCGCGCCTCCCTATCCAATCCTTTGGGGTCCGATCAACACCGGGGCCTTTCACTTTCTTTCCTGGCAATGGCTCTTCATCACCGGCGTGATTCTGGGCGCCGAACCTCGCTGGGAACGCCGAGCCATCCACCAACCGCGCCGCTGGATGCTGTACGCCGCCATCGCCGGCGCGGCCTTTCTCTCCATCGTCCGTTACTCCACCCTCTTGCCCTGGTGGGACTACCAAACCCTCGACGCACTCACCCGCAAAACGCCCCTCGCCCTCCTTCGCCTGCTCGACTTCGGCCTGCTCGCCTACCTCCTGGCCGTGCTGGGCTCGCGCTATCCACAGCTGCTGGTCGCCCGCCCCCTTGCACTGCTTGGGCGTCATTCCCTTCCGGTGTTTTCGGCCAGCATCCTCTGTGCGCAACTCGTCCTGTGCTACCCCGAACTCGCCGAGGTTTCCTCGGGCCGCTGGCTGAAGACCAGCTTCGTGGTCATCGCCGTCGCCCTTACGGCGCTGGCCTGCGAAGCCTACAGGCGCTGGCTTACCCAAGCCGAGGTCGGGCCCCGTTCTCTCCGGATTCGTACTCCTCGTACGCGATGACCCATTCACGGACGGGACGCTCCCTTCACCACGCAGCGCCGCTGCCAGCCCAGCTCATCCCGTTCCCCACAGCGTCCGGCCAACCACGCGGCAAAGGTACACCGCGTACACTCCGAGCCGCGCCAGCCCTTGGCGCCGCCCCAGCCCGCGCTTGCTGAGCAGCAACGGCCACAGCGCGAGCCTCACCGCGAACGGCCGCAGTAGTATCCGAAGCCGCACACGCAGCGGCCCCGTCCCGGCGAGTCCAACCTGATCCCGCCCCCGTGCTGCCTTGCCCGCGCAGTCATCCTTCCTTGGACGCGCGGCAAAGCCTGAGGATGCCGCCGCGCGAGCGCCGTGCCTTCACTCGGACCACGTCCCGCCCTCTCGCCCCACTCGCGGTCGGTTGCGCTCGCCAACCCGGGCGCGGACCGCACAGTGCGAACATTCCATCGGCGAGGCACCGACGGAATCGCCCGGCCAACCAGCAGGAGATTCGACACCATGACGATACCGACCACCGCTTCCCCCGCTTGGCATGAAGGCGCCCCGGAAACCGTCACCCGCCGGCTCGATGTCGATCCCGCCCGCGGCTTAGCCGCCGAAGAGATCGAGCGCCGCCGGGCCGAACATGGGCCCAACCAGATGACGGCCCGCCGCGGCACCCCGGCGTGGCTGAAGTTTCTGCAGCAGTTCAACCAGGCGTTAGTGTATATCCTTTTGGCGGCGACCGCGGTCTCCGCCGCGCTCGGGGAATGGGTCGATGCCGGGGTGATCTTCAGCGTGGTGCTCATCAACGCGATCGTCGGCTTCCTGCAGGAAGCGAAGGCCGAGCAGGCCATCGCGGCCCTCGCCCGAATGGTGCTCACCGAGGCCACCGTGCGCCGCGACGGCCGCAAGCAACGCATCGCCTCGACGGAGCTCGTGCCCGGCGACATTGTGCTGCTCCAATCCGGCGATCGCGTACCCGCCGATCTGCGACTCGTCGAGATCCGCAGCCTGCAGGTCGAGGAGGCCGCGCTCACCGGCGAGTCCGTTCCCTCGCCAAAGAGCGTGGACCCGCTGCCCGCCGACACCGCCCTGGGCGACCGGCGCAATCTCGCCTTCGCGGGCACCCTGGTGACCTACGGGCAGGCCGAGGGCGTGATCGTCGCCACCGGCGATCGCACCGAGACCGGCCGCATCGCGACCTTGATCCACAAAGCGGCCGACCTCTCCACTCCGCTCACCCGCAAGATCGCCTCGTTTAGCCGCCTGCTGCTCTACGTAATCCTCGGGCTCGCGGGCCTCACCTTCTTCGTCGGGTTGGCGCGGGGCGAAGCCGCCACCGACATGTTCATGGCCGCCGTCGCACTCGCGGTGGGCGCCATCCCCGAGGGTCTGCCCGCCGCCGTCACGATCACCCTCGCGATCGGCGTATCCCGCATGGCCCGCCGCCACGCGATCATCCGCAAGATGCCCGCTGTCGAAACCCTCGGCAGCACCACCATCATCTGCTCCGACAAGACCGGCACGCTCACCGAGAACCAGATGACCGTCAGCCGCCTCTCCTCCGGCGGCAGGGAATTCGAGGTCACCGGCGCCGGCTACGAGGCGCAGGGCGAGCTGCGCCAGGACGGCACCCGTATCGAGCCCACCTCCATCCCCGGCTTGCAACAATGCCTGCGCTGCGGACTGCTCTGCAACGACACGCAGTTGGTCCGCAAGGACGACCGGCTCCAGGTCGAGGGCGACCCCACCGAGGCCGCGCTCATCGTCGCCGCCCAGAAAGCCGGCCTCGATCCGGCCGGCGAGGCCGAGCGACTCCACCGGCTGGATGTGATTCCGTTCGAATCCGAGCACATGTACATGGCGACGTTGCACCGCTCCGACGAGGAGCACGTCATCTTCGTGAAAGGCTCGGTCGAGCGCCTGTTGGAACGTTGCGAGCGCATGGTGGAGGAGTCCGGGACCGAGCAGGCGCTGGATGCCCCCGCAGTGCTGCGCGCCGTGGAAACAATGGCGTCGCAAGGGTTGCGCGTCCTGGCCTTCGCCCAACGCCTCGTGCCGGCAACGCACACCAAGCTCACCCACGACGATATAGCCGGCGGCCTCACCCTGCTCGGACTGCAGGGCATGATCGATCCGCCGCGCGCTGAGGCGATTCGCGCCGTGGCCCAATGCCAGACGGCCGGGATCGAAGTGAAGATGATCACCGGCGACCATGCCGGCACCGCGGTGGCCATCGCCCGGCAACTCGGCCTGCGCACCAAGACGGACGGGCTGGTGTCGCGGGCCGTCACCGGGCGCGAACTCGAGCAACTCGACGACGAGGCCCTGCCCGCGGCGGCCGAAGGCGCGGCGGTGTTCGCCCGCGTCGCACCCGAACAGAAGCTGCGACTGGTGCGCGCGCTCCAGTCCCGCGGTCATGTCGTCGCCATGACCGGCGACGGCGTGAACGACGCCCCCGCGCTCAAGCAGGCCGACATCGGCGTCGCGATGGGCATCACCGGCACCGAAGTCTCCAAGGGCGCCGCCGACATGATCCTCACCGACGACAACTTCGCCTCCATCGAGGCTGCGGTGGAGGAAGGGCGCAACGTCTTCGACAACCTGACCAAGTTCATCGCCTGGACGCTGCCGACCAACTGCGGCGAAGGACTGCTCATTCTCTTGGCGGTTCTGCTGGGCACCGCGCTCCCGATCCTCCCGGTGCAACTGCTCTGGATCAACATGAGCACGGCGCTCCTCCTCGGCCTCATGCTCGTCTTCGAACCGAAGGAGGCCGGCCTCATGGCCCGCCCGCCGCGCGCGCCCGCGCAGCCGATCCTCACCCCGGAGCTGCTGTGGCGTGTCCTCATGGTCTCGCTGATGATGGTGGGCGGCGCCTTCGCGCTCTTCCAGTGGGAGAAAGCGGCGGGCGTGGCCCTGCCCGAGGCGCGCACCATCGTGGTGAATGTGATCGTGGTCGTGGAGATGTTCTACCTGCTCAACTGCCGCTCCCTCACCCGCTCGTTCTTCTCGCTCAACTTCTTCACCAACCGCTGGGTGCTCGGCGGCCTCGCGGCGATGGCCTCGCTGCAATTGCTCTTCACCTACGCTCCGTTCATGAACCGCCTCTTCCACAGCGCGCCGATCAGCCCGCGCGCCTGGCTGGAGATCCTCGGCGTCGGCTTGGCGGTGTTTGCCGCCGTCGAGCTGAAGAAGCACCTGCGTTCCCGTCCCTCTCCTCAACCATGACCACCATCGCCTTCTTCGACACCAAATCCTACGACCGCGAACACTTCGAACCGGCGGCAGCCCCAGCGGGCCTGTCGTATCAGTTCCACGAATTTCGTCTCTCCGTCCAGACGGCCGCCCTCGCCCGGGGCGCGACCGCGGTCTGCGTCTTTGTGAACGACCGGCTCGACCGCCCCTGCCTGGCCGCCCTCGCGGAGGTCGGCGTGCGGCACGTGGCCCTGCGCTGCGCGGGGTTCAACAACGTGGACCTCGCCGCCGCCCGCGAGCTCGGTCTCGCGGTCACCCGGGTGCCGGCGTATTCGCCCCACGCGGTCGCGGAGCACACCGTGGGCCTGCTGCTCACGCTCAACCGCCGCATCCATCGCGCCTACAACCGCGTACGGGAGCACAACTTCTCCCTCGGTGGCCTCGTCGGCTTCGACCTCTGCGGCCGCACGGTCGGGATCGTGGGCACCGGCAAGATCGGGCGCATCGTCGCCCAGATTTTCCGCGGCTTCGAGGCGCAGGTCGTCGCCCACGACCCGTATCCGAACACCGCCTGGGCCCAGGCGCACGGTGTGGAGTACCTCGCCCTCGATGCCCTGCTCGCCCGCAGCGACATCGTTTCCCTGCACCTGCCCCTCACCCCCGAGACGCATCACCTGCTCAACGCGCGCTCGCTCGCGCTGCTCAAACCCGGTGCCCACGTCGTCAATACCAGCCGCGGCAAGCTCATCGACACCGCCGCGCTCATCGCGGCGCTCAAGACGGGCCGGCTCGGCGGCGTGGCGCTCGATGTCTACGAGGAGGAGGAAGGCGTCTTCTTCGAGGATCTCTCCGGCGAGGTGCTCCAGGACGACGAACTCTCGCGCCTGCTCACCTTCCCCAACGTATTGGTCACCGCCCATCAGGCGTTCCTCACGCACGATGCCTTGGCCGAGATCGCCCGGGTGACCACGGAGAACATCGCCCGCTGCGCCCGCACGGAAGCCCCGCTCGCCGGCACCGCATTGTAGCAAAGCAACCAAACTGACCTGAACAACGGGGAGCGTCGCCGGAGTAGATGAGGAGCATTCACCCACCCGGACGAATTGCTGACACTTCGTTCGCTTCCTTGCCTTCTCCTGGCTCCCACCACGCGCATTGGGATTACCAGCCCTGCCCCCACGGCTCGCGTTCCTCGCCCCCCGGCACGCCGGCGGGCGAGAAACGATTCGACCTGCGCCCGCCTAAACAGGACCGGCGGCACTTTCGCGCCGCCGGTCCCCATCAGATGAAACGTCCGGCCCCGCCTTACTTCAGCGTCGAGATGAAGTAACCGGCGGCCACCGCCGTGCCGATCACGCCGGCCACGTTCGGGCCCATGGCGTGCATCAGGAGATAATTGCTCGGATCAACCTTCTGGCCCTCGATGTGCGAGACGCGCGCGGCCATCGGTACCGCCGACACACCGGCCGAGCCGATGAGCGGATTGATCGGATTGTTCGGGCTCATCTTGTTCATCAGCTTGGCGAAGAGCACGCCGCCCGCCGTTGAGAAACCGAAGGCCACCACGCCGAGCACGATGATCTTGATCGTCTCCAGCGCGAGGAAGCTCTGCCCCGACATCGTCAGACCCACGCTCGTGCCGAGGAAGATCGTGAGGATGTTGATGATCTCGTTCTGCGCGGAGAGCAGCAGCCGCTCGACGACCCCGCACTCACGCAGGAAATTGCCGAGCATGAGCATCGCGATGAGCGCCGCGGCATCGGGCACGATGAGGATACAGATCACCATCACCACGATCGCGAAAATCAGCTTCTCCAGCCGCGAGACCTTGCGCAGCGACTTCATCTTGATCCGCCGCTCCGCGTCGGTCGTCAGCAACTTCATGATCGGCGGCTGGATCAACGGCACCAGCGACATGTAGCTATAGGCCGCCACCGCGACCGCGCCGAGGAGATGCGGCGCGAGCTTGTTGGTCACGAAGATCGAGGTCGGACCGTCGGCCCCGCCGATGATGCCGATCGACGCGGCCGCCTTCGAGGTGAAGCCCATCAAAAGCGCCCCGGAAAAAGTGATGAACAGTCCCAATTGCGCCGCCGCCCCGAGCAGGAACGTCCGCGGCGCCGCGATCAGCGGGCCGAAATCCGTGAGCGCGCCCACCCCGAGGAAGATGATCGGCGGGAAGATCTCGATCTTCACCCCCTGGGCGATGAAGTCGTACAGGCCGCCCTCGATGCGGTCGACCTTCACGGCGATCCGCTCGGGCTGGCCCGGTTGGGCGGCGTCACCACCGGGGTGATGCAGCACCTCGCCCTCCACCTTGAAGGTCGAGGTCTGGTAGACGCCGTTGGGCAGCAGCTCCGAGGTGATCACGCCGCGGGTCGGCAGGTTGGCCACCAGCGCGCCGAACGCGATCGGCACCAGCAGCAGCGGTTCGAACCCCTTCACGATCGCCAGATAGAGCAGCACGGAGACGACCGCCCACATCACGGCCATCTGCCACGTGATGTTCGCGAAACCGGTGGTGTTGAGAAAGTCGAGAAGACCCTGGAGCATGGCGAAGATGGTTGGTGGTTAACGGACCTTGTGGCTGCCGAAGTGTTGGCGGCGTCCCTCGCTCGACCACGCGCCGACCCGCACTTCCTGATCGTGATCCCGCCCGAGCGGATGAATGGCGACGATGTGCTCACCGGCCCGCAGGTTTGTATGGGCCGCCGCCGTGATCACCGCGATGATCTCAGGGCGCACCCCGACACTCGGCAGATCGAGCGGCACGGTGGGAGCCGCCGCGTTCGCGGCGGCGGCCTTCGCCTGTCGCCGCGCCTCGATGGATCGGAAGATGAAGCCCATCAACTCCATCAGGAGCCAGATCGATCCCAGCGCCGTGAACACCACCAAAAGTCCAACGACCTGATAACTGATCGCATCCCAAAGTCCGGGTTGGTCCGACAGCGCTGCGGCGAGTGGAATCATGGCCTTCGGCATAGTCTCGTCTTGGTTGGGGAACATGGCGCCGAGCGTTAATGCTCTGCGTTCGGGGAATTAGCAGCGCCGATGGAAGAGCTCGCTCCCCCCGTGGCGAGGCTATTCTCAAATTTCCCCACACATCGCCGCCGCATCGTCGCGGCCGACACCGGCCACGCACCTTCCGTCCACGCCCCGCCCACTTACCCGTTGCCGGCGCCGCCATCCGCCCTAGCTTGCGGCCTCCTGCGATGTCCGGTCCCGCCGCCCAGTCCACGCCTGCCCCCGCCGCCGCGCCGATCGCGCCGCGCCGGCCCGAGGTGCTCGCGCCCGCCGGCGACTGGGATTGTGTGCGCGCCGCCGTCGAGAACGGCGCCGACGCCGTCTACTTCGGCCTCGACCGCTTCAACGCCCGGATGCGCGCGCACAACTTCACCGCCGCCGACCTCCCGGAGCTCATGCGCTTCCTCCACCGGCGCGGCGTGCGTGGCTACGTCACCTTCAACGTCCTCGTCTTCTCCAACGAGCTCGCCGACGCCGCCGAGTATATCCGCACACTCATCACCGCGGGAATCGACGCCGTCATCGTGCAGGATATCGGCCTGTGCCGGATGATCCGCGCGCTTTCGCCGGACCTGCCGATCCACATCTCCACGCAGATGACGATCACCAGCGCCGCCGGCGTCCGCTTCGCCCACGCACTCGGCGCCCAACTGGTCGTGCTCGCCCGCGAGAACTCGCTCGCCGAAATCGGCCAGCTCCGCGCCACCCTCGGCGACTCGCCCGCGCAGCTCCCACTCGAGGTCTTCGTCCACGGCGCGCTCTGCGTCGCCTACTCCGGCCAGTGCCTCACCAGCGAGTCGCTCGGCGGCCGCTCCGCCAACCGCGGCGAATGCGCCCAAGCCTGCCGCATGCCCTACGACCTCGTCGCCGACGGCCGGCAGGTCGACCTCGGCGGCCGCCGCTACCTGCTCAGTCCCCAGGACCTCGCCGGGTTGGACGTATTGCCCGACCTCGCCCGCCTCGGCATCGCGTCGTTGAAAATCGAGGGCCGCCTCAAGAGCGCCGAGTACGTCGCCAACCTCACCCGCGTCTACCGCGAGGCCGTGGACCGCATCGCCGCCGAACTCCTCCCTCCCTCCCGTCCCCCCGCCCCCCGGACTAGTAATACAATAGATTACATCCCGCCCGCCGCGCCCCCCGCCTCAAATCCAAGATCTGAAGACCGCGAGCCCAACAGCCCTTGTAATACAATAGATTACAAGCGCCGGGCGCCCCGCCCCGGCGAAGCCGCCGCGGCCACCGAGCGCCAACTCGTCGCCGACCTCTGGCACGCGCACCGGTACGATCTCGAGATGGCGTTCTCCCGCGGGCTCTCCACCGGCTGGTTCCGCGGCAGCGACAACCAGCAGCTCGTCCATGCCCGCTTCGGCACCAAACGCGGCGTCCGTCTCGGCACCGTCACCCGCGTCGAACGCGACGGCGTGCTCGTCCGCCTCGAAGCGCCCGCCGAAGGTGGGCCACGTCACCCCCGCAGCGGTCCAGCGCATCAGCCGACTCCCGCGCTCCTCGGCAAGCCTCGCGCCGCCGCCACTGTTCCCGCTCCTGCCGCCCGCACCGCCGCCTCCGCCGCGCCTCTTGCGTTGTCCTTGAAACCCGGAGACGGCGTCGTGTTCGACTACGGCGCGCCCGAAAAGGGTGAGGCCGGCGGCCGCGTGTACGAGGTCTTCCCGCGCGGCACCGACACGCTCCTCACCTTCGGCCGCGGCGCGGTCGACTTCTCCCTCGTCCACCCCGGCGACATCGTCTGGAAGAACAGCGATCCCGCCCACGAGAAACGCCTCCGCGCCACCTTCGCCGGCGACCAGCCGCGCACGCTGCGCCCCCTTTCCGCCGAGGTCCACGGCCGCGCCGGCGGCCCGCTCACGCTCCTCCTGCGCGACGAACTCGGCCACGTCGCCCGCGCCGAATCCTCGATCGCGCTCGTCGCCGCCGAGAAACACCCGCTCACCCCCGAGCGGCTGCGCGAACAGTTCGGCCGGCTCGGCGGCACGCCCTTCCGCCTCGACCACCTCGACGCGCCGCTGGAGCCCGGCCTCATGCTCCCGATGAGCGAGCTCAACCGCGTGCGCCGCGAGGCCATCGCCCGGCTCGATGAACTCCGCGGCGCCCCGCACCGCTGGACGCTCGTGCCCGACGGCGCCACCGCCGCCGGACCGCGCCGCGACGAGGCGGCCATCGCCTCCGCGACCGCCGCCGCGCCCGAGCTCATCGTCGTCCTCCGTCACCTGCGCCAACTCGACGCCGTGCTGCCGCTCCCGGGCGTCGACACCATCTACTGCGAGTTCGAGAACCCAAAGCACTACCGCGAAGCCGTCGCCACTTTCCGGGCTCACCGCGACTCCCTCGGCGCCGCCGGCTCGGGCCGCACGATCTGGGTCGCCCCGCCGCGCATCTTCAAGCCGGGCGACGAATGGATCCTGCAGCAGGTCCGCTCCTGCGCGGCCGACGGCTACCTCGTCCGCAACTTCGACCACCTCGCCTTCTTCGCCGACAGCCGCCGCCGCGGCGACTTCTCGCTCAACATCGCCAACGAGTGGAGCGCCGACTACTTCCGACGGCACTTCGGGCTCGAACGCGTCACCGCCTCGTACGATCTGAATATCCAGCAGTTGGAGGCGCTGCTCGCCGCCGACGACCCCACCGCGCTCGAGATCACGATCCACCAGCACATGCCCATGTTTCACATGGAGCACTGCGTGTTCTGCGCGTTCCTCACCACCGGCAAGGACTACCACGACTGCGGCCGCCCCTGCGACCGGGTGAACCTCCGCCTGCGCGACCACCTCGGCGCCGAGCATCCCGTGAAGGCCGACGCCGGTTGCCGCAACACCGTCTTCAACGCCCGCGCCCAGACCGGCGCGGAGTTCGTCGGCCGCATGCTCGAGCTCGGCGCGCGCCACTTCCGGATCGATTTCCTCGACGAGGAGGCCGACGAGATCGCGCGCACGGTCGGCCGCTACCGCCAACTGCTCGCCGGCGAGATCACCGGCGCCGAGCTCTGGCGCGAGTTCAAGCTGATCAACCAGCTCGGCGTCACCCGCGGCCAGATGGACTCGCCCACCCGACAGCTCACGCCGAAGCGCTGAGCGGCCGAAGCCTTTGGCTGCCCCGGTTGCGCCCAACCGGGCCGGAGATTCGCTCCGCAAAGGAAACGCGATCCCAAGACGAAACGCCGGCCGCTACGCGCGCTCTGTTCCCGCGCCACCTTTACCGTTTTTCGCCGCCTCCGGCCTTGCCGGCGGCCATGCAAAGTCGCCCGCTGTTCGGTGTCCATTCCCGCGCCGCGGTCCCACGCATCGCGCCCCCGCCACGCCATGAACCTCCCGCGCCTCATCATCCGCTCCGTCCTCGTCGCCGGCCTCTTCGCACTCACCTTCAACCTCGGCTCCGCCCAGTTGGTCGCTCCCTTTGCCTCCACGCTACAGACCGGCTCCGGCGGAACACTCACCCTGCACTGGCCCACACAGAACGGCCAACGCTACTTCATCGAGTCCTCGCCCGACCTGGGAACCTGGACAGCGGCGCCAGGCAGCTTCTCCGGCACCGGCACCGAACTGATGGCCACCGTGCGCCCCGCCGGCACGATCGACCCGGCCCGGCAATTCTGGCGCATCATCGCCACTCCCGCCGCGGGCATCGCCGTCGTCCCCTCGACCCCAGTTTTGACCAACACGCTCGCGTCGGTGCTGCCGCAGATCAACGTATCCTATCATTGGACGATTGCCGGCGGCGACCTCACCGAACCCGACGGCGCCGCGCTCATCCACTTCGTCGCCAGCGCCCCCGGCACCGTCATTCTCACCTGCACGATCACCGACAACGCCACCCAGACCGTCGTCGCCACCCACACGGCACAGGTCACCGCGACGAACGCCCCGGCAAGGCCGATCGTCATCGCCCCGGGCTTCGCGACCACGGGCCAGACCGGGCTCGCCGCCACGGTCGAGGGCCAGCCCGGCGCGAGCTACACCTGGACCATCGCGGGCGGTACGATCACCACCGGTGCGACGACGAGGGCCGTCACCTTCACCGCCGACGCCCCCGGCACGCTCACACTCGCCTGCGCCATCACCCGCGCCGGCATCACCGTTTCCTCACTACCGGCGACCGTCCAAGTCGTCGGCGCCGATGCGCCCGCCTGGGAGACGCCGCTCTCCGAGAGCAGCCTGCCGCCGTTGCAGGTGAACATCAGCGCCGACGGTTCCCGCCAGTGGATATTCGCCAACATGCTGCGTTCGTCGGAGGCGTGGATCTACCGCGACGACGCCACCGCCGCCGAGGCCCGCGCACTCGCCGACGAAGTGCAGGTCGACGCCGCCGGTTGGCCCGTCGTCTTCCCCGCAGGCGCGCAGATGCGGATCGGCGCCGGCTACCAGACCGGCGAAGGCACCCATCTGCACGGCGTCTTTGTACTCACTTGGGAAGGTTCCGGCTCGGTCGAACTCCAATCCTCCCGCAACGACGGACTCAACGAGGTCGTGCTCCTCAACGACCAGGCGAACGGGCGCTTCATCCGCGTCATCAAAGACCCGACCAAAGCCGCGCCGATCGTCTTCATCCACTCCTCCGATCCCGCCAATCCCGTGCGCAACATGCGCCTCTGGGCGCCG
>JAHFTC010000043.1 GCA_023269585.1 Opitutaceae bacterium
GTCGCGCAACTCCGGGGCGGCGGCGAAGATCGCTTCGGCAAGACGGCGGTTACGCTCGCCGCTGGCGACGAGCACCGGGGTGATGCCGGTCTCGGCGAGGAAGACCGCGAGACCGGCGACGAGATCGTCCTCGCCGTAGACGATGGCCTTCTTGCCCGCGAGGTACTTGTGGGCGTCGACGTAGCTGTCGACCAAGCGACCGCGCTCCGCGGCGATGCGCGCCGGCATCTCGCGGCCGGTGGCGGTCTCAAGCGCGGTGCAGAAGGCATCGTTGGCGCGCACGCCAATCGGCAGGCCGAGACGGTGCAGGGGAACGTTGAACTTCGTCTTGAGGTGCGTGCCGGCCGTCGCGGGTGCGGCGGCGAGCGAGTGACCGAACTCAAGCGCGGCCGTCGCGCGATCGAGCGCACGAAGCTCATCGACCGTCGTGCCGCCGCTGGGCATGCGCTCGAAGTCGGCCCAGCTCGGGCCATCGAGCGTCTCGGCGTAGTCGGGCACCAGCGTGATCGCCTCTTCGCCCCAGGCCGTGCAGAAATCGCGCAGGTGGCGAAGATCGGCCGGCGAAACCATCCCGGGAAAGAGCGCGAGGCGCGGCTTCCTTGGTTGCAGGACGCTTTGCGTTCCGTCCGAGGTCGGAACGCAAAGCGTTCCGCTACTCGGAGTGCCCGCGAGCGTCTCGACGAGCGAGCGCACGGCGGCGTGGAAGCCCTCGGCGTGGGTCCCCTTGAAACTCGGGGTGGAAACGTGGACCAGTTCGGGGGCATCCGTCGGGAACCCGACCACTCCGGCTTCTGCGTCCTTTCCGCTTTCCGCCTTCCGCTCTCCGGTCTCCTTGCGGTATTCGCCGATCAACATCGGCATGTTCTCGCCCATCGTCTCCGAGAGGCAGGTGGTGGCGATGCCGACGAGCGCCGGACGGTATTGCCGGCCGACGTTGTCGAGCGCGGTGTGGAGATTCTTGCGTCCGCCGAAGACCGCGGAGTCCTCGGAGAAATTCGTGGAGGCGATGTCGATCGGCTCGCGGAAGTGCGAGATGAGATAGCGCCGGATGTAGGTCGCGCAGCCTTGCGAGCCGTGGAGCAGCGGCACCGTGCCCGCGATGCCCTTGAACGCCAGGCACGCGCCGAGCGGCGTGCAGAGCTTGCAGGGATTCGTCGAGCCGGACGGGAACTCCGGATGTTCGCCATCCTCACCGATGGCCGGCGGGTGCGGAACCGAGGAATTGCAGGATGAGCAGCTCATGCGACGGCCTCCGTGTTGCCTGATGTAGGAGCGAGCTTGCTCGCGACTGCCGGACCGCCTGCGGGCAGGCTCCGACCGCGCGAACGTCGTGGAACGAAATTCCACACCGGCGAGCAGACGCTCGCGTGCACCTCGCGCCCGAAGTTCACCATGCCGACGAAGCCGGCCAAGCACTCCTTGCGCTCGTGGTTGTGGTCGCAGAAACCGATGCCGAGCTTGTACGCGATCGGCCGCTCCTTCACGCCGCCGATGAAGAGGTCGACATCCTGCTCGAGGCAGAACTTCGCCAGCTCGATCGGGTTGGAGTCGTCGACGATGATCGTGCCGGGATCGCACATCTCGCGCAGCGTGGCGTAGTCGTCGGCGTCGCCGGTCTGCGTGCCCACAACCGCGGTACGCATGCCGAGCGTGCGCAGCGCGCGGACGAGCGAGAAGGCCTTGAAGGCGCCGCCGACGTAGACCGCGGCCTTCTTGCCCTTCAGGTCGTCGCGCCAGGCGCGGAGCTGCGGGTAGATCTTGCCGACTTCGTCGCGCACGACCGCCCTCGCCTTCTCCATCAGTTCCTCGCCGCCGAAGAACTTCGCCACCTCGTAGAGCGCGGCGGACATGTCCTCGATGCCGAAGAAGGAGACGCGTTTGAACGGGATGCCATGCTCCTTCTCCATCTTCTTCGCGAGGTGCGTCATCGAACCGGAGCATTGCACGAGATTGAGCTTCGCGCCGTGGCAGCGGCGGATGGCGTCGACCCGGCCGTCGCCGGTGATCGTCGCCACAACCTCGATGCCCATGCGTTCGAGGTACTCGCGGATCACCCAGCTCTCCCCGGCGATGTTGAAGTCGCCCATGAGGTTGATGCTGAGCGGCGAGATTCCGGTGGTGTCGCCGGTGCCGATCAATTTGTAGAGCGCCTCGCAGGCGGCCTTGTAGCCGTCCTTCTTCGTGCCCTTGAACCCCTCGCTCGCGACCGGCAGCACCGAGAGGCCGGTGGCGGCGGAGACTCGTTTGCAGACCGCCTCCACATCGTCGCCGATCAGGCCGACGATGCAGGTGCCGTAGACGAACGCCGCCTTCGGCTTGTGCTTGGCGATGAGTTCGAGGAGCGCGCGCTCGAGCTTCTTCTCGCCGCCGTACACCACATCCAACTCCTGGAGATCGGTGGAGAAGCTGTTGCGGAAAAGCTGCGGGCCGGAGGATTGCGCTCCGCGGATGTCCCAGGTGTAGGCGGCGCAACCGATCGGGCCGTGCACGATGTGCAGAGCATCGGCGATCGGATACAGGACGACGCGGGAGCCGCAGAAGACGCAGGCCCGTTGGGAGACCGAACCCGCCACGCTCGTCTTGCCGCAACGCATCGGACCACCGGCCTTGCCGGCCTCGGCGATGGAGGCGGCGCGGGAAGGGAGAATCTCGAGTGGTTGCGTCATGGGATCGGTCCTCGTGGTTGGTTCAGCCGTGGTGCGGGCCCTTGCCGCCGCAGCGGCAGCCTTCGTGCGAGAGCGGCGCGTCCGGGCCGGCGAGTTGGGCAATGGCCTCGGGGCCCATGCGCAGAAGCATCCATTCCTCCATGCGCTTGGCGCCGACGGCGTCGTAAAGCTTGAGCGCCTTCTCGTTCCATTTCAGCGCGGTCCATTCGAGGCGTCCGCTGGAGCGGCCGTGGGCGATTTGCGCCACCGCCACCAGCAGCGCGCGACCGATGCCACGCTTGCGGAAGTCGGGACGCACGTAGAGATCCTCGAGGAAGATCCCCGGCTTGGCGGCGAAGGTGGAGAACGTGCGGTAGTAGACGGCGAAACCCGCTGGCCGGCCCTCGAACTCCGCGATGATCGCCGCGGCGCAGCGGCGCGGCCCGAGCAGATTCTCGGTCACAGCCTCCGGGGTGATGCCACATTCGTGCACCAAGCCCTCGAACTCCGCCAGCTCGCGCACGAAATCGCACAGCAGCGCGGCATCGGCGGAAGTGGCGGCGCGCAACGCGAGGCCGGCGGACTCCTTTTGGCAGCAATGTTCGTGTTCGCTCATGGTTTCGTGTGGTCGTTCCTGCTATGCAGAACCGGTGCCAGTGCGTGCGTTGTCCGTGGATATTTTCAGAGGTAAAATCGCGACATTTCTGTCGGAAGAATCGCGGTCGCATCGACCGTCGATCAGGCGGCGGTGCGGACTTCACGTCCGCCGCTCCGCGGCATCCCCAAGGCGGGCATCACGCCCTCCTTTCATCGCGGAAACCGGCCTGCAGGTGGACTCCGTCGCACCCGGTCGGTCGCGGATCCGCACCGCGCCGGCCACTCGTTCGATCGGCGCAAACGCCACTCGGGCGTCCGGCCGGGAGCCCCTCCCCCGCAGCCGGCGCCGATGTCCCACAACGCCGCCGGCCCAAGGTAAGAGCCGGGTAGCATGGGGCGCCGGGACCCAAAACCCCTGAACCCGGCGCCCCGGCGCTAACCGGAAGTTACTGCACCAGCTCGAACCACTCCTCGGCGCACTCGCGATCCTTCTGGTCGAGGATCGCGTTGAGCATCTGGTTGATCAGGTTGACGGCGCCCATGTATCCGACCGTCGGATTGAAGCGGTGGCCGGCGCGGTCGAGGATCGGGAAGCCGAAGCGGACGAAGGGCACGTTCTCGACGCGGGCGATGGACTTGCCGTAGGTGTTCGTGATGAGCAGGTCGACGGGCTCGTTCTTCATCCATTGGTGGAGTTCGAACAGGTCGCCGCATTGCTTGATCTTCGCGTTGGGCACCTTCTCGTCGAGCAGCTCGTGCATGCGCTTCTCGAACTGGTTGCCGGGCGTGCCGGTGATGCAGTACACGGGCTTCATCTCGAGCTCGAGCAGGAGCTGCGTGAGCGCGATGACCTGGTCGGGATCGCCCGAGACCGCCACGCGCTTGCCGTGGAAGTACTGGTGCAGATCGCTCATCAGGTCGACGAGGCGGCCGCGTTCCAGCTCGACGGAGGCCGGGACCTCGACGCCGGCGTAGCCGCGCAGCGCATCGATGAAGCGGTCGGTCGCGCCGACACCGATCGGGAGCTCGAGGAAGGCCGCGGGCACGTTGCACTTCTGCTCCAGCGTGGAGGCGGCGACGTGGGAGGCGAAGTGGCCGAGCGCGAGGGTGGCGATGCTGTCGCCGGCCGACTTGATCTGCGCCACGGTGGCTCCACCTTCCGGGTACATCTTGTACTGGCCGGTGAGCGGACCATCGAGCACGTTGGAGGTGTCGGGGAACATCACGATGTTCACGCCCATCTCCGCGGCGAGGCGCTTGATCTCGCGCATATCGGCGGGCTCGACGAAGCCCGGGATCACGTTGACCTGGTTGAGCGTGGTGCCCGTCTTCTCCGACAGGTAGTTCACCATGGCCATGACCATGTTCGAGAAGCCGTAGACGTGGGAGCCGACGAACGAGGGGGTGTTCGCGTGGATGACGACCTTCCCGTCGGGGATGGAGCCCTCCTCCTTCGACTTGCGCACGATCGTCGGAATGTCGTCACCGATCACCTCGGACAAGCAGGTGGTGTGCACCGCCACGACCTCGGGATTGTAGATCGTGAAGATGTTGCGCAGCGCCTGGGTGAGGTTGGCCATGCCGCCGAAGACCGAGGCGCCTTCGGTGAAGGAGCTGGTGGTGGCCATGACCGGCTCCTTGAAGTGCCGGGTGAGATGACTGCGGTGGTACGAGCAGCAGCCTTGCGAACCGTGGCTGTGCGGCATGCAGCCGTGGATGCCGAGGGCGGCATACATGGCGCCGATGGGTTGACAGGTCTTGGCCGGATTGATGCGGAGCGCCTTGCGCTCGACGATTTCGGCAGTGGTTCCGTTTAACATGTTTGTATCCTCCTAGTGGTTGGTGGATCAGGCCTCGGCCGTGGCGGCCTTGGTCTTGGGTTTCCAGGCTTTCGCCATGCCGGCGACAACTTCGCGAATGGCCTGGTTGGTTGAACTGTCGACGCCCTTGCCGAGCGCGATGGCGGGGTCGGCGGGCTTCTTCCACGACGGAGTGACGAGCTTCCAGACCTTCGAGTTGATCATGCGGTCGATCTCCTTGTAGAAGTTCGCCGCGCCGGTGAAGGCGGCGTAGGGGCCGCCGATGTCGTAGCTGTGGAGCTGCTTGCAGGGCACGCCGAACTTCTCGATGACGAACTTGTCCTTGATGCCCGAGCCGATGATGTCCGGGTGGTACATCTCGATCAGCTTCTCCATCTCGTGGTGCGAGATGTCGTCGATGATGAGCGTGGACTTCTTCATCTCGCGCATCATGCCGTCGTAGTCCTTGAAGTTGAACCCGCCGGCCTTGAGCGCCTCCATCTGCTCGGGCGTCTTGCGCGGGTTGTAGCGCTTCGGATCGGCCTCGACCTCGATCTCCTCGATGTTGCGGGAGTCGGCGTCGATCTTGATCGAGGGCAGCACGGCGCGGCCTTCGTAGTCGTCGCGGTGGGCGAACTCGTAACCGGCCGCGACCGTGAGCATGCCGACATCCTTGAAGAGATGTTGGTAGTGGTGGGCGCGGGAGCCGCCCACGAACATCGCGGCGGTCTTGCCCTTGAGGCGCGACTTCACGTCCTCGATGACCGGGCGGAGCTCGGCCATCTCCTGGGCGATGACCTCCTCCGTGCGGGCGATGAGCTTCTCGTCGCCGAAGAACTTGGCGATCTTGCGCAGCGACTTCGCGGATTGCTCGGCGCCGATGAAGTTCACCTTGATCCACGGGATGCCGAACTTCGTCTCCATCATCTCGGACATGTAGTTGATGGAGCGGTGGCACATGACGACGTTGAGGTCGGCGGTGTGGCACTTGCAGATCTGCTCGTAGCTGATGTCGCCGGAGAGCGTCGCCGTGACGTGGATGCCGCACTTCTTCAGGAGGGTGTCGATCTCCCAGGCGTCGCCACCGATGTTGTACTCGCCGAGGACGTTGATGCGGAACTCCTCCTTGTCCGGCTCGTCGAGCAGGCCGACCATGTGCTTGAACACGCCGTTGTTGGCGATGTGGTGGCCGGCGGACTGGGAGACGCCCTTGTAGCCTTCGCAGGAGAACCCGAAGACGTTGATCCCGAGCTCCTCCTTGGCCTGCCGGCAGACGGAGTGGATGTCGTCGCCGATCAGACCGACCGGGCAGGTGGAGTACACCGCGATGGCCTTCGGCTTGAAGATCTTGTGGGCCTCGCGGATCGCGGCCGCCAACTTCTTCTCCCCGCCGAAGATGATCTCCTCCTCCATCATGTCCGTGGTCATGCAATACTGGAGGAAGTTGATCGGCTGGCCGGGCTTGATGCGGGCCAGGTTGCGGCGGGTGAGCCACGAGTAGTAGCTGCAGCCGACCGGACCGTTGGTGATGTGGAGGATGTCGTGGATCGGGCCGATGACGACACCGCGGCAGCCGGCGTACGTGCACCCGCGCTGCGTGATGATGCCGGGGACCGTGCGGGTGTTGGCGCCGATCTCCGGAGGAGTCGACGGGTCGTTGGCGAGGAGTTGCTTCTCGCGCTTCTTCTTCGTCTTCGGCGGATAGATCTTCAGCATCTCGGCGCGGGCCGCGAGCGAGTCGGGCTGGGGCGTCGAGGGAATCGGATAACCTTCGCTGTCGTAGCCCTCATCGGGCTTGTCGGAAATGTCGGACATGGTGGTGACCTCGTGATGGTGTCGTTGTGACGATCGGGTGGTTCAAAAAAGGAGCGCGGGGTCGGCCGCGCTCCTGTTGGCTGGTGGCGGCCGGAGGGCACGCCGTCGGCTCAGTTGCCGAGGAGGCCGTACTCCATCAGGAGGTTTTCCAGCTCCTGGATCGTGAGCGGCTTCGGGATGACGAACATCTTGTTGTTGTCGATCGCCGTGGCCAGGGTGCGGTACTCGTCGGCCTGCGCGCACTTCGGGTTCCACTCGATGACTGTCTTGCGCTGGATCTCGGCGCGTTGGACGTCGTTTTCGCGCGGGACGAAGTGAATCATCTGCGTGCCGAGGCGCTCGGCGAACTTCTCGATCATCTGGCGCTCGTTGTCGACCTTGCGGCTGTTGCAGATCAGGCCGCCGAGGCGCACGACACCGGTTTGGGCATACTTCTGGATGCCCTTGCAGATGTTGTTCGCCGCGTACATCGCCATCATCTCGCCGGAGCAGACGATGTAGATCTCCTCGGCCTTGCCCTCGCGGATCGGCATGGCGAAACCGCCACACACGACGTCGCCGAGCACATCATAGAAGACGTAGTCGAGCTGTTCGTCTTCGTCGTAGGCACCAAGCTGCTCGAGCATGTTGATCGAGGTGATGATGCCGCGGCCGGCGCAGCCCACCCCCGGCTCCGGGCCGCCGGATTCCACGCACAGGCTGGCGCAGAAGCCCTTCGAGCGGATGTCCGCGAGTTCGACGTCCTCACCCTCTTCGCGGAGCGTGTCGAGCACGCTGCGCTGGGCGAGACCGCCGAGGAGAAGACGGGTGGAGTCGGCCTTGGGGTCGCAACCGACCACCATGACCTTCTTTCCCATTTCGACGAGACCGGCGACCGTGTTCTGCGTTGTGGTCGACTTGCCGATGCCGCCCTTGCCGTAGATCGCTACTTTTCTCATAGTATTTGTTTTCTGGTTTTAAACTGCCTTCAGGAATGCCTCCCCTTAATGCTGCCGCGGTGCCAACCCGTGCCAGGCGTGCGCAACTCGCTGATCGGGAGCGCGTAGAATTTTTCTGGGCCCTGGAACCCTGCGAAACACCCCCGCTTTTCCCGACATCCGCGTCGGAATCCCGCCGTCGGACGACGCCCGTGTCGCTCCCGTGCGGCCAACGCCGCCATCTCCGCCTCCGGCCCGCAGTCCCCCCTTGGTCTCCGATCTCCCGTCTCCGGTTTCCGCTCTCCGGTCTCCCACCCCGCTGGCTCGCCCCCTGCTCCTCCGCCCGCGTGACCGCGCCCGCCCTCACGCTCCACGACCGCGCCCTCGGGGCCTACCTCGGCTTCGCCATGGGCGACGCGCTGGGAGCCACCGCGGAGTTCATGACCGCGGGCGAGATCGCGGGCACCTACAAGGGCGGCCTGCGCAACATCGTCGGCGGCGGCTGGCTCCACCTGAAGCCCGGCAAAGTCACCGACGACACGCAGATGTGTCTGGCCCTTGGCGACGCCCTCCTGGCCGCCCGTGGTTGGGACCTGCACATGGTCGCCGACGCCTTCGTGGGCTGGATGCGCAGCAAACCGCCGGACATCGGCCACGCCTGCCGCCGCGGCATCCGGCGCTACGTCCTCGAGGGCTCGCTCTGCGCCCCACCCTCCGAGGACAACGCCGGCAACGGCGCCCTCATGCGCAACCTGCCCGTCTCCCTGGTCACCCTCGGCGACGCCGCGCTTTTCGCCCGCTGCACGCTCGAGCAGGCGCACCTCACGCACCACCACCCGCTTTCCGACGCCGCCACGCTGCTGCTCGGCCAACTCACCCAGACCCTGCTTCTCGGCGGCTCGATCTCCGACTGCCGGCGCTGCGTCTCCGAAACCCTGGCACTGTACCCGAAATTCCGTTTCGAGCCCTGGCCCGGCAACACCAGCGGCTACGTCGTCGACACCGTCCAGACCGTGCTCCACGCCTTCTTCCGCCACGACAGCGTCGAGAGCTGCATCGTCGATGTCGTCAACCGCGGCGGCGATGCCGACACCGCCGGCGCCCTTGTCGGCCAGCTCGCCGGGGCGTGCTACGGCGTACAGGACATCCCCGCACGCTGGCTCAAGCAACTTGACCGCGGCATCGCCGAGCGCCTCCGTCGCCAGACGGCGGCGCTGCTCAGTCTCCCCGCCCCCCTTCCGCTCCGCGGCCGCCCCGCCGCTCCGCCACCGCCCGACCCCGTGCTTTCTGTCGCATGAACCCCGCTGCGCCGCCCACCAGCTTCTGCCGCTGCAACCTCCCGCCTTGGATCATCGCCTCCCGCGAGTTCCAGGAACACCCGCAACCGCTCGAGATCGACGGCGCCCGCGCCACCGACAAGCGCCTCTTCGCCAAGCTCGCGGCCACCGCGTCCCCGGACGAACGCGGCCAGATCTTTCACGACTACCTCTCCGTGAAGTTCCGGCTCCACGAGTGGAACCAGCATCAGGCCTCGGCGCGCGCCAGCCTGCGGCACAGCTACATCCGCTTCCTCGCCAACTGGGGCGTCGACAGCAATGGCCACGCCGGCGCCGTCCTGAAGGCCTGGGTTGAGAGCCGCTTCGGCCTTCGTGCCACCTACCATCACGGGCTGCTCGCCTCCGACCCCTCCGCCCTCGAACGCTACGCCGCCGACCGCATGAAGGGCTCCGCGCAGATCATGGGCGTGGCCATGCAACTCGACCTGCTCTACACCTTCTGCCAGGAGGAACTCCTCCGTCGCCACCCGGAACGGGCCCACCTCACCCTCTACCGCGGCACCCACGATCCCGAGGAGTACGCGGTGCGCAGCGCACCCGGCGCCGACGGCACGCTGGTCCGCCTGAACAACCTCAGCTCGTTCACCTCCGACCGCGAGATCGCCTGGGAATTCGGCTCCGCGGTGTGGGCGGTCGAGGTTCCGCTCGCCAAGATCGTCTTCTTCAGCGGGCTGCTGCCGCGCCATTTGCTCGAGGGGGAAAGCGAGTTCCTCGTTCTCGGCGGCGAGTACCGGGTGAAGCCCCTGCGCTTCTAGACCGCACTCCGGCACCGGCGCGGTGCCCGGCCGAGACCGGTCCGACCCTCCGCGCGGGCCACGAGCGACCAAGGGCGAGCGGCCGACGTTTCAGTTTCTCACCGGCACCAACGTGCGCGCCTGGGCCAGCACACGGGCGGCCTGCCGCAACTCCCGCCGGAGCTCGGCGACACCGGCACGCGCGCGATCCAGCTGCGCGTCCGTCCGTTCCGAGTACTCGTTCTTCAACGTCGCCCAGCGCGCGGAGAGCTCCGCGAGCTTCACTGCGGAACTCTGCACCAGCTCCCGCAGGCGCTCGGGCAACGGCTGGGCCGGGGTCGCCAGCAATGCCTCGAGCCGACGCCGCGTCTCCGCCACGCGCGCGAGCAGGATCTTCTCCCGGGGCACGCGCCGCAGACCGCGCACGAGGCGCATCTTCTCGAGCGACCAGATGGTCCATTTGGTCGGGTCCCACTGCCACCAGCGCACGCCGTTGCGGTAGTCGTGCTGAAACTCGTGGTGGTAATTGTGATATCCTTCGCCGAACGTCAGCAGCGCCATCAGCCAGCTGTCGCGCGCGCTGCAGCGGCTGGAGTACGGGCGCCGGCCGATCGTGTGACAGAGCGAATTGATGCAGAAGGTCATGTGCTGCACCGCCGTCACCCGCGCGACGCCGGCCAGCAGGAACCCGCCGAGCGCCCCCAACGCGCCCGAGTGCCAGAAACCGAGCGCCGCCGGCAACACGAAGCCCACCATCACCGAGAGCGGCAGGTAGTACCGGTCCTGCCAACGCACCAGCGGATCCTTCTCGAGGTCGCCCACGTTGTCCCGCGGCGGCTCGGCATCGAGCTTGAAGAGGATCCAGCCCATGTGCGCATGCCAGAAGCCGTGGGTCACCGAATACGGGTCGTCGTCGTGGTCGGTGTGCTGGTGATGCTTGCGGTGGTCGGAGACCCATTCGAGCGCGCTGTTCTCGAACGCCGCCGCACCGAACACCAAGGTCCCCAGCCGCACCGGCCAGCGCGCGCGGAACGTCAGGTGCGCGAACAACCGGTGGTACCCGAGCGTGATGCTCAGCCCCGTGGCGCAGAAGAACGCGAGAAAGAGCAGCGCCTGAAACCAATCGAGCCCGTGAAACCAGAGATAGAGCGGCACCGCGGTCACGGTCACGAGGGCCGAACCGATGAGGAACGAGCTGTTGACCCAGTTGATGCGGGTCGCGGGAAGTCGGAACGGCATCGGCCACCGTCTACCCACCGGCGCCGAAAGCGAGGTCGGCCGGCTGATAGAAGGCGAAGTGGTCGTGCCCGCGCCGCCCAGTAGCCACGCGGTCCCGCGCGCCCCGCCTCCTACCGCACGATCAGATGCACGCTCGGCGCCTTCACCAGCGCGGTCACGCTCACCCCCGGGACCAGCGCCAGCTCCGCCGCGGCCTGCCGCGTGAGCCGCGCCACCAGCGGGAAACCGCAGTCGAGCTCCACGCGCACGAGCACGCCCTCGTCGATCACCGCCGTCACCGTGCCGCGCCAGCGGTTGCGCGCGCTGGTGCCGGCCGCATCGCCGTCGCGCACCAGCATCACGTCCTCGGCCCGGATGCTCACCAGCACCGCCTCCGTGCCCGCCGGCAACTGGTCCGCCAACCCATGGAGGCGCACCCCTCCGACCTCGACCGCTGCGAGCGCGCCGTCGCCGCCGAGCAGACGTCCGGGCAGCACCGTCTCCACACCCACGATGCGCGCGACCGCATCGTTCGCCGGCCGCCGGAACACCTCCGCCACCGGCCCGTGCTGCAACAGGCGCCCGTCCGCGATCACCGCGAGTTCGTCGCACAAACCGAGCACCTCCTCACGGGAGTGGCTCACGAAAAGCATCGGCAGGCCCAGTTCGTCGCGCACGCGGCGCAGATGGGGCAGGATCGCCTCCTTGCGCGCGGCGTCGAGCGCCGCCAACGGCTCGTCGAGCAACAGCAACCGCGGCGCGGATACCAAGGCCCGCGCCAACGCCACGCGTTGCCGCTCGCCGCCGGAGAGACTGCCCACCGCCCGCCCGACCAGCCCGCCAATCCCGAGCAACGCGCACACCTGGGCGCGCCGCTCCGCCCGCCCCTGCGCCGGTGCCCGCCGCTCGGCGAACCGCAGATTGCCCTGGACCGTGAGATGCGGAAAGAGCGCTCCGTCCTGCGGCACGAAGCCGATCCGCCGCTGTTGCGCCGGCAGGAAAATCCCCGCGCCGGCATCCGCGAGCACCGTTTCCCCGAGCGAGATCCGCCCGGCCTGCGGTCGCCGCAGGCCGGCAATCAACTCCACCAACGTCGACTTCCCCGATCCCGACACCCCGAACAGCCCCGTCGCCCCGCCGCCGAATATCGCGTCGACCTCCAGCGAAAAATCGCCCGCCGCCCAGCGCACACGATCAAGCGAAAGGCGCGGCGCTGCCGCCTGCGCGTGGGGCGCGCCTTCAGGACGCCCGGCATACCTCGGGTTCGCAGCGGTCGCGCCAGACGTCCGCCCCTCCGCTGGTGGGGCGGGCTTTGCGCCCGCCCTATCCGCGACCCTCCGCCGCAGCAACCACTCGCTCGTCGCCAGCGCGCCGAAGGCCAACGCCACCGACACGCCGAGCAACCCCAGCGCGGCGGAGTCGTTGCCCAGCTGCACCTCGTGGTAGATGCCCAGCGCAAGCGTCACCGTTTCGCCCGGAATCATGCCCGCGATCATCACCGTGGCGCCGAATTCGCCGAGCGCCCGGGCAAACGCCAACACAGTACCCGCCGCGAGCCCACGGCGCGCCAGCGGCAGCGAGATGGTGAAGAACGTCCGCCACGGCCCGGCGCCCAGCGTGCGCGCGACCTGCTCCAGCCGCTCCGGCACTTCCTCGAACGCCACGCGCGCCGCGCGCACCAGCAGCGGCAGCGACATCGCCGCCGTGGCAATCACAACCGCCCTCCACGTGAACACGATCTCCACACCAAACACGCTCTGGCACAGCGCGCCCAGCGGCCCGTGTTTGCCGAACAACTTCAACAGGATCAGCCCGGTCGCCACCGGCGGAATCACCAGCGGCAGCGCCACAAACGTCTCCACCAGCACCTTGCCGCGCCAATTCCGCCGCGCGAGCAACCAGCCCAGCGCAATGCCCGGCGGCAGGATCAGCAGGGTGGCCAACAGCGCAACCCCGAAGGTGAACAGCGTGATCTGGAGAAGCTCAGGCATGTGGCGTACGCAATAGTGCAGCCGGCGTGCCGAGCGTAAAGCCCGCCCGCCTGGCAACGCAAACCAAGCACTAGATCGACGGTAGGGACGGCGCTCCGCCGCCGTCCGTTCGCCCCAACCGCGGCAACGCGTGGAAAAGCCATGACGACAAGACTACACCGCCGGAAACGGACGGCGACGGAGCGCCGTCCCTACCCTTCTTCAGCGATGCCGAATATTCCTTCATTCCGCGGGCAAGAACCCGTGCTTCGCGAACACCGCCTGCGCCTCCGGGCCGGCGAGGAAGGCGACAAACTTCGCCGCCGCCGCCGGTTCCTTCGCATCGCGCAGCGCCGCCGCCGGATAGGAGATCCGCGGACCCTCGTCGAGCGCCACCGTCACCACAATGCGCACCTTCTTCGAGAAGAGCGCGTCGGTCCTATACACGAAACCGGCGTCGGCGTTGCCCGCCTCGACGGCCGCGAGCACGGCGCGGACGTTGTCGAGCGGCACACACTTGTCGATCACCTGCGTCCACAGCCCCAGTTTTTGGAGATGCTCCTTCGTGTAGGTACCGACCGGAACCGTCGCGGGTTCGCCGATCGCGATGCGCTTCACGCCGGCCTTCGCCAGATCGGGCAACGTCGCGACCGGCGCGCCCCCCTCCACCGCGACGACGACAACGAGCAGATTCGCGAGGATTGTCCGCCGCGTGCCAGCAGCGGTGAGCCCGGCCTTCTCCAGTTGGTCGACGCGCAACTCGTCGGCGGAGATGATCACATCGGCCGGCGCACCGGACTGGATCTGGCGCGCGAGCGCGCCCGAGGCGCCGAAGTTGAAGCGCAAGGTATCGCCGGTGGCTTTCGTGTAGGCGGGGCTGAGTTCCTTGAGCGCATCGGAGAGACTGGCCGCGGCGAAGACGGTCACTTCGGCGGCCAGCCCGGAGCCAACCAAGATCGCGGGCACGAACAGAGCGCCGAGCCGTCGAAGTAATACCAGGATTGATTTCATGTTTGGAGAACTCGAGGTGTCCCCTCCGTAAGCTGGTTTCGGGCCGAAGAAGGAAGGATTCAGCCGCCTGAGGTCCACCGCAAAGACGCTTGGCCTGCGCCCGATCGCTCCGCCGCCTTCCGCCCGTGGGATGGCTCCATCCCTTCAGATCATCTCGCCGGCGCGCGGGCTCTGGTCGTCGCGGGCAAGGCGCACGATGTTGTCCAGCTGCTGCATCCAATCCTTGGTGTGCACGATGCGCTGGACATCCTTCCCCACCCGCGCGAACAACTCCTGCCGGGGCATCCGGCCAAGCGAGGCGGCGTCGGCCCGGACCACGTAGAGCGCGTTGTCGACCTCGAGGTTCTCGAACACCGCGAGGTTGTCGCAGTAGTCGATGAGGAAGTAGCCCACGAAACCGCGCGCGCTGTGGAGGATCCGCCGCGGCTCGAGCTTCCGGATGCAGTCGAAGCGCTCCCGCATCAGGCGGAACACCTCCCCGCCCCGGCCGGCGGAGCGTTGCGCGATCCGCGCCAGCACGGCCTCGGTCGAGGCCTCGTCGAGCGGGCACCAGCCGAGGTCCTCCGAGAAGCCGCGCAACGCGTCGGCAGCGGCGTGTTCGAGCGCCTGCACGCCGACCGCGCCCACGTTTTCCTGCAGAAGATTCACACAGCGCAGCAGCTTGTCGCGAAACTGTGGATCCGCGGGATCGAGCGCCTCCTGCACCTGAAAATGCACGGTGATGCCGGACTCGGTTGCGCAACTCGCCAGCGCCCGGAAACCGAGCAACGCCATCGCGGGCGGCACCAGCTCACGCTGCCAGACCTCGCGATGGAACGTGGTGCGGTGCAGCCGCTCGCCGTTCCACGATGGTGCGCGGCCGTGCATGAGCTTGGCGTACTTCGGGCGGTCCTTGAGCGGACGCTCCTCCGGGATCGCGTTGGCGTGGCTCGTCGGGCCGACGTTCGGCGACGGCAACAGCACCTGCAGCTCCGGCGAGAGATCCACCTTCGTCGCGATGCAGAGGTGCTGGTAGGTGCCCGCCGCGAGCTCCTCCTCAGTGAGGACCTTCGTGCAGCCCACGACGCACAACGCGCCGGGCGCGAGCTGGACGAGGGCGTCCTCGATCACTGGCGGCAATTTCCGGAACGTCTTCTTCCACGGCAGCGGGGACGAGCGAGGCATCGGTGGTGATGTTCGCAAAACGCCGTCGGAGATCCAGACCGGAGCTTTCAAAATCCGGTGAGTGTGCGCACTACTCCGGCCCGGTCCTTCTCGGGCCCCGCACGGCCTCCCACTGCCTGATGACCTGGCGGATGTACCGCTCCGCGCTCTGCGCCTCGGCCTCTGTGGGCGTGTGCGGCAGCCCATGCACGCGATCGATATCGATCCCCAGCACTTCGGCCATCTCCGCCGCTTTGGGCGCCGGCAGGTCGAGCAGTTGTTCACTGCGCCAGTCCTCGTCCCACAGAAACTCGCTCGCGAGGCAACCGGCCTGCAGCAGATAGTCCCAGTCCTCGCGGGTGATCTGCGGCGAAAACGGCGCGTCGGGTGACGTCAGATCGATGCCGCGATCCGCGAGCGGCCACAACGCCGCATCCTCGGTGTCGTCATCCGGCGGGCACAGCCGCACGAGGCTGGTCCATGCGGCGCGGCGCGCCTCCCCGTCGCTCTCGGGATCGTCCAGCTCGATGTCGATCTCCCCGCGCATCCGCGCGAGCAGTTCGAACACGACCGCCTCGTGGTGCCCCGGGTGTCCGCCTTTGGGCACCGGCACCTCCTCCAGCAGCGCCCGCAGCACCTCCTGGATCGCGAAGATCAGCTCGGGCTTCTCCATCCGGCCCAGGTTGGCCTCCTCCACCGCCTCCGCCACGGAGAGGAACTGCAGCTCGTCGAGCAGCATCTCCAGCGGATGTACCAGCGCAGCAAGGTCGCGGATATCGTAGCGCTTGCCGGCGCGGGAGGTCCTGTTCGGGCTGTTCCACATGGCGAATCGTTCTCTGAGGTTCGTAGCGACGCCCACCGGGCCGGCCGCGGGCCGGACCTACTTCGGAATATCCAGACGGTGGGTGCGGGCGATCTGGTCGGTCCACTCGGGCGTGAGCTTCGCCTCCGCGGCGAACTCCGGCCAGCGGCGCACGGCGGCGATTACCTCGTCGAGGATCGTCGCCGCCCGCCCGCGTTTCATCAGCGCGGACTTCGCGGCCGCCTCGAAATCGGAGCGCGTCAAGCCGTCGCGTTTGCCGTGGAGCGTCATCTGGTGCGTCGATGTCCACGCGCCGTTCGGATTGTAGGCGTAGGTGACGTCGAAGGCCGGCGCGAGCGACCACCCGCCGCGTTTGTCCATCAGGAAGGCGATGTTCTTCACGTGGTCGTCCTGGTTGCGCGCCACGATGTTGAACGCCATCCGGCGAAACTGTTCCTCCACGGCCGCCATCGGCAGCCCGAGCTGCCGGATCGCCAGCAGCGCCTGCTCGTACGCGTGCGCGCCGGCCTGGTTGAAGTCGAGATGCGCCAGCGCGCCGAAGGACTGCATGTGCAGCTTCTCGCCGTTCGCGAGCCGGTCGAAGCGCCGCGTCATGAAGTGGCGCCGGCCGCCCTCCTCCAGCAGCCGGCATTCGTTCATCGCCACCCCGGCCGCGCGTGCCATCCGATGGTACGCGTATTCGATCGCGCCATAGCCCTGGGGATCGTCGAGCTCCTTGTCGCGGTTGCCCGCCACGCCGTCGAACTTCAGCAGCCAGTATTCGAATCCCGGTGCCGCGCCGACCTGGCCGGTGCGCACTTCGTTCGTGCCCGGGTGCCACGCGATCACCGCCTTCGCGCGCGCCCCACCCGCCGAGGTGCCGACACGCAGGATGTCGCGCAGCGCCCGCTCCTCGCCCGCCCGGCCGAACCGCGCCTGCAGGTCGTGCTGGTGCCGGAGGACTTCGCCCGCCAGCCGCACGAGCGCGTCGATCTCGATCTTCGCGTCGGTGCGCGGACGGGGCCCGAGCAACGGCGCGAACTCGAGCGCACCCATGCCGCGCGTGCCCGTGTAGCACAGCCGCTCCACCGCGTTGAAGCTGTCCGAGGCGCGGCCCTGCGTGGCCAGCCAGGCGTCGATCAGGGCGTTGCCGAACTTGTCGGGCAACGAATCGGCCAGCAGCCCGGGCAATCCATGGAACGTATTCCGCGCCAGCGCGGGAAACTCGTACACGCGCTCGCCCAGCGGCATCACCAGCGGCGACAGTTCGATGCCGCTGCGCGCGAACTCCGCCTCGTACTGGAACGCGGCGACATCGCGCCCTTCCTCAAGCGCCACGGCTCCGATCGTGCGGCCCCACAGCTCGACGCGCGCGATCATGGCGACTCACCCCATTGCCACTTCGCCGGCGTGCTGGATGTTTCGCGACGCCCGCGGGCACGCTGTCGCTTGCGACCCTGCGCCTGCAACTGCGCCATCGGCCCGGGCGTGGCTTCCGGCACCAGGGTGTCGAGGCGCTCCAACACCCCGAGCACGCGGCACACCCGGAGGAAGCCGGAGAGTTGGGTTGCCGTCGCGCCGAGTTCGAGCCGTTGCACCGTGCGCAACCCCAGCCCGGCCTGCTCGGCGAGTTGGCCCTGCGTGAGATTCGCCGCCAACCTCAGCCCCGCGACGCGGGCACCAAGCAGCCGCAGCAGCGCGTCATCCGACATCTGTGGCCCGAGTTTCATTTGCGCCATAATTGGCGCTTTATTGGCCTTTTGTCGAGCTTAAGCGCCATTTACGGCGCATTATACGCCACCGAATTTGTCACCGCTACTCCGTTCCAAGTAACTCTCCGAGTACGAAGAACTCTCCCCACGCGCCTACGCGATCGCTCGAGTATCCGCGGGGAACGGCAGCGGGAGTTCGTCGCCGGTGTCCTTGAGCGCCACGCCGCTGATGCCGCGGCGGGCGGATTCGAGCAGGAGTTGCGCGAGCTTCTGCGCGGCGGCCTTCGGCGGAAGCCCTTCGGGCCGGATGTTCGAGACGCAGTTGCGGTCGGCATCCGTGCAGGCCGCCCGCGGCATGAACGTGAAGTACGCACCGAGGCTGTCGGGCGAACCGAGGCCGGGGCGCTCCCCAAGCAGCATGAGCGTATGGCGCGCGCCGAGCAGCTCGCCGATCTCGTCCTGCAGCTTCACGCGGCCGAACGGCGCAATAAATACCGGGTACACGGTCCAGCCCGCGGCGCGCAACAACGGCACCAGGCAGGTGAGCACGGCCCCGGTCTGACGCTCGGCGGCGAGGGCGGACAGGCCGTCGGAAACGACGATCGCGAGGTCGCGGGCGCCCCACTTCGGTTTGCGCGCGACCAACGCCGCGCGCGACTCCGGCGCCAACCGGCGACCGAGATCCGGGCGCACCAGGAAGGTGCGGCGATCAGCGGCCGCCGTTTCGACGCGGACCGTCTCGAGCCCCGCGCGGCCAAGCGCGGCCGCGAGCGCCTCGGCGTGGAACTCCATCTGCACGGCGTCTCGGGCGCTGGCGTGCGAGAGCCGGAAATCAAGCAACGACTCGGTGCGCACACTGCCGCCGGCGCGGCCGAGCGCGATGCGGGCCGAGGTGAACTGCGAGAGTGCGCGCCACGTGTCGGCGGTGCTGCCAGCGAGAATCTCTGCGGTGGCGGGACTCCCGGCGGGAGCTTCTCCGGTGGTGGGGCGGGCTTTACGCCCGCCATCCGGAATGTCGGGCGTAAAGCCCGACCCACCGTCGGACGCGGAAGCAGGGGTAGTCTCAGACGAGAGCATGGTCGATAAGGGCGTGGTGTTTGCCGACGGGCAACAGGCGCCGGCCGCCGGCGACGATGCGCATCTTCTCCAGCCACGCCTCGAACTCCGGCGCCGGCTTCAGCCCGAGCGCCTGGCGAAGGTAGTGACTGTCGTGGAAAGATGTGGACTGGTAACCGAGCATGATGTCGTCGGCGCCGGGGATGCCCATGATGTAGTTGCAGCCGGCGACGCCGAGCAGCGTGAGCAGGTTGTCCATGTCGTCCTGGTCGGCCTCGGCGTGGTTGGTGTAGCAGATGTCGACGCCCATCGGCAGACCGAGGAGCTTGCCGCAGAAGTGGTCCTCGAGGCCGGCGCGGATGATCTGCTTGCCGTCGTAGAGGTACTCGGGGCCGATGAAACCGACGACCGTGTTGACCAGCAACGGCGCGAAACGCCGCGCCACGGCGTAGGCGCGCGCCTCGCAGGTCTGCTGGTCCACGCCATGGTGCGCGCCGGCGGAGAGCGCGGAGCCCTGGCCGGTCTCGAAGTACATCACGTTGCTCCCGACCGTACCGCGCCCAAGCGAGAGCGCGGCGTCGCGCGCCTCGGCGAGCAACGCGAGGTTCACGCCGAAGCTCTTGTTCGCGGCCTCGGTGCCGGCGATGGACTGAAACACGAGGTCGACCGGCGCGCCGCGGCGGATCGCCTCGAGCTGCGTGGTCACATGCGCGAGCACGCAGGACTGCGTGGGGATGCCGTAGCGCCGGATGATCTCGTCGATCAACCGCAGCAATGTCTCCAACGCGGGCACACTGTCGGTCGCGGGGTTGATGCCGATCACGGCGTCGCCGCAGCCGTAGAGCAGGCCGTCCACGATGGAAGCGGCGATGCCCTTCGGGTCGTCGGTCGGGTGGTTGGGCTGGAGCCGCACCGCGAGCCGGCCGGGCAGGCCGAGGGTGTTGCGGAACGCGGTGACGACGCGGCACTTCTTGGCGACCAGGATGAGGTCCTGGTTGCTCATGATCTTGGAGACGGCGGCGACCATCTCGGGCGTGAGCCCGGGCGCGAGGGCCGCGAGCGCGAACTCGTCGGTCTCGTAGCGCAGCAGCCACTCGCGAAAGCCGCCGACGGTGAGTCCCGCGACCGGCGCAAACGCCGCCGCATCGTGCGTGTCGACGATGAGCCGCGTGACCTCGTCGTCCTCGTACGGGATGAGCAGGTCCTCGCGGAAACGCACCAGCGGCACCTCGGCGAGGCAGAGCTGGGCGGCGACCCGTTCCTCCGCCGAACCGGCAGCGAGCCCGGCCAACTCGTCACCCGAACGCCGCGGGGTCGCCTTCGCGAGAAGCTCGCGCAACGACGCGAAGTCGTAGCGGAGCCCGCCAGAGTTGAGCGACCAGATGGAGGAGTTGGGCATGGGTTGCGGAGGGAGACCGCGGAGAAACTCGGAACGTAGAACTCGAAACGGGATTCGGAAGGTGGGAGCCTGCCCTCCAGAGGCGGGCAAGCTTGCAGGCGATCCGGAGACGGAGGTCGATTACTTCACCATGAACTTTTCGGGCAGCCAGAGGGCGATCTCGGGAAAGACCATGAGGAGCACGATCGTGAGGAACATCAGCGCCGCGAACGGGATGATGGAGGCGTAGATGTCCTTCAGCGGAAAATCCTTCGGCGCCATCGCCTTCATCAGAAACAGATTGTATCCGAACGGCGGGGTGATGTACGCGATCTGGCAGGTGATCGTGTAGAGCACGCCGAACCAGACGAGGCTGAAGCCCAGCGCGTTCACCATCGGGATGTAGAGCGGGGCGACGATCACGAGCATCGCGGTGTCGTCGAGGAACATGCCCATGATCACGAAGGATAGCTGCATCAGGATGAGCACATGCCACCGGCTCAGGCCCCACTCGTTGAGGAAGATGCCCTCGATGGCCTTAACGGCGCCGAGACCGTCGAACACCGCGCCGAAGGCCAGCGCCGCCATGATGATCCACATGAACATCGCGCTGATGTTGAGCGTCTGCCGCACCGTGTTGTGCAGCACCTGGCGGGTGAGCCGTTTCCTCCCCCACGCCACGAGCAGCGCCGCCAGGGCGCCGACCGCCGAACTCTCGACCAGACTGGTGACGCCAAAGAGGAAGAGCCCGAGCACGATGAACATGATCACCACCGGGAGCAGACCGGCAGAGAGCAGGCGGAGCTTCGCGCGCAGCGGGAGGTTGATCTCGTCCTCCGACGCGAGCGGCGCGAGTTCGGGCTGCAAGCGGCAGCGCACGACCACGTAGGCGATGAAGAGCGCCGCCATGAGCAGCCCGGGGAGGATGCCCGCGAGCCAAAGCTGGCCGACGGGTTGCCGCGCGATCATGCCGTAGAGCACGAAGACCACGCTCGGCGGCACGAGGATGCCGAGCGAGCTGCCCGCCTGGATCACGCCCGAGACCATGCGCCGGTCGTAGTTACGTTTCAACATCTCGGGCATCGCGATGCTGCACCCGATCGCCATGCCGGCCACGCTCAGGCCGTTCATCGCCGAGATCAGCACCATCAGCAGGATCGTGCCGATCGCCAGACCGCCGCGCATGCGGCCGGTCCAGACGTAGAGCATGTTGTAGAGGTCGTTGGCGATGCCCGACTCGGAGAGCATGTAGCCCATGAAGACGAACATCGGCAGCGTGAGCAGTGGATACCAGTTGAGCAGCTTGATGCTGGAATTGAAGCCCATCGCCGCCGCGCCATCGCCCCAGAGCAGGAGCGAGGACGCCACCGCGACGAAGCCGATCATGCCGAACACCCGCTGCCCGGTGGCCATGAGGACCATCATCCCCAGGAACATCACCAGCACGATCATCTCGTGGCTCATCGCAGCTCCTTCCCGCTGGCGCCCGCCACATCGCGGATGATCCGTGCGATCACCTGCAACGTCATCAGCAGGATGCCGACCGACATGATGATCTTGATCGGCGCCATCGGCGGGCCCCACGCGGTAAAGTTCCGTTGTCGGTATTCAAGGGCATAGAGCGAACTGGAAACGGCGCCGTGGAGCAGCACGCCCATGTAGAAGAGAACGATGAAGCCGGAGACCGCATCGACGATGTATTGGGTGCGCGGACTCCAGCGCGCCCGGAAGACGTCCATGCGCACATGGGCGTCGTCCTGGAAGGTGAAGCCGCCGCCGAGCAGGTAGTAGGCGGCCATCGTGAACTGCGCCATCTCCATGACCCAGATCGCCGGCGACTTGAACACGACGTTCGAGATCATCGCGTAGGTCAGCACCGCCATCATCACGAACAGCAGGTACATCGCGAAGAGGCCGACCCCGCGGTTGGTCGTGTCGACCGTGCGCACGTAGCCGCGCAAGAACACGCCGACGCCGCCGGCGAGGCGGTCGTAAGCCTCGTCGGTCGTGAGCAGGCCCGTGTCGGGACGGGGCCGCGCCTCGGTGGCAACGCCGGCGTAGGCCGGTTCCAGCCCCGAGCCCATGAAGGCGAGGGAGTGGCGGTGCACGTGGCGCATCGGAGGTTCGGATTCGGAAGAGTCGGCAGCGGACATGTGGCGGTCCTCGGTTCCTCGAGCTTGGAAAAAGGAAACCTATTCAGGGCGTCGCCGCCCTGCTGAAGATGGGTGGAGGAAATGGGCGAGCCCGGCCCGGAGCGCCGGACTCGCGCAGAAACTGCAGCTCAGCCCCGGTACGGGCGGCCGGCCTTCTGCATGAGGGCGTTGTAGTCCTTGAAGATCTGCACGACCTTCGCGGCGCGCGGGCTGGTCTGGGCGATCTCGTCCCAGAACTTCACCGCCTCGTCCTCGACCGTCTTCCACTCCGCATCCGGGATGGTGGTCAGCTTGAGCTTGGGGCCCGTGACGCGGAGCTTCGCCTCGCCGCCCCAATACCAGTACTGGCGGTAGTAGTGGGAGCTGTCCATGCACAGCTTGAAGAGCGTCTTGAGGTGGTCGGGCACCTTCTCCCAGGACTTCGTATTCGCAAAGTACGAACCGCACCAGGCGCCGGCGATGTTGTTTGTGAGGAAGTAGTTCGTCACATCGGCCCAGCCGACAGTGTAGTCCTCGGTGATGCCGGACCAGGCCACGCCGTCAAGCTCGCCCGTGCGCAGCGCCATCTCGCAGTCCTCGTACGGGAGGGTGACGGGCACCACGCCGAAGCGGGAGAGGAAACGGCCGGCGGTCGGGAAGGTGTAGACCTTCTTGCCCTTGAGATCGGCGAGCTTGTTGATCGGCTCCTTCGTCGCGAAATGGCAGGGATCCCAGGCGCCGGCGCTGAGCCACGTCACGCCCTTGATCTCCGCATACGACTCCTGCCAGATCTTATCGAGGCCGAACTGGTAGAAGAGCGTGGGGATATCGAGGCTGTAGCGCGTCGCGAAGGGGAAGTAGCCGCCGAACACCGCCACATCGGCCGGCGAGGCGATGGAGTCGTCGTCGCTCTGGACCGCGTCAACGGTGCCCGCCTGCATGGCGCGGAACAGCTCGCTGGTCGGAACGAGCTGGTCGGCGCAATACAGCTCGATCACCATCTCGCCGTTGGCCGCCTTGTTGAAGGCGTCGATCGAGGGCTTGATGACATGCTCGGCCAGCGCGGGTCCCGCGTAGGTCTGCAGGCGCCACTTGATGGGGGCTTTCTTGGATCCGATCAGATAGGGCGCGGCGACGGCCGCGGAGGCGCCGAGGCAGGCTTTCTTGAGGAACTCGCGTTTGTTCATGGGAGCGGAGCGACTGATGGGTGGGAGGAGGGAACGTTCGCCCTCCTGCTCAGCAAAGTGGATGCCAGCGGCGGCGCGGCGCGCCCAAAGCCGGTCGAAACACCACCGCGCCCGCACGGCGCCTGCGCGAACTTGCGCAGCCGGGGGCCCCGCTCCGGAAACCGACGCCGATGTAGGGCGATATTGGTCACCGGGGCCGCCCTTCGCGCCTGTATGCGCAGTTTCCGCCACCGCTTTGCTCGTGACGCCCCCGGCCCGCGCGCCACAATCGCCGACCATGAATCTTTTGCATCGATACAGGATTCCGCTGCTGCCGCTCGTCCTCGGCGCCGCGCTCGCGCTGCCCGCGCGGGACACCCCCGCCTCCGAGTACAGCAGCGCCGTGTCCACCACCCTTCTGCTGCGCACCACGACCGATGTCGCCGGCACGCCCCTGGTCTACCCTGCCGGCACGGCCGAGGTCACCGGCGTGCTCGTCGAACTGCCGCCCGGCGCCGAGACCGGCTGGCATCGACACACTGCGCCCTGCTTCGCGTACATCCTCAGTGGCGAGATTGCCGTGACGCAGCAGAACGGCCCGACGCGCACCTTCCGGGCCGGCGAGGCCTTCGCCGAGCTGGTAAACCTCGAGCACAACGGCCGCACCGTCGGCGACGCGCCGGTGCGGCTGGTGTTCTTCGCCGCCGGCACGCAGGGCCAGCCGTTCACACAGCGGAGCGGCGAGACTCAGCCCTGACACCAGGCCCTTCGGGCGGCATTTGCGCGGCGCCCTGAGCCGGTCTCAGGCCGAACTGAGGACACCCGCCACCTCGTTAGCGGATCGCCTCGCGCCGCGATCCGTATTAATGGATTAACGCCGCTTTTGGGCTGACACCCGGTCGCCAATCGTTCTCTTTCGACCCCGCAACCCTCGAGTTCCCATGCAAACCACTACATTGCGTCGCAGCGCGCTTGCCGCGCTGCCCACCCTCGCGTTCGGCGCGGCCTCGGCCCACGCCACCATCGTCTTCAGCGGCCCGGTCGATGAGACGATCTCCGCCGGCGCCTCGCTCTACTTCGATCTCGACCAGAGCAGCCCGACCCTCACATCCCACACCACCTTCGACGGCGCCGATTTCTTTCTCTCCTTCGGAGTTGATACGAGTGCTAATGCTCGCGCCCTCGGATACTCTCCCGACAAACCGATGGTCGACGGAGTCGTCAACACCGGCGCCTACAACTCGGTCGCCATCAAGCCGATCATCGAGGGAACCGTCCCGATTCCTTTCCCCCTCAAGCTGGACACCGGTTCCGCCATCAACGCCACCACCGGGGGGTGGTATGGAGGAGGCTTTCTCAGCATGCCCCCCCCGATTGGGGGCGATTGGCTCGCCGGCAGCACCGGCTACCTTGGGCTCCAGATTCAAGTCCCCGGTGAAAACGCCAACTACGGCTGGGCGCACGTCAGCTACAACAAAGACCTTTCGCTGACGCTCCATGACTTCGCCTACGCCAACGCTGGCGAAGCGATCGCCGCCGGCCAGACCGGTGCCTCCGGCGCCGTGCCCGAGCCGTCGACCTACGGCGCACTCGCCGCGCTCGTCGCCGGTTCGACCATCCTCTTCGCCCGGCGCCGCAAGCAGACCGCCTGAGACGGACCAAGGCACCCCATCCTCTCGGCTTCCCGTCCCGCACGGGAAGCCGTTTTCGTTTCCACGTGTCGCAAGCCCCTGGGGACCATCCGCTCCGCCCGCAGGCGACACTCCGCTCATGACCGATCCTCCGGAACCAGCTTAAGGATAGAAGCAGGACGTAGATCGGATCGATCACTTCAGAACGTTTTTTGCTAGCCAGTAGACATCGGATACGGTTTTTTCCCGACGCAACCCAAGAGCTCCCATGCAAACCACAACCCTGCGTCGCGGCGCACTTGCCGCCCTGCCCAAGTCCCTCGCCCTGCCCGCCGCCACCCTTGGCGCGCTCGCTGCCAACTCCGCCTCCGCCACGATCGAGTACCACGACATCGAGGACATCACGGTGTACCAGAACGGGCAGCAGATCTATTTCGACCTGCTCGGTGGCACGGCGTCGAACTTGCCCGGTTCTGGCGCCGACTTTTCGCTCTGGGCAACCGGCTACGGATCCTGGGCTTATCAATACGTTTTTGCGAGCACGCCCTTCGGCGGCCAAACACTTTGCGAGAGTCAGAGCATAGGTTGGGGGTTCTCCAAACGGCTGCAGAAAGGGGCAGCGATTGGCGACTCCTCGTCCTTCTGGGCAAACCCGAAGGGGAGCCAACTCCGCTACTACGGCTATTATGGGGAGGTCGGGAGCTGGGTTCCCGGAGACAAGGGTTATCTCGGCTTGCGACTCGGCAATGGCTCCGGCGGCTTTCACTATGGCTGGGCCGACGTCTCCGTGGGATTCGACTCGGTGACGCTCCACAGCTTCGCCTACGAGTCGCTGACCGACACTTCGATCGCCGCCGGCCAGACCGGTGCCTCCGGCGCCGTGCCCGAGCCGTCGACCTACGGCGCGCTCGCCGCGCTCGTCGCCGGTTCGACCATCCTCTTCGCCCGGCGCCGCAAGCAGGCCGCCTGAGGCGGACCAAGCCCCCAACCTTTCGGCTTCCCGTCCCATGCGGGAAGCCGTTTTTGTTGCCACGTGTCGCAAGCCCCTTGCAAAGTTCTTCTCGTCGGCTGGGACGGTGCCGACTGGCAGGTCGCCTCGCCGCTGATCGACGCCGGCCGGATGCCCCAGTTCGCCAACCTCGTGGCGCACGGCACCGCCGGCAACCTCGCCAGCCAGCCGCCCTACCTCTCGCCGATGCTGTGGAACTCCATCGCCACCGGGAAACGGCCGCACAAACACGGTATCCTTGGTTTCACGTCAGTGGACCCGCAGACCGGCCGGCTGCGCCCGTCCACAAGCACCCAGCGCCGTTGCAAGGCCCTGTGGAACATCCTCTCCGAGCACGGCAAGGTCGCCCACGTCGTGGGCTGGTTCGCCTCGCACCCGGCGGAGAACGTCAACGGCGTCTCTGTCTCCGAGGCGTGGCCGCGCCCCGTGCCCAAGGACGCGCCTTGGCCGGTTCCCGCCGGCGCCGTGCATCCTCCCGAGGTCGCGACCGAACTAGCGGACGTTCGCGTGCGGCCCGAGGACATCGACCTGAACGTCCTGCGGTTGCTCATCCCTCGCCTCGAGGAAATCGACCTCTCCCGCGACAAACGCCCCGAACAACTCCTGATTCGGCTGGCCGAACTCTACACCGTCCACAACGCAGCCGTCGCCCTCCTCGACCGCGGCGCGTGGGACTGCCTGTCCGTCTACTATCACTTCATCGACTGGGTCTGCCATGATTTCATGGACTTCCACCCGCCGCGCCGCCCACACATCCCGGAGTGCGAGTTCGGCTGGTACAGCGAGGTCGTCAACGGCGCCTATCGTCTCCAGGATCTCCTGCTGGCGGACCTGCTACGCCACGCCGGCGCCGGCACGACCGCGCTCGTCTGTTCCGACCACGGTTTCCTCAACGACCACCATCGCCCGCGGCGCACGCCACGTGTCTCGGCCGGCATCGCCGGCTGGCACCGCCCCCAGGGCCTCCTCGCCGCCGCCGGCCCCGGTATCGCCCGCGACAAGCTGCTGGTCGGCGCGAGCCAGCTCGATGTCACGCCCACCATCCTCCACCTCTTCGGCCTTCCGCACGCCGAGGACATGGACGGCCGGGTCCTGAACGAGATCTTGGCCGACCCGGCGAGAAACGACCGCACGATCCCGTCGTGGGAAACCGCCGCCGTACCCTTCCCCCGCCCCCGGCACCTCGCCGCGCTCAGCGACGCGGAGGACGAGGCGCTGCTCCAGCAATTCGCCGATCTCGGCTACGTCTCGCTCGCACCGTCCGGCCCGGAATCCGCCGCCGCGCAGAACGACCGCGACAACCGCTGGAACCTCGCGATCACCCTGCGCTCCGCCGGCGAGGACGACGCTGCGCTGCGGCTGCTCGAGGAGCTGCACTTCGCCTTTCCCGAGGACCCCCGTTACGCCTACCACCTCGCGCTCACCCAAGTGCAATGCGGTCTGCTCGACGCCGCGACGCGCACCAGCGAGACGTTGCTCGACTACGGTCCCGACAACCCGAAGGCCAACGCGCTCCTCGCGGAAATCGCCCTCGCCCGCAACGACGCGCCCGCGGCGCTCGCCCTGCTCGATCGCACCGCCCACGCCACCCCCGGGGAGGCCGGCAACCTTCGCCTGCGCGGCCTGGTGTTGTTGCATCTCGAGCGTTGGGCCGAAGCGGCCGAAACCTTCCACCGCGCCCTCGTTGATGACCCCGACGACGATGCCGCGTGGCTCGGCCTGGCCCGGGCCTTTCTCCGGGCCGGCCAGTTCGACCAGGCCGCCGAATACGCCCACCGGGCGCTGGGCCTGAATCCGGCCCGCCCGATCGCGGCCCTCACCCTCGGCCAAGCCCTCGCCGCTTCCGGCAAACCGGCCGAGGCGGCGGGAGCGTTCCGCCGCGCGCTCAGCATCCGTCCCACCTTCACGGCCGCCCGCCACGCGCTCGACCGGCTGATGGGCAAACCGTACGTCGCGGACCAACTTTTCTCCGCACCGGTGCCCGCCACGCTCCCCGCCGAGGAGGCGAGGAACCGGCGCGCCACCGCACGCGCGACGCGCACCGCCGCACGCGCCCACGCCCAACCGGTCTCGACCTATGCCCCCCCGCGGCCTTCGCCGCAGGCCGCGCCGCCGCCCGGAGCCTCCGGCTCCGAGTTCGTGATCGTATCCGGGCTTCCGCGCTCCGGCACCTCGCTGATGATGCAGATGCTCGCCCGCGGTGGCCTCGCCCCGCTCACCGACGGCGTGCGCACCGCCGACCTCCACAATCCCGAGGGCTACTTCGAATGGGAGGCCGCCAAGGACTTGCCCAACCATCCCGAGCTCATCCTGCAGGCGGCCGGCAAGGTTGTGAAGATCGTCTGTCCCTTGCTGCCCCACTTGCCACCACAACATCAGTACAGGATCGTCTTCATGCGCCGACCGGCCGGCGAGGTCGCCACCTCACAGGCCCGGATGCGAAGCGCACGCACCGGCGGCGAACCCGCGGAGGCCGCGGCTCCGGAACTCCTGCGACGGCACGAGGAGTCAATGCTGGCGATCCTGCGCGCCGCACCGCAGGTCAGCCTCCTGGAGATCGATTACCCGCGCCTCGTCGCCGCGCCGCTGGAGACGGTCGAACGTCTCCGCGCCTTCCTCGGCGATGCCCGTCTTCCCCGAGCCGCCGCGATGGCCGGGGCCGTCCGCCCCGATCTGCACCGCGAGAAAGGCGCGTCCGCCGCCCCGTGACCCCGCCCACCGTCATCCGCCCGCCGTGGCCCGACGAGTTGCCGCGCATCGCCGCGGCATTTCCCGATCTCCGGTCGGAGGGCCCGCTGGATCCGCTGGTCCTCATTGCCCCGGAGCCCGACGAACGGATCGTCGGAGTCGCGACGATCAATCACCCGTCCGACTCGGCGCCGGCCCGGCTCCAATGCGTCGTCCGTCCTCGCTTCGCCGATGCGACCGCCCGGCTGCTTCGTGCCGCCGTCGATCGCGCCCGCGCTGTTGGGTTTTGCGGGTTGTACGCCGAGCTTCCCGACTCGGGCAACTCCCCGCTGCCTCAACCTCTGGCCGAAGTCGGCTTCGCCTGCCGGCGCTCGGAGGAGCTCTGGCAGATCCAGCTGGCAACCGCCATCGACCGTCTGGCGCCGATCGCCGAATCGCTACTGAAGCGCGGCGCCGCCGCCGGCCTCTCCGCCGGGCCGGCGCTGCCCGCCCACACCGACCAGATCGCCGCCCTCGCCACCGCGGCCCACCTCCTGGCTCCGGATCGGATCCGTTTCACTGATACCGATGGCCGCGGTTTCGACCGCACGCTCTCGACGGTCGTGAGCCACGGTGACCGCGTCGTCGCCGCCATCCTCGTCCGCCGCCAGCCGCCCAACGCCCTCGTCGAGACTCGCGTCGCCGCGCCCGACCACATCGGCAAGGCGAACCTGCCCAACGCGCTTCTGCTGGTCCGCTCGATGCAAGAGGGCCAGAAGGCCGGTTTGGAGAACTTCGTCCTCACCGCCAACCCCGCCAGCGCCGCTGAGACGATCCGCATGGCGCAACGCTTCAGCGGCCAGAAACTGCGCGTGCACCAATTCTGGGACCTCCGGTTCGGGTGAACCGCCTGGCCGCGCGGGCCCCGGGGGGAATTCAGCGCAGCCTTGACCATGGAGGGAAGGCGATGTCTCCGTGTTCGCCTCCACTTCTATGAGCGAACTTGATCTCTTGCGTTTACAGAAACAACTGGGCGTTGCGCCTTGGCGTTTACGGCTCGCCGCGTGGGTCGAATCGGGGCCGATCCAACTTTTTGTCGTCGTTGTTATCTTGTTCAATGCCGCGATCCTCGGGCTGGAAACCAGTCCGGCGCTGATGGCCGCCTACGGGTCGCTGCTCAAGCTCCTCGACAAGGCGTGTCTGCTCATCTTCTGCGTCGAACTCGCGCTCAAGCTCGTCGCCTACCGGGGGCTGTTCTGGCGCAGCGGGTGGAATCTCTTCGATCTGGTGGTCATCGGGTTTGCCCTCGCACCGGGCGCCGGCCCTTGGTCCGTGCTGCGGTCCCTGCGAGTCCTGCGCGTCCTCCGACTGCTCACCGTCGTGCCGTCCCTGCGGCGGGTGGTCGCCGCTTTCCTGCACTCGATCCCGGGCTTGCTGGGCGTCGTGGCCGTCATGGCGGTGTTTTTCTACACCACCGGCGTGCTCGCCACCAAGCTCTACGGCGCCACCCATCCGCAGTGGTTCGGCAGCCTGGGGGCCAGTTTGTACTCGCTTTTTCAGGTCATGACACTGGAGAGCTGGTCCATGGGCATCGTGCGGCCCGTGATGGAGAGCCATCCGTGGGCCTGGGCGTTCTTCGTGCCCTTCATCGGGATCGCAACCTTCACGATCCTGAATCTGTTCATCGGTATCATCGTCTCCACGATGCAGGAGCTGAGCACCGCCGACGCCAAGACGATCCTCCCCGATTCGCCCGCCGCGGCCACGATCGCGCGCATCGAGGCCGATCTTGCGGAATTGAAGAAGGTCTTGGCCCAGCGCGAGGGGTGACACTCTCGCCGGGGAAAGGGGCGACCCCGCGGGTTGACTCCGGTCCGTTCCGGAAGAGTGGGACAGGCGCTGGTCGCCTTCGGCGGGCGATAATCGCAGCGGTGTTCCCCTCCTGCCCGTTGAACGGCACGGGCGGGCGGAGGTGCCCTTGCGCCGTTGCATGGCCGTAGGCAGGAGAAACCCATGAAGGCGCGGAGGGCTGCACCACGCCTCCACCGAGTGCCCGGGAGCGAAAATGGGCGTTCGGTGGGAGCCGCGCCCTCCACTCCCCCCCTCAACCCGCCCCAGCTCCCCGCTTCGCCTCCAGCGCGGCGGCGGCGGGGTCCGTTTTGAAACGCTCGGGGTCGATCCCGTACTTCTTCACGCGCAGGCCCATGATCCGCTCGGTGAGACCGAGTTTGCGCCCGGCCTTGGCCATGATGCCGCGGTGCTCCTTCAGCGCCTCCGCGATCATCTCGCGCTCCACCGCCTCGACCGCCTCCTCAAGCGTGCCGCGAGGCGTGGTGCCGGAGGCTTCGCCCGTCTGGAGCGTGGGCGGCAGGTGGAAGGCGTGGATCACGCCGTCCTGCGAAAGCAGCACGGCGCGCTCGATGGTGTTCTCGAGTTCGCGCACGTTGCCCGGCCAGTGGTAGGCCATGAGCATGTCGATCGCCGGCGTGGAGATGCGCACGACGTTCTTGCCGTTCTGCTGCGCGTATTTCTCGAGGAAATGGTCGGCCAGCTCGAGGATGTCGCTGCGCCGGTCGCGCAGCGGCGGCACGTAGATCGGGAAAACGTTGATGCGGTAATAGAGATCGAGGCGAAACCGCGCCTCCTCGATCATCTTCTCGAGGTTGCGGTTGGTCGCCGTGACCACGCGCACATCCACGCGGATCGTCTGCGTGCCGCCGACGCGCTCGAACGTCCCCTCCTGCAGCACGCGCAACAGCTTCGCCTGCGTGGCCGCGGAGATCTCGCCGATTTCGTCCAAGAAGATCGTGCCGCCGTCGGCCAGTTCGAAGCGGCCCTTGCGCAGCGCGAGTGCGCCGGTGAACGCGCCCTTCTCGTGGCCGAAGAGCTCGCTCTCGATGATGCTCTCGGGCAGCGCCGCACAGTTCACCCGCACGAACGGCTTCTTGCGGCGCCCGCTGCCCGTCCAGATCGCGTGCGCGATGCGTTCCTTGCCCACGCCGGTCTCGCCACGGATGAGCACGGTGGTCTTCGAGTCCGCGACCTGGTCGATGTGGAAATACACCATGCGCATCGCCGACGAGTGACCGGTCATGCCCTCGGGCACGAAGCTGCGCGCGATCTGCTGCTGCAGCCGCTCATTCT
>JAHFTC010000148.1 GCA_023269585.1 Opitutaceae bacterium
CGATGCCCAAATGGCGACCCTTGACGTCCGTCGGCACGCGACACAGCCCCTCCGGAACTACACGATTCACCCGAGAACGTAGAGAGCAGAAATCTGGACTTATTGTTGCGCGCACCCTAACCTCCAACTGGAGCCGACGCGCCCGACGGTCTGTGCGATCATGTGCCCGAGGCGCGCGGCTCAGTTGGACCGTTGGGCAGACGAAGACGAATCCTCCAGCTGAAATCACTTTCGTTCGAAATCCAAAGCACACGGAGACCGTGAAATCGTGGTCGCTCCACTGGGCGGCGAGGCCGAGGTGTCGACAATGCTTGCGACGAGCGGGGGCGTTGCGGCGCGCGGGCCAGAGCGTAAAATGAGACCGTGGCTGGTCGCATCTACACGGACACGTCGGTCATTGGCGGATGCGAGGACGAGGAGTTTCGCGTTCATTCTCGGCGACTCATGGACGCATTCGTCCGTGGCGATCTGCGACTCGTTCTTTCGGAGTTAACTCTCCGGGAGCTCGAGCCGGCCCCTCCCGCTGTCCGCGAGGTACTTGCGACGGTTCCTGAGAGCAGTATCGAGGTGGTCCGGCTGACACCCGCAGCCGACGAACTGGCCCGCCGCTACCTTGCCGAGGGCATCCTCGCGGCAAACATGCTGGCCGGTGCCCAGCACATCGCGATGGCGACGGTCGCGAACGTGGATGTGCTCGTGAGCTGGAACTTCCGGCACGTGGTGAACTTGCCGAGAATTCATGCGTACCATGGAGTGAACGCCAAGCTCGGATACGCGACGATCGAGATTCGGTCCCCACGGGAGGTACTCGGTGATGAGTAACGCTTCAGCCAAGACGTTCGATACCGTGCACATGGTGCGGGTCGTTCGGGACGACGTGAGCTCGACGATCGCGACGATGTCAGTCGACGAGGAGAATCGTTGGCTCCGATCAGCGGCGTTCACCGATCCGACGCTCCGGCGCCTCATGGAATTGGCTGCCCAACAAGGCGCTGCAGCCGACGCCGCTTCGCGGCGCGGCTGAGCGCTCGCGTTCGGCAGACGAAACACGCGAACGGAATAACACTACTACGAACCGGAAACACCGAGGCAACAGCCCAATGATCGCAACGCGGCGCCCGGAAGAACCACCAGCGGCGGTCGCAAGGCTCGGGTGGCGGTACCATCACTTGGGCATTCCGCACACCGACGCGCGCCCGGACGAAAAGTACATCGACCACCTCGGCATACACGTCTGTGGCTTCGAGACGAGCCCGTACGGGATCGAGTGGATCCGGTTCGAGGCGCATTGCCAGGTACCGGCCCTGGTGAAGACGACACCGCATGTAGCTTTTGCGGTCGACAATCTTGACGACGCCCTGCGCGGGCAGGAAATCCTGATTGCCCCCAATGCACCGTCACCTGGCGTGCGGGTCGCGTTCATCGTCCACAACGGGGCGCCGGTCGAGTTGCTGGAGTTCACGGGGGCGGTCCGACGGAATACGGTATCGGACAACGCTGCCGAACCAGCGCTTGCAGCCGACGGCGCTTGATGCGATCGTGAAGCGCCGCGGCTGAAGCGCAGCGTTGGACGGACAAAGAAAACCAAGAACACAAATCACATTTGATCACGACGAAATCGCACCTGGCTACTGCGGGCGTCGGGGTTGTTTGCTGCAGGTCGGGGTCGGGGTTCGCGACAACGAGCACTCTCGGACGGCGGCGCCGTTGTCAGCGGTTCCTTCGATCAGCGCGGGCAAGTCGCGGGACGGGCCGTCGGTGGGGGCCACGTCCTCAACCGATCGCCAGGGCATGTTGATCTCGATGACGCCGGCGCGGCGATCGGGGCTCCATCGCGCAGCGGCAACGCGGGCGATTCAATACGGCGGGGCTCCTTTGCGGGGCCGTCGTGCGGGCTCAATCCACGAACGGGGTCACGGGGCACGTTCGCGGTGAACGGCTGGGTGAGATCCCAGTACGGTCTGTCGGGTTTCACCATCGCTGGCGTCACCGCGCGCCGCTCGGCCGGTTGTTCGAACGGCCGGTGCACTCGCGGGCCTTTCGTCTGAGAAGCGCCTACTCGACAAACCGTCCAACATCGGTTTGGAGCCGTCGCGCCCACCGTCCTATGCGATCATGGCGACGCGGCGCGCGGCTCAAACCGTGCGTTATACGGACGGAGAACGAAGACGTCGGATCGGTTGGCATCGGAGTAGCTCGTAGCGTCGCAGTGTTTATCGAGGCGCCTCGCTTCTTCGACGGCTCGCGCGGGTCTCACCAGCCGGGCACATGTGAACACTCCGATCTCAGGCGTGGCAACCAAGACAAACACATCGACATCTGGCTGCGGCCCACGTCGGGGTTGGTTGGGCAGGTCGTCGCGTTCATCGCGGCATCCCGCTCTCTCGGGCAGCGGCGCGTCGTCGGCGCGACACCCCGGGCATCGTGCCATCGTTCGGTCGCACAGCGGGGTTATCCGGTCATCACCACTCGTTTCGAACGTCGGGCAGGTTGTCATCCCTTTGGCGTCCGCGGTTCGGTCACCATCGCGCCGCCCTGCGGGTCATCCGGCACATCACGGCCCTCTCGGGCGGTTCGTTTTGCGCGGGCTCATTCGAGGGGCCGTATAACACCCGGCTGCACCAGACGGCGCCGTGCGAACATTTCTCATTCAGCCCGTGGTGAACCGGTGTAGCGTGTGGGGCAACGCCACGGCTCATCTCATCGCGCACGTCCCGGGTTGTTCGGCGTGGTTCGCCACGGGCTGAGCGGACGCGCGGCGCCGCTGGTGAGCCGGAGCCGTTAGCCGGACAAACCGGAACCAAAGGATACGATCATGTCCAAGCCAACGACGGACTACAGAAACATGGTAGTGCTCTCCGCGTTCTTGGCGCCCGTGCTCGGTGGGGCGATCATCTACTACTCCCTGAAGAACACTCAGGTTCAAATCGCGAATCTGGGAAACAGGATGAGCTGGGTAGCCTTGGCCCTGTGGATCGTCGTTGGGATATCCGGTATCGTCCCAGAAGTTTGGGTGAGCGGTGGCGCTCTGCCATTGCTGCTGACATTGCTCGGAGTGGTGCTTGCAGTTGTAGCAGTTGTCAAGATCAAGAAGGCTGCGCGAGCCTCCGGCGACTGAGGGCTTATAGTGCAGAGATGGCGCACGTCTCGGCGTGCTCGGCCGTTTCGATCTGCGGCGTGGCAACCGGGGACGGTCCGAGCAGGAACAAGTTGAAGTGGCTGCTGCTGCGAGCATCGGAGTACCCGGCGCCCATCAGCGTGAATCGCGCAGAACCAGCATGCGCAATCGGCGGCGTTGCAACTCAAGGCGCCAGCTGGCCTCGGGTTCGTTCGACCAGCCGGTGGCGGGTCCTGGCGTGTAGGCCGATCCACAAGCGACCGGCTAACATCGCGATGGAGCCGACGCCGCGGCGGGCCGCTCTCGCGTCCCGCCTGCCGCTCGATGGATCGTGGCTCGCTGGCGCGGCTCATCGCGAACGTTAGGCTGCGATACCGTGTGATCACCGACTTATAAAGGATCGGAAGAATGGCACCAACCCATTACCCCAGGATCGCAGAGTTGTACAGCTTTGCTGCTGCCCACGGGCTGAGCGCTGAATCGGAAAAGATTCGACGCTTGCCAATTCACTCAACGTTCAGACGACCCCATCTCGTGCGAAAGGCTTACCTCGTTGAACTCCTCGAATCCCGCGGCCTCCTTGACGAGTTTAGTGCTCAATACTGGCTTGGTCGACACACGCCACGTGGCGACCGCACGTACGCCTCCTATCGTGACCAAAGGACCTTGAATGAGACACTCGTGCTCCAAGGCGAGGTAGTTGTCGAAGAGGAGGCCGAAGAAGTCGCCGAGAACCAAGAACAGCCACCGGAACTCGACGCAGTTTCGTTTGCACTCGAGGCTCAGCTTCGTGACTTCATCGTCGAAAACCTGCCACGCATTCCAGTAAACGGCAGTCGTTTGAAGCTTTTTGTCGACTCCTCAGGTCGGGAGGGCAGAGAGTATCCAACCGCTGTTGGCCCAATCGATATTCTTGCACAGGATGAGTCGGGGGACTTCATCGTATTCGAGCTGAAGCTGGAGCGCGGCCCGGACCGCGCGCTTGGGCAACTTGCGCGGTACATGGGGTGGGTTAAGTTGCAGCTCGCCGTGGAGCGGAATGTTCGAGGAGTCGTCGTTGCGAGGTCAATTGACGAGAGGCTTCGGTACGCTGCCTGTGTTATTCCAAATGTAAGCTTGCTGGAGTACGCCGTGGAGTTTCGCCTGCAGGACGTGGGCCCGATGACAACGGACGCGCAGCCTAACAAGGCGCTGCACCCGACGGCCGCTGCCGCATCCGTGAGCGGCCGCGGGTGAGCGCCGGTCGTTAGGCGGACATGAAGGGAGTGGTGCGACGAATGAGAATTGGAATTGGGGTCGCTCTTCTGATGGTAGTTACGACTCTTGGGGCAGCGCAGGCGCCCAAGTCTGCCACCATCAAGATGGCGGCGGGTGAGATCGTTCAAGGTTCAATCGCGGGTCAAGTTGCGTTCGATCTTGGGTTCGGTACGGGCGGCGGCCTCGTAGCCGGCGATGACATTGAAGCAATCAACGAGAAGGGCCTTCAGATCAGGGCTGGCGCCAACATTCTTCAGACGATCCTTCCCCTCTTGAATCGTTACACCATGATGAAGAAGCCGCCACACGCGCTGATTCTCCAAAACGCGGCTTCGAAGAGGCCAGAGAAACCCGGAATGCTCGGGGTGTCCTTCGAGGCGCCCTGCAAACTGTTTGACGACGCAACCTGCGAGAACGTCAAGATCGACGTTAACCTCGTTGCAGGTACGACGAAGGACTCCTCCCCGCTGGCAATCGAACGGGTGCTTGGAGAGTTCCGCGTCCAGGCGGGCGTCGGCACAATCGTTCCAGCTCTGACAGTCAATGTTTCTGGCGGCAAGGTCACAAAAGTGGACGTGACCCGCATCGTGGCATTTGAGAAGGCAGCCAAGTGAACTCACACGCCGCCGCCTAACCCCGCGCTGGAGCCGACAGCGCGGGCGAGGGATTCATGGCCCGCGCTGCGGCTCAGCGCGAACGTTAGGCTTCTGAACGGAGAGACGTCATGCGACGTGCAATCGGCATTGTCGTCACGCTGCTGTCTTTGGCGGCGCCTGCACGTGCGCAGGCTCCGGCCACGTCGTTCGCGGATCTGCAGAGCCGACTCAAGGTCGGGGAAACGGTTCTCGTGACGCAGGGCACGGGTGGAATCTTCAAGGGTAAAGTGGAACGGGTGACCGATGCGAGTCTGCTCCTCCGAAATCGTGGGCGAGACCTGCAGCTGGCCGCGCCCACCGTGCTGCGCGTCGCGCGCCCGGTGCATACACTTCGGAATGGCACACTTATAGGTTTGGTGGCGGGATTCACTGCTGGTGCAGTATGGGCTGGCAGCACAGAGTGCGGCATTGTCTGCTTTTCAAGCCCCGCCGGGGTTCTCGCCTTCGGCGGACTCTTCGGCGCGATCGGCATGGGCGGAGGTGCCATTGTAGGCGCATCGATTCACCGGGAACACGTCGTGTTCGAGAGGGCCGCGACTGGCCGGGTTCAGGCGGCGGTCGCGCCGTTCGTGTCACGAGGAGGCACTGGTCTGCGGGTCCAGCTAGGATTTTGACGGAACAGAGTCGACTCGCTGCCGTTTCACATGCGGGCAAGTGCGGTCGGCTTCAACCTGTCGGCATTCATTGCACTCGCAAGACGAAGCCTAACATGCGTTGCACCAGACGGCCGCGAGTACAACCCGAGCGGCCGCTGGTGAACGCTGGCCGTTAGGCCACACGGGATTTCAGAAGAGTAGCGGAATGGAGATCCGAAGAACGCTGGCCGTTGCTTTGTGTGTCGCCTCGGTTGGCATGGTGCATTGTGCCCCTACAGCCGAATGGCAACTTCCCGTTTCGCTCGGCCAGAGCAGAGACGACGTGCGACAAATCCTGGGACCTCCGAAAGAAACAATTCCCGGCTCACTTCAGGCCATCAGCGCTGAAGCCGCCGCCGATTTTATCCGTCGCTCTCCGGGACAGACCAGCGAGTACTACTACTCCTCTGGCCTGATGGGCAGGTATGACGGCGATCGGCTCTTCAGCATTACGGTCGTTGCGCGGTCAGACTATCAAGGATGGATCGTACGCACAGCCCCGATCGTCGCCGACGTTCGCGTTGCCGACGACAAACCCTCGGTGGACACCTCAAAACCGGCCACTGATCGACACGTCAAAACCGGCCACCACGGGCATGGCGGCCGAGACCAGTGAGTTCTACTTCGTCGGGTCCTCCGTGCGCAAGTCGGTGTGGACTTTCGTCCGCCAGCTGCGCGGGCCGCATTTGAGGACGTGCGCGTGATGGAGCAGGCGATCAAGGAGCGCCGTCACGGCGGCGGTGTCGCTGAGCAGCTTGCCCCAGTCGTCCACGGGGCGATTTGAGGTGAGCACGGTCGACGCCCGCTCGTAGCGACGCATGATGACTTCCAGGAGATCTTCGGCGGCGGTGTGCGGGAGTTTCCGCATCCCGAGGTCATCGATGATCAGCAGCGGCACGGCCGCGAGATCGGCGAGATACGCCTTGCGTGTGCCATCGAGCGTCGCGTCGGCGATCTCTTCGATGAGCGTGTGCGCTTCGCGATACCGGACGCGGTAGCCCTGGTGAATCACCGCGCGGCCGATGGCTTGCGCCAGATGGCTCTTGCCTGTCCCTGGTGGCCCGAGCAAGAGCGCATCCTCACGTTGCGCGACGAAGCGGCCGGTGGCCAATTCGTGGATGAGCGTGCGATTCATCTTCTTGTTGAAATCGAAATCGAAGCCATCGAGCGAGCGATCGGGATCGCGAAAGCCCGCCTGTTTGTGCCGGCGCTCGAGTAAGCGATCCTGCCGGCGCAGGAGCTCGTCGGACACGAGCGCCGAGACGAGATCGATCGGGGTGAGCTTCTCGGTGTGGGCGTGCCGCAGGCGGGTTTCGAGGACGGCGGCCATCCCTGAGAGACGGAGTTTACGGAGGGCGTGATCGAGCTCCACGAGATTCATGCCGGGTCTCCTGTTTTGCGATCGATCAGATCGCGATAGAGGGTGAGCTGTCGAATGAGCGGGTCGACCTGGCGCAGCGTCAGCGGCGCCGGGAGACGACGTTCGAGGTACCGACGGAGAAAGCGGTAGGTCGGCACGCCGAGATCAAGCGCCGCCTTGGCGGCCTCGTCGACGACGGCCGGCCCGTGTTTCTTCGCGAGGGCGAGCACGCCGAGCATCCGGCGGACACCGGACGCCCCGTCGTGCTGGTGGATGTACTCGCAGACGGCGCTGATGTGCGCGCCGGCGGTTTTCGCGCGGCCGAGCAGCGCCACGGTGCTCGATGGCGTCCGCGCGGGCCGATCGTCGTCATGGAGTCGGTGCCAGCCGCGCGGGGCGCGCAGATGCTCGCGGAGCAGCTGCCCCGTCTTGGGGGCGAGCAATCGCACATGCAGGTCGTTCCACTGCACCTGGACGCGTTGCCCAATCCAGCCCGGTGGGGCGCCGTAGTACGCGGCCTCGACTTCGACGCAGCCGTCGAGATGGACGGTGCGTTCGCCGTATCGGTAATAGCGAAAGGGCTCGAGCGGCAGCGGGCCGAGCGCGGGCTGCTCTTCCGCAAACATCACGGCGACTTGCCGTTTCGTCGTGCCGTGAATGCGCGTGTCCGCCCAGCGCGTCTCCCAGCGATCCAGGTACGTCTGGGCCTCTTCAAGGCCCTCGAAGCGCAGGCCGCGCAGCGGCGTCTTCTGCGCGTGGCCGACACCGGCCTCGACCTTCCCTTTGCGATCGGGATCGCCGATGCGACACGGGAGGGCGACCACGCCATAGTGCGCGAGCACATCGCGATAGAGCGGATTCAGCGCGGGGTCGTAGATGTCTGGGGTGAGGACGCCTTCTTTCAGATTGTCGAGGACGATGACGCGGACGGTGCCGCCGAGCCGGCGAAACGCGCGTTCATGGAGCTCCGCCCAGATCTGCGCGCTCGATCGCCACACGAGCAGCCGCACCGATTTGCGCGAGCAGCCGAGGGTCAGGACGAAGAGGCGCGTCCGCCGGTACTTCTGCGTCTGTGGGTCGCGCACCATCGGCCCTTCGCCGTAGTCGACCTGGCCTTCCTCGCCGGGCGCCGTCGTGATGACGACGCGTGCGGCAGCGGGGGCGCGGCCGCGCAGGGCGACCACGAACCGGCGGACACTCGCGTAGCGCGCCGGAAAGCCGTGATCGTCGACGAGGTCTTGCCAGATGGCGACGGCGTTGCGCCCACGGGCCAGCGCCTCCGCGATGATCTCGCGGTACGGCTCGCACGCGCTGGCGCTCGGGGCCCGTCCCGGTCGTGGAGCCACCGCGAGGTCGGTGGACACCGCCGCCGTGGTGGCCGGTTTTGGGCCGCCGGAGTCGGTGGACACCTCGCCGGAAATAGCCGGTTTTGACGGCTCTGGGTCGGTGGACACTGCCGGCGTGGTGGCCGGGTTTGGCGGCCACTCCCTCGGTCGCCCGCCACGCTCGCGGACCGAAATCCCGGCGGCCTTGAGATACGCGCTGGCCGTTTCTCGGCGGACCGCGGTCGCCTGTTCGATGCGGCGTAGCGACCACCCGAGTCGCCCCAACGCCAAGACTTGCTGTTGTTTGTTGTCATCCAAGACGTGGCTCATGCCGGCGAAGGAACCGCGGTTCCTTGCCGGCGTCAACGTCTCAGCCGCTACGTGTGGTGGCCGGTTTTCAGGTGTCCATCAGTGGCCGGTTTTGGGTGTCCACCGAGGGACAAACAGACCGTACTTCACAAATTGGGTATCCCAACGAAGATCGAGGATGATCCGATTCAATCACAAGTCAATGTGGGCGAGCCGGTCACGTGGCCTGCCGAGAGTCGGTACTATTGGAAGCGTCAGAACTACACCATCCAAGTTGACTTCCTGCGCCAAGCCCAATTGATCGACAGCAACAAGAACATCGTCGCGCCGAAGGATTCGGTAACAGCGGTACTTCTCTACAAATAACGGTGTGGCCTAACGAGTAAAGGATTCTTGTCGCGCGGGAGCCGCGACAAAATCCCGGGTTGGACGAAATCCGGGGCACCGCAGTTGCTAATGGAGTTTCAACGAGCGTGGACGTGTCGTGAGGCGCTGCGGTGCGAGCCGTGCGGTGGTCTGGAGGTGCGAGCGACGATGGGCGGC
>JAHFTC010000044.1 GCA_023269585.1 Opitutaceae bacterium
CCGCAACAAGTCCCGTGAGCTCTCGGCCAACCTCGGTGTTCTCACCGCCCGTCAGGATTTCACCAAGGAAATGGTGAATACCCTCACGATCGGCTCGGACAACCTGGTCAATGCCGATACCAACGAGGAAGCCGCCAACCTGCTCGCCCTCAACACGCAGCAATCGCTGGGCGTCAACGCCCTGTCCCTCGCTTCGCAACAGGCGCAGTCGGTTCTCCGACTCTTGGGCTAATCTCCCCCGAAACGAGCTTTGCGAGAGGGCGGACTCCGGTCCGCCCTCTTTTTTTGTCTCCCGCTGTCGCCCTGGTGGAATTTCCCTAAACTCCTCCTCGCTGTGTCCGATGTTCTCGGGTGGAAACCCTCTTCCCCGTGCCTCTCAAGATTACCCTCAAACCCCGCGAGACCATCTTGGTGGGTGGTGCGCTCCTCAAGAACGGCGAACACGTCGCGCAGTTCACGATCGAGAACGAGGTCCCGATCCTCCGCCAGAAGGACATCCTCACCGAGCGCGACGCCAAGACCGTCTGCCGGAAGATCTACTACGTGATCCAGCTCATGTACTTCGAGCCCGCCAATCTTCCGGCCCACCACCAGACCTACTGGCAGCTCGTGCGCGCCCTCTCTTCCGCGGCACCCAGCACCCTTCCCCTGATCGACGAAATCGGAGAACTGATCCTCGACGGCAAATTCTACCAGGCGCTCAAGTGCGCCCGCACGCTCATCGCCTACGAGGATGCTCTCACCTCCCAAGCCAATGAACGCTCACAACACGTACAGTAAGATACAAAAGGATACCCTCTCCGGCCGCGACCTCGAAGCGCGCGTGCTCTCCAAGGCCTCGAGCCAGCTCAAGCAGCTGCTCTCGATTCCGGCCGGCTCCGAGTTCAACCGCACCGCGGATGTCGCCGTCCGCTTCAATCTTCGCGTCTGGGATGTGTTCCAGGCCGATTGGGAAAGCCCCGAGTGCTCCCTTTCCCCGAACACTCGGTCCGACCTTCTCCGCCTCAGTATCTATGTCCACAAGACGTCGCTCGACGTCCTTGCCTACGGTGCCCCCGAGAAGATCAAGAGCCTGATCAACATCAACGACTGCTTGGTCACCGGCCTCTCCACCCCTGTCGCGCGCCCGGCGGAAGTCTCCGCCTGAGCGCACCGGTGTCCCATGCCTTCGCCCGCGGCCGCCCCGCCGCCGGCTGACCCGAGTGCAGCCGGCGCCGAGCAGGACCTCCGCGCCGCCCTGAAACTCGGCGCCGCCCGCCAGACGCTGCCCGTCGCGTTGGTCCACGCCTCACGCCATCCCGATCACCTCGGGATCCATCTCGCACTGGCCGAGTTGGCGGAGGCGGCCTGCCGGCCCGCCGAACAGCGCACCGCCATCGACCACGCCATCGGCCTCTGCCGCCGCCGGCTCGCCGCCGCTCCTCGGGATTGGCCACTGCACGAGACCCTGGCCCGGCTCCACTACCGCCGCGGCGCCTTCGCCGAGGCGTGGTCCGCCTTCTCGCGCCTGCACCGCCACCAACCCGCCGACGCCGCCGCGCTGCTCGGCCTCGTGAAATGCGGTCTGCCGCTCGCGCGCTGGGAGGGCCTGGGCGCCCTCCACGCCAATCTCATCCCGCCCCTCGTCGCGGAAGGCACGGCCACCGCGTCCAATCTCATCGCCCTGCCCATCCCCGGCACCGCCCCCGCCCTCCTCGCCGCCGGCCGGATCGAATCGCAACGGCTCGCCGCCGGCCTCGACCCGTCGCCGCCGCGTCGCATTGCCGCGGATTCACCGTTGCGGATCGGCTATGTGTCTCCCGATTTTAACGACCACGCCGTCGCCCACCAGGTCCCCCGTGTGTTCGAACTCCATGACCGGGCCCGCGTCCGCGTGCACGCCTACGACATCGGCCACGACGACGGCAGCCCTTACCGCCGCCGCGTGCTCGCCGCGTGCGACGTGGTGCGCGACTGTCGCCGGCTCGACGACGCCTCCGCCGCCGCGCTGATCGCCGCCGACGGGATCGACATCCTCGTCGACCTCGCCGGCCACACCGTCGGTTCCCGCCTCGGCATCTTCGCGTGGCGCCCGGCCCCGCTGCAGGTCGCCTGGCTCGGCTACCCCGCCACCACCGGCGCCGCCTTCATCGACTACCTCGTCGCCGACCCGATCGTGGCGCCGCCCGCCCAGCGCGCGCATTTCTCCGAGGCGCTCATCCACCTGCCCGACTGCTACCTTCCGGCGGACGATCGCCAGTCGATCGCCCCGGGCGCGACCCGCGCCGCCGCGGGCTTCCCCGAGCGATCCATCGTCCTCGCCGCGCTCCATCAACCCTACAAGCTTGAGCCGGAAATCTTCGATACGTGGCTGCGCATCCTCGGCCGCGTTCCCGGAGCCGTGCTGTGGCTGCGCGCCAAGGACGACGCGATGCAGGCTCGCCTCCGCGACCTCGCCGCCGAGTCCGGCGTCGATCCCCGGCGCCTCATCATCGACAACCTCCTCCTCCCCAAGCCCGAGTACCTCGCGCGCCTCGCCTTGGCCGACGTCTTTCTCGACACCCGCTACTTCAACGGCCACTCCACGGTCTCCGACGCGCTCTGGGCCGGCGTCCCCGTCGTGACGACACCCGGCGATGCCTTCGCCGGCCGTGTCGCCGCCTCGATCCTCGCCGCCAGCGGGCTGGGCGGTCTTGTCGCGCCCGACCTCGCCGCCTACGAGGAGCTCGTTGTGCGGCTCGCCTCGAGCAGCAGTGATCTGGATACGGCGAAGGCCCGCGTCGCGCACGCGCGGCAGCACGGCCGGTTCTTCGACGCCGCCCGATTCACCGTGCATCTCGAAACCGCTTACGCCAGCATCGCCGCGCACCACCGCACCGGCCGCCCCCCCGCGGATCTCGCCGTCCCGGCCACCACCCGATGACCGCCCACCCGCAAACGACTCCGCCGAACCTCCTCGCGCAAGCGATGGAATCCCAGCACTCGCGGCGGTTCGACGAGGCCGAGCGCCTCTACCGGCGTATCCTAGCGCTGAAGCCAAACGACGTGGACGCCTTGCAGTTGCTCGGCTACCTGATGCTCCAGACCGACCGGCCCGCCGCCGCGATTCCCCTCTACGAACGCGCCCACCGCCTCTCGCCCCAGCCGGCCTTCCGTCTCTACCTCGGCGAGGCCCTCTACCTGACCAACCGTCCCGCCGAGGCCCTGGGCCTGTTCGACGAGGCAGCCCCGACCTTTCCCGCCAACTCCGAATTGTTCTTTTTCCGCGGCCTCGCGCTCCGGGCGCTGGGACGCACCGCCGATTCCCTCCACAGCCTCCGCCAGTCAGTCGCCTGCAACCCCGACGACCGGGCCAATGTCGACTTCCTCGCCAAGATCCTCCTCACGACCGGCCGCCACGAGGAGGGCGTCGAGGTTTTCCGCGAGCTCCTCCAGGATTTCCCCGCCTCCGCACCGCTGCGCTACGCCCTCGGTGCCTCGCTCTGCTGCCTCGGGCGCGAGGAAGAGGCCGAGCCCGAGCTCACCGAAGCGATCCGCCTCGGCTGCGAGGTCGCCGAAGCCTTCGACCTGCTCGGCCGCTGCGCCCGCAAAGCAGGCCGGCTGCCCGATGCGATCCGCTATTTCCACGACGCCGTCCGGCGCAAGCCCGACTTCGTCTCCGCGATGAACAACCTCGGGCTCTCGCTCTCCGATCTCGAACACTTCAACCAGGCCGTCGCGATCCAGTGCGCCGCGCTCAAGCTCGACCCCGACTACGTCGCCTCGAACAACAACCTCGCCAGCTGCCTCCTGCGCCAAGGCAAGATCACCGACTCGCTGAAGTTCCACCGCCGCTGCACCGAGCTCTCGCCCTCCGTCGCCGCCTTCGCCAGCAACGTCCTGCTCTCCCTCAACTACGACCCGCAGCAGACCCCCGAGAGCCTGTTCCGCGAACACCTCTCGTACCAAGAACGCCTTGACAAGTACTCGAAGCTGCCCGCAGAGCCCTTCGCCGCCGTCATCCCGCCGCCCGGCGCACGCCTGCGCCTCGGTTTCGCCAGCGCCGACTTCCGCGGGCACTCGGTCGCCTACTGGCTCGAGCCCCTGCTCGCCCACCTCGACCGCGCGCGCTGCACCGTGATCGCCTTCGACCATCAGGAGGGCAAGGGCGACAAGGTCACCGAGCGCCTGCGCGGCCGCTGCGACGAATGGGTCTACACCGGAGCCGGCGATCAGGCCAAGGCGCTCGAGACGATCCGCGCCGCCAACGTCGATATCCTCGTCGACCTCTCCGGGCACACCGCCCGCAATCTCCTCCCCGTTTTCCACCGCCGCGCCGCCGCGGTCCAGTTGTCCTTCCTCGGCTACCCGAACACGACCGGTCTCCAAAACATGGATGGACGCCTCTCCGATCCGTACGCCGACCCCGCCGGAGCGACCGAGCCGTTCCACAGCGAACGGGTCTACCGCTTCGAACGCAGCGCGTGGTGCTACCAGCCGCCGCCCGACAGCCCCGCCCCGGCCCGCAGCGCCCGCGACCACATCGTCTTCGGTTGCTTCAACAACTTGGCGAAGATCCAGCCCCCGCTGTTCGAGCGTTGGGCCGAGATCCTCCACCGCGTGCCCGGCAGCCGGTTCTATCTGAAGTCGAGCGGCCTCCAGGATCCCCACCTCCACCAGAGCTTCGTCAAACGCTTCGCCGCGCTCGGCATCACGGCGGACCGACTCCTGCTCGAAGGCCGGAGACCCGGCGTCGCCAACCACCTCGCGCGCTATCACGAAGTCGACGTCGCCCTCGACACCTTCCCCTACCACGGCACCACCACCACCGCCGAATCGCTCTGGATGGGCGTGCCCACCATCGCCCTCGCCGGCCCCGACCACCGCTCCCGGGTCGCCGTGAGCCTGCTGACCAACGTTGGCCATCCCGAATGGATCGCCCAATCCTGGGAGGAATACGTCGCGATCGCCTGCGCGCTCGCCGCCGACATTCCCCGGCTCGACGAGATCCGCCGGACCCTCCGCGACGAGATGCTTCGTTCGCCCCTGCTCGACGCCCGGGGCTACGCCGACGACTTCCTCCGGCTCTGCGAGTCCGCCCTCGCCGACCGCCGGGAACACCTCCGCGCCGGACCGCCCTCATGAATACCGCCCACGTCCACGGCCGCTTGGCCCGGTGGATGTCCTCCCTCGGCCGTTTTGCGAAGGACGACGGCATCATCACCGAGCTCGATCTGGCCATCTACCTGCTGCTCCTCCTCGTGCAGGAGTTGCACGACGAACCGGGCGACCTCGCCGAGCTTGGCGTCTTCCGCGGCGGGCCGTTCGCGATGCTCACCAGCATGCAACGCCCGGAGGAGCGCGCCTTCGCCATCGACATCTTCGACCTCAACGTCGGCCCCGACGGCCAGGCGAACGGCATCTGGAACAGCCCCGAGCATTTCCTCGCCACCGTGCGCCGTATCAGCAACCAGGAGCCAACCTGCGAACTGGTTCGCGCCAACACCACGCTCCCGGAGCACGCCGCCGCCGTCTGCCGGCAGGTCGGCTCCCGTTGCCGCTTCTTCCACGTCGATGGCGGGCACAACCTCGCCAACATCCGCGCCGATCTGCGGATCGCCGCCGCCTGCACCGCCAACCACCCGACCCCGATCGTCGTCGTCGACGACACGTTCTCCGTCCAGTACCCGGAGGTCACCGACGGCCTGATCGAGTTCCTGCGCCTGCAGAACGAACTGGTCCCCTTCCTCATCTCCCCGGTCAAGACTTTCCTGTGTCGCCGCAACGAGGTGGATCGGATTGCGAAATACCCACTCTTCTTCCTCAAAGACGGCATCTACCGCGACCCCGCCTCGGGCAATCCCTTTGTGCGCCATCTCACCGGTTCGCCCTGTTTCACCCTGCGCCCCGAGGCCACCGCGACCTTGCAGAACCTCTCGCTCGACGTGTTCGCCCGGCTCGCCGCCACACCTTACAACCTGCCCCGCTCGCCTGAGTCCCGCCGATGATCTGCCCGCTTTGCCGCTACACTCTCGGCGCCGCAGGCGACACAATCGCCGCGGTTGGTGATGCCCGCTCGCGCAGCGGTGCGATCGGACGTCCGCCCCAACAGCCCGTCAGCCACCCCAGAGGAGTTGATCCAACGGTAGGTCGCGAGGCAGCCGGTGTTTCGGCGACGCCTTCCGCCGCGCCACCGATCAGGCCGCAAGGAAATCAACCGCACGCGTCCTTCCGGGCCTGGAGCGCCTGATCGCACGTTGGGCCCACACAGGAGGCGATGCCGCCCGGCCACACCGCCGGGCGCAATGATTCCGGCGCCCGGAAGAACACCGAGGTGCAGTTCTTGTAGTAACAGGAAGGTATGAGACCGTAAAAATCGATCCGTTGCCACCCGCAAGCGTTGAGGGTCTCCACGCCCTCTCGGTGCACAAGCATGTCGGTATTGTCGAAAACAATAAGCCCGGTGTCTGTCACGAACTCGGTGGCGATTTGGGCGCAGGCGTTGCGGTGGCTCCCATCGATCACGACCACGTCGAACCGCGCCTGTTGGTCCGCCATCGCCTGCACATACTCCGCCGCCTCACCATGCCACAGAAGCATGGCGTTTTCCGGCATTCGGGAGCGAATTGTCTCATACCATGCCTTATCGTCCTCGACGCTGGTGACGGCCGCAACCCGATCGGCCCACCAAAGCGTCGAATGTCCGGAGCCCCATTCGAATATCCGCCACGCCGGCCGCATGATCTGCGTCAGAAAGTCGATGGCCGGATAGGTGAACCACGGGATTGGCCGCCCCGCTTGGTCGACCGGCTTCGCGCAGGCCATGGAGTTCAGCCAACCGGATGTCTCCAGGCTATTGGTATTCGGTGGCAGCAAAGTGCTCACCGCCGCCCAATCATTGCCCAGTGCGAGCAAACGCGCCAAAGCGATCCGGTAACCGCCGATTTCTCCGGGGTGTTCGCGAACTAATCGTCCGATCCGATCACCGAGCTCCCGGTAACGGTGCTGCTGCAGGTACTGGGGAACATCGTGTAACAATTCCTTAATTGCATTCATTGCTTGTTTTGGGTTGTTCCGAGTCAGGATCGAAACGCTGCACCAGTCTGCCTCTGTTCCTCGATGAATCCTCGGAACTTGGCCGCGCAGCGCGCCCACGAATAGAGCTTCGCCCGCCGGGTGCCGCGCTCGACCTGCGCCGCGCGCGCCGCCTCCACCTGCATCGCCGCCAGATTGAGCGCCACCTGCGCCGTGTCGCCGTCGGCGCAGTACAGCGCGGCGTCGCCGCAGACCTCGCGGTGGATCGGCGTGTCGAGCGCGATCACCGGGCAGCCGCAGTTCATCGCCTCCACCAGCGGCAGGCCGAAACCCTCGATCTTGCTTGGGAAGACCAGCGCCTCCGCGCCCGAATACGCCGCCGCCAACTCCGCGTCGTCGAAACGAAACTCGCGGATCGAATACTCGCCGCGCCACTTCTCCAGCCCGTGCGCCGAGGCGCACACGATGTCGAAGGCGTGCCGGGTCCGCAGCGCGCGCAATCCATCGAAGAAGTAGCCGCAGTTCTTGTAGTACGGTGACGGCCCCACGAGCAGGATGTACGGCCGGTGCAGCCCGTACTTCTGCCGGAAGAGCGCCTGCTCCGCGTCGCCGCAGCGCTGGAGCCGGCTCGCCAGCGGGGTGATCACCGCCGGTTTCGCCTTCGTGCCGGGGAAAAGCCGGTGCAGGTCGTTGAGCGTCGCCTGCGAGATGCTCGCAAACGCCGCCGCCTGCTCGATCGCCAGCGCCTTCTCGATCCACATCGGGTCGTCGAGTTTGAACCACCCCTGCTCGGGGATCATGTCGTAGGCGTAGAAGACCGTCGGAGTTGTCAACGCGCGGGAATAGTAGCTCGAGATGAACCACTCCGCGCCGTAGAACTGGCACACCGACTCGATCCGCGCGCGGTCGAGTTCCAGATTGTCGTACTGGTGCGGCGCGAGGTCTGCGTACTCGATGCCCTCGAACCGCGGGGCCGTGCGCCCGCGGTCGATGACCACCAGGCGCCGGCCGAAATCCGACCCGGCCCATTCCCGCAGGAGGTTGGTCCACACCTGCGCGATTCCGCTGCTCGCCGAGCGCTGGTAGAAGCACCCGTCGACCACGATCGCCCCGGGGCGACCCGCCGCGCGGTCGGCGAGGACCTGGGCCCGCCGCTCCGCCATCCGGCGCGAGAACGCGCCGGTCTCCGCGCGGTCGACCATCGTGCCGTCCTTCACCCAGCTGAAATAGCGTTTCAGCGGCACGGGGAAGGTCGTCTCGCGCTGGAGCGCCTGCCAGTCCGCGACCGCGTTCTTGTAGCCGTAGTAGCGCTCCTTGAAGGCCAGTTGCGCCTCGCTGACATAGGCCTCGTGCCGGAAGACCAGCCCCGCGGCGGCCGTCTCGTGCTGAAGGAAAGGATTCACTGAGGCGACGTCGGTGAGCGTCCGCGCGAGCGAACCGGTCACCAGCCAGGGCGGCTCGTGGCTGTACCAGAGCATCCCGGGGCGGTACCGCCAGGTGCGCAGCCATTCGCCGACCAGCAACTGGGCATACGTGTTCAGCGTGGTCGTGACCAATTCGGGGCCGACATGGAAATCGCACAGGTACAACGCCGCCGTGCGGCTGCCGTCGGCCATGAACATCCGGTGCGCGGTCTCGATCTGCGCAGTGGTCCAGAACTCGTCGACATCCACCTGCCAGAGCAGGCATTCCTCCTCGATCTGCGTCGTCACCGCGCGGATCATCTCGATCTTGCCGTCGAAGACGCCGCCGTCCTTGCGGCGATAGACCTTCACCTGCTCGGGAAACGCGGCGTGCAAGGCATTCAGATACGCCGTGGTGCCGTCGGTGCTGAGCCCGTTGCGGTGGCAGTCGGCGTCGAGCCGGCCGCCGTTGGCCACGGCCCAGGCAGTGTCGTGCTTGAGCGCCGCCGCGCCCTCCACGATATGCCAGACCCACGGCACCTTCAGCTCCTGGAACTGCTCGATGTGCCGCTCGAGGAACGGCAGGCCGTTGAGCACGATCGTGAAGAAGTGGATCGGCAGGTCGGTGCGCGCCCGCCGGAAGACCGCGTACCCGTTGCGCAGCCACAGATCGCGTTCGATCAGCTCGTAGCGCGGATCGCGCAGGAGCCGCTGGTAGTTGTGCCAGTTCTTGCACACGCGGATGTCGTCCAGGCATACCCAACGCGCCCCGTCGAGCGCGCGCCACTCGGCCTCGCCGGAGAATTCGCCGCCGTCGATGATCACCGCATCGAACGTCTCGATGCCGTGCTCGCGTTTGATGCGCGCGATCCCGTCCTGCGGGATGCCCTCCTGGGTGATGTAGTCGTGGCCCTCGCGCCACCAGCGCAGCGCCGTGTCCGGCTTGTAGAAGGTCCGGTGGTGCAGGCAGAAGTCGCGCACCGCCGCCTCGCTCATGTCCTCGGTGATCGGTACCGCCGCAGCGTTGGTGCAGTGCACCTCCGGCAGATCGGCGTAGCGCTGCCGCAGGAGCGCGAAGCGCTCGCGGCTGATCTCGAGGCAGAAGAGGCGGGGACGGGCCTTCCGTCGCCGCATCCCGGCGACAATCGACGCCGTGCTGCCCTCGCCGCTGGAGGAGCCGATCTCGAGGATGGTGCCGATGGACTCGTCGGCGCCGATCCGTTCCAACGCCCGGGCGAACCCGTCGTTGATGATCTCGGCGGGAATCGGTTCGTGCAGGCTCATGGGATCAACGTCCTTCCTCGGGCGACAGGCGGATCAGGGCGTCGAGCGCGCCCTCGTGGCCCTGCTCGGCCGCGAGCCGATAGAGCGAGATCGCCCGTGGGAGGTCGCGGCGCTCCTCCGCGCCGAACTCCAGATGGACGGCGAGATTGAAATGCGCGGCCACGTGCCCGCCCGCCGCCGCCTGCGCATACCAAGCAGCCGCCAATTCGCGGTCCTGTTCGATGCCGAGGCCGCGGTCGAGGCAGACCCCCAAAGTGTATTGCGCCTCCGGTAAGCCCTCTCCCGACGCCTTCATCAGCCAACTGATGGCCGCCACCGGGTCGGCCGCCACGCCCTCCCCGCTCAACAGCGCGAGCGCGTAGTTCTGCTGCGCGTCCGCACAGCCCGCTTCGGCGGCCTGCCGGTAATACTCCACGGCGCGAGGCAGATCCACCGTCGCGCCGTAGCCATGCTCGAAGAACAGGCCGAGATTGAACAGCGCCCGCGGCTCCCCCTTCTCCGCGGCGATCCGCAGCCACCGCAACGCCTGCTCGGGGTCGTGCGCCACACCGGACCCGGTCGCGTACAGGACGCCGAGGCCGCACAGCGCCTTCGCATGCCCCTGGTCGGCCGCGGCCTGGAGCCAGGGCATCGCCTTCGCCGGATCGGGCGCCCCGTCGTTACCCTCGAGGTAGGTCTGAGCGAGTTCGTACTGCGCGGCGGCATCGCCCGCTTGGGCGGCGGCCTGGAGTTCGGCGGCGGTTTGGGTCGTCATGGGAAGGCGTTCTGCGGTTGAGAAGTGACTACGAGTGTTGACCGGCGCAGGGCTGCAGCCCCTCTCCCGCCAACGCACCACTGCCGTGCCCGACAATGCCGGGACGTAGCGGGTGACGGAGAAAGCCGATCATCGTCGCCCTGAGGTGCAAACCCCATGCCACAGGCCTTAGAGCATGATCTTCTGTAACTTACGGACTCAGCCTTGGGTCCGCGGCAAACTTTTCCAAGGCCGCGCCGGCACAGATTTCCGTTCCGACCGGCGCGCCCGGCGCGAACCGGCGCGGCGGCAGCCCTGCGTGTTGGCGGCCTTCGCGCAGAGGCTTAGCTGACGAGCGCGAGTGCCACGCGCCGAGAGCCTTGCGGCCGGTGCCCTCGAGCCCAACGCGCACCGCCGCAACTCGTCGGTCCTCGTACTCTCGTCGCTCGCCGCTCCCGATTGCTAGTCGATCAGCGCTACTCGGATTGGGCTCCGAGCAGCTTTTCCGCCCGCTCGATCAGCTCGAGGCACGCACGTCCGTTGTGGTACGGGCACTTCCAGGTGCTGACCTTCGGCTGCTTCGCCAGCACCCGCCCCTTCGCATCGCGGCCCCAGAACCACTCGCCGTTCTCGCGATCCACGATCCGCTTCTCGATGAAATCCCAGGACCGTTGCGCCGTGCGCAGGTGGGCGACGTCGCCGGAGAGCTGATAGGCGTTCACGAAGCCCACCGCGGCCTCCGCCTGCGGCCACCAATCTTTCCCCGCATCGGTGAGGCCCTTCGGCCCGCCCTCGTTGTAAAGTCCGCCGTCGGAGTCCAGGCCTTCCGCGCGCGTGACCTGCGCAATCTCGAGCGCCAGCGGCCGCGCCCGGGCGAGCAAGGCCTCGTCGCCCAGCACCTCCGCAGCTTCGGTCAGCAGCCAGCTGAATTCGATGTCGTGGCCGTAGGAAACCTCGTGCGAGCGCGGCGACCAGTCCGCCGCCATCAGCAGGTGCAGGTGTTTCGTCTGCGGATCGAGCACGCGGGTCATCATGCGGTCGACCAACTCCGCTAGCCGGCGGCGCAACAGCGCATCAGGCCAGACCCGGTAGAGATTCGTGTACGCCTCCATGAGGTGGAGCAGCGTGTTCTGCGACTTCGGCGCCTCGGCCCCCATCACGCTGCGAGTATCCTCCGGCAGCGCCTTCCAGTCGCGGGTGAACGCCTCAAAGTACCCACCCTGCTCCCGATCGTAGGCATGCGCCTCCACCAGGCGGAAAACGGCGATCGCCCGTTCCAGCGGCGCCTTGTCGCCGGTCGCCCGGTGGAACTCCGCCAACGCGTAGATCGCGAAGGCTTGGGCGTAGATCTGCTTGTGCGGCTCCTGCGGTTTGCCGCCGGCCTTCACCGACCAGAAAACACCGCCGTCCTTCTCATCCCAGAACCGCCGTTGCAGATCGCCATAGGCCCACCGCGCCATCTTCAGATACTCCGGATCGCGGTAGCGGCGGTGCGCCGCCGAGAACGTCCAGAGGATGCGCGACGTCAGCAACGACCCTCGCGGCGCGCTCTCCCGCACCTTCAGGTCGCGCTCGATCACGCCGTAGAAACCGCCTCGCTCCACGTCCCGAGTGTGTTTCAGCCAGAACGGCAGGATGTTCGTCCGCAACTCAGCCTCCGCCCGCCGGGCCAGGTCGCGCACCATCTCGCGTTCGGCCTCGCCGGCCGTCACGACCGCTCCGGCCGCGGGGCGGTTCGGCACCTGTGCACTCAGGGAGAGTGACTTCATTGGTTGGGTGGCGGCGCCAAGCGGCATCAGGCATCCGATGGTGGCCAGGATTGGAAAAAGGAAACGCATTGCGAAGAGGTGGGGAGGGCGATCGAACCCCCTTGGCCGGCCGAAAGCAAGAGGATGGCCGAGCTTGCCGCAATAACCCGGGATCAGCACGCAACCGCCAATCCAATCAACACATCCGCCTTTGTTGATATGTTTTGCTTTGACCGGGCCAACCTCGTCCACATGTTCCCTGCCACCATGGCCGCCCACGTCTACACCAACGCCTCCGCCGCCGCTCTCTCCGCGCTCTTCGCGCAACGCATCGCCATCCTCGACGGCGCCATGGGTTCGATGATCCAGGGCTACGGCCTCAAGGAGGCCGACTTCCGTGGTACGCGTTTCACCGCCCACCCCCACGACCTCCAGGGCAACAACGACCTCCTCTGCCTCACGCGCCCCGACGTCGTCACCGAGATCCACGCACGCTACTTCGCCGCCGGCGCCGACCTCGTTGAGACCAACACCTTCAACGCCACCTCCATCTCGCAGGCCGACTACAAGACCGAGCACCTCGCCGCCGAGATCAACACCGCCGCCGTCGCCTGCGCTCGCTCCGCCGCGCGCGCCGCCGAGGCCGCCACGCCGGGCCGCCGCTGCTTCGTCGCCGGCGCCGTGGGCCCGCTCAACCGCACGCTCTCGATGTCGCCCGACGTCAATCGTCCGGAGTTCCGCGCCGTGGTCTGGCCGCAGGTCGTCGCCGCCTACACCGAGCAGATCCGAGCCCTCCTAACAGCCGAAGTCGACGTGCTCCTCATCGAAACGATCTTCGACACCCTCAACGCCAAGGCCGCGCTCTTCGCCGCCGAGTCGCTCTTCGACGAACTCGGCATCCGGATTCCGGTGATGATCAGTGTCACCATCACCGACGCCTCCGGCCGCACGCTCTCCGGCCAGACGGTCTCCGCCTTCTACCACAGCGTGCGCCACGTGCGGCCGTTCTCGGTCGGCTTCAACTGCGCGCTCGGCGCAAAGGACATGCGCCCGTACCTCGAAGAACTCGCCGCCCTCGCCGAGTGCCATGTCACGTGTTACCCGAACGCCGGCCTGCCCAACGCCTTCGGCGGCTATGATGAACAACCCGCCGAGACCGCCGCGATCCTCCGCGACTACGCCGCCCAGGGCTGGCTCAACCTCGTCGGCGGTTGCTGCGGCACCACCCCCGACCACATCGCCGCCATATCAGCCGCCGTGAAAGGCCTCCCGCCCCGCCGCACCCCGTCCCTCGAACCCGCCCTCCGCCTCAGCGGACTCGAACCGCTGGTGGTGGGGTGAGATAGCGGCCAAACTCACTGCTGATGAAAAGCCCACGGGTATTCCTCGCTCTTTCGTTTCTGCTTTCCCTCGCAACTTGCTGTTTCGCTGACGACCCGTCGCCTTCCATCTCGCGGCATCTGCCACCCAACTATCAGGACGCAATTGAGCAGATGCTATTCAGTGAGAATCCATCCTGCTCTGCGATCTCCGCAACGTTCTACGATCCCATCACCGTCGGCCTCCGCCACAGGAGCCATCAAGGATCCGGAGGCCTGGCGTACTGCGGAGTGCGCGTGGACTGGGCACCACTCGATCGGAAAGGTGCGCCAACTGCGCCGACCCGCCAGGATGTCTTCGTCGCTTTCCAGGGAAAATTGTCGCGCGCGCCGCTCAACGAAATCGTTTGGTGCGATGGCGCCCCAACAAGAGTCACAGAAAAACATCTGCGCCGCTCACAATCGTCCGTTGTAAAAGATCCTGCGCACCCCCCTTCCTGATTCCCTGATTTCCACATTCTCTTTCCGTCTCCGCCTTCAGCTCCGGCCCCCATTCCGCAATCCGCATTCCGAATTCCGCAATCATCCGCCCGGCCCTCCGCCCAATCGCAAATCGGCAATCGCAAATCGAAAATCCCATGTCCTCCGCCGCCCACGCCCTGCCGGTCTTCGACTCGCCCTTCGCCCTCGTCGCGCGCCGCGGCCGGCATGTCGTCGCCGAACTGCGGACACCGGCCAAGGTTCTGAGCACCTGCTCGGTCAACGGCGGCCTGCGCACCGACGTGCGCCACCTCGTCAACCACCAGAGCTGCGAGCCGGTGAAGCACCAGGAGCGCTTCGAGATCATCACCGGACTCGGGCCCGAGGGTTACCACCGCTCCGTCTGCGCCGAGCTCGACCTCGCGCCGGCGAGCACCGCCGTCATGGGCACTGCCGCCGCGATGCAGTACCTCGGCATCGCCACCCACACCTTCGCCGACCTCGCCATCACCGCCCTCGTCACCGGCGGAGTCACCGGCAACGCCGGCAGCGCCGGCGACACCGCGCACTACGACGAGGTCGACGGAAAATGGGTCCGCACCGTCCCCACCCACGCCACCGCAAAACCGCCGGGCACGCACAGCGGCACGATCAACACCCTGCTCCTCTTTTCCGCCCCGCTCAGCGACACCGCGCTCGCCCGCGCCGTGATGACGATGACCGAGGCCAAGACCTCCGCGCTCCTCGAACTCGCGATCGGCAGCAAGTCCTCGTGGCGCCTCGCCACCGGCACCGGCACCGACCAGTTCGCCATCGCCGCGCCCGTCGCCGGTTCCTCGACACGAACCTGGACCGGCAAACATACCAAGGCCGGCGAACTCATCGGACGCGCGGTGCGCGACGCCACGCTCGAAGCGCTGCGTTGGCAGAACGGCCTCGAGCCGAGTTACACTCGCTCGCTCTTCCACGCTCTCGGCCGCTTCGGCCTCAAGGAGGAGGAGTTCAAGACGCAGATCGCGCGCTTCCTCGACGCCGCCCAGTGTCAGCTCCTCAAGGACAACTGGAACCCCGTCATCTACGAGCCGCAGTCCGCCGCCGCCGCCTACGCGCTCGCCGCGGTGCTCGACCGCATGCTAGCCGGCACGCTCTCGCCCGCCACCGCCCGCGAAGCACTTATCAACCAGGCCGCGCTGCTCGCCGCCGGCCTCGCCGCCCGCCCCGAGGAGTTTCCGACACTCCGTGCCGAGCTCGTGAACGCGCTCCCCGTCACGCTCGCTCCCAGCCCGGAGTCGCTGCTCCCCGCCGCCGTCGAACTCGTCACCCGCGCCCTCACGCTCGGCTGGCAACGCAAGTGGCAGAGCTAAGCGTGATAATGGTCACTAAAGATCCATCACCGGCTCGAAACAACGCCTGCGCGTGGGGCGGTGCTTCAGCCCGCCCTGCCCGACTCCGCTCTCGCACCAGGCCCGCGAACTACACCCGCCGGGTCGCCCTGAAGGGACGACCTACTCACAACCCTCGGTCCATCGCCTGCGCGTGGGGCGGCGCTTCAGCCCGCCCTGCCCGACTCCGCTCTCGCACCCGTCCCGCGACTCACACCCGCCGGGTCGCCCTGAAGGGACAACCTACTCACAACCCTCAGTCCGCCGCCTGCGCGTGGGGCGGTGCTTCAGCCCGCCCTGCCCGACTCCGCGCTCGCACCAGGCCCGCGAACTACACCCGCCGGGGCGCCCTAATGGGACGACCCACTCACAACCCTCGGCCGCACGCCTGCGCGTGGGGCGGTGCTTCAGCCCGCCCTGCCCGACTCCGCGCTCGCATCAGTCCCCCGACTCACACCCGCCAGGTCGCCCTAAAGGGACGACCCTCGGCCCCGGCATCACCCACCACCTGACGTGATGTCCGCCCTCGCCGCCACTTTCGCCGACACGCTGCACGCCTCCGTCGGATTCCTCGAACCGCGTTTCTTCCTCTGGGCCGCGCTCGGGCTCGCGCTCGATGCCCTGATCGGCGACCCCATCTTCGCCGCGCACCCGATTCGCCTGCTCGGCCGCCTGCTCGCCTTCTACGAACGCATTCTCTTCCGGCTCCACGCCAACGGCTACGCCGGCGGCATCGCGCTGCTGTTCCTGCTCGCCGGCACCGTGCTTCCTCTCGTCGTCGCCTTCCTCGCCGGCGCAAACGCATTGCACCCGTACGCGTTCGACGCCGCGGCCGGACTCGTTGCCTGGGCGTGCCTCGCGCTGCGCGACCTGATCGCGCACGGCGAACGCATCGCGCGCGCCGTCATCCACGGCGATCTCGCCGCCGCGCGTCACCACGTTTCCATGCTCGTGGGCCGCGACACCGACAAGATGGACCTCCCTGCCTGCGGCCGCGGTGCGGTCGAGAGCATGGCCGAGAACCTCGTCGATGGCGTGCTCTCTCCGCTCGTCTTCCTGCTGCTCTTCGGCCCGCTTGCCGCCGTGCTCTTCAAGATCGTGAGCACGATGGACAGCATGGTCGGCTACAAATCCGACCGCTACCTGCGCTTCGGTTGGTGCGGCGCGCGCACCGACGATGTCGCCAATTTTCTCCCCGCGCGCTGGAGCTGGCTGCTGCTCTCCGGCCTCGCGGCGTTGTTGCCTGGTTACGACGGCCGCGCCGCCCTACGCTGGGGCCGCGCCCAACACGCGCTCGTCCCCGGCCCAAACAGCGGCTGGCCCGAGTGCACCATCGCGGGCGCCCTGCGGCGCCGCCTGATCGGCCCACTCTTCAAGAACGGCGTGCAGGTCTGCGACCTCTGGCTCGGCGACCCCGCCGACGCCCCCGGTGCCGACGCGCGCGACATCCGCCGCACCTACGTGTTGCTCATCCTCTCCACCCTCGTGACCTTCGCCGCCCTCGGCGCCGTAGCGGCACTCCTTCCTCGGTAGGGACGGCGCTCCGCCGCCGTCCGTCCGCTCCGCACACCTCTCGCCTCTCACCTTCCCTTCCATGACCCGCAGCGCCTCCAATTTCCTCGTCGTCGGCGAGCGTACCAACATCACCGGCTCCCCGAAGTTCTCCAAGGCCATCAAGGCCGGCGACTGGGACCTCGCCCTTTCCATCGCCCGCCAGCAGGTCGAGGCCGGAGCCACCGTGATCGACATCAATGTCGACGAGGCCCTCATCGACGGCGAGGCCACGATGGTGAAGTACCTCAACCTCATCGCCGCCGAGCCCGAGATCTCGCGCGTGCCGATCATGCTCGATTCCTCGAAATGGACCGTGCTCGAGGCCGGCCTCCAGTGTATCCAGGGTAAGGGCATCGTGAACTCCATCTCGCTCAAGGAAGGCGAGGATGAGTTTCTCCGCCGCGCCCGCCTGCTCCGCCGCTACGGCGCCGCCGCGGTCGTGATGGCGTTCGACGAGCAGGGCCAGGCCGCCACCTGCGACGACAAGGTCCGCATCTGCACGCGCGCCTACCATCTTCTTGTCGACCAGGTCGGTTTCCCGCCCGAGGACATCATCTTCGACCCCAACGTCCTCACCGTCGCCACCGGCATCGACGAGCACAACAACTACGCCGTCGATTTCATCGAGGCCGTGCGGATCATCAAGCGCACCCTCCCGCACGCGAAGACCTCCGGCGGCGTGTCCAATGTTTCCTTCTCCTTCCGCGGCAACAACCCCGTGCGCGAGGCGATGCACGCCGCCTTCCTCTACCACGCCATCGCCGCCGGCCTCGACATGGCCATCGTCAACGCCGGCATGCTCGGCGTCTACGAGGAGATCGAGCCCAACCTCCTCACCCACATCGAGGACGTCCTCCTCAACCGCCGCCCCGACGCCACCGAGAGGCTTGTCGCCTTGGCCGAGGAAATCAAAACGGCCACCGCAGTCGCCGCGGGCGACAAATCCCAAATCGCAGAATCCAAATCTCAAATCGCCGACGCGTGGCGAAACACGAGTGTTGAGGAGCGGCTCAAGCACGCGCTCGTGAAGGGCATCGACGCCTTCGTCGAAGCCGACACCGAGGAGGCCCGCGCCAACACCGCCAAGTACCCGCGCCCGCTCCACATCATCGAGGGGCCGCTCATGGACGGCATGCGCGTCGTCGGCGACCTCTTCGGCGCCGGGAAGATGTTCCTCCCACAGGTCGTGAAATCCGCCCGCGTGATGAAGAAGGCCGTCGCCTACCTCACGCCGTTCATGGAGGAGGAAAAACGCCAGCACGTCGCCGCCGGCCGCGCCGTGCAGGCGCAGGGCAGGATCGTCATGGCGACCGTGAAGGGCGACGTGCACGACATCGGCAAGAACATCGTCGGCGTCGTCCTCGCCTGCAACAACTACGAGGTGATCGACCTCGGCGTCATGGTCCCCGCCGAGAAGATCCTCGCCGAGGCGAAACGTCTCGGCGCCGACGCCATCGGCCTCTCCGGCCTCATCACCCCGTCGCTCGACGAGATGGTGCATGTCGCCAAGGAGATGCAGCGCCAGGGCTTCACCATCCCGCTGCTCATCGGCGGCGCCACCACCAGCCCGGCGCACACCGCCGTGAAGATCGCGCCCGAGTACCCCCACGGCGTCGTCCACGTGCTCGACGCCTCCCGCGTCGTCAACGTCGCCTCCGCGTTGCTCTCGCCCGAGCAGAAGCCCGCCTTCGTCGCCGACCTCGTCGCCAAACAACAACGCCAGCGCGACGACTTCGCCGCCCGCCTCAAGCGCACGCCGCTCCTCCCGCTCGCCACCGCCCGCTCCCGCGCCCCGAAGTGCGACTGGTCCACCGTCGACATCCCCAAGCCGGAGTTCCTCGGCACCCGGGTCTTCGCCTTGGAGCCAACGAGTTCTGCGTTTCGAGTTCCGAGTGCTCCGAGTTCGTCTTTCCGGTCTCCGGTCTCCGCTCTCCGGTTTGAGGACGTAGTCCGATTCATCGACTGGGCCCCGTTCTTCTCCGCGTGGGAACTCACCGGCCGCTTCCCCGAAATCCTAAAAGACCCGATCGTCGGCACCGAGGCCACCAAGCTCTTCGCCGACGCCCAGGCGCTCCTTGACCGCATCGTCACCGAGAAACGGTTTCAGCCCCGTGCGCTCATCGCGTTCCTGCCGGCCAACGCCGTCGGAGACTCCGTCGAGGTCTACGCCGACGAGCAGCGCAGCCGCGTCGTCGAGACGTTCCACTTCCTCCGCCAGCAGAACGAGAAACCCGCCGACCAGTTCAACCACTGCCTCGCCGACTACATTGCGCCGAAGAGCAGCGGCCGGATCGACTACCTCGGCGCGTTCGCCGTGACCGCCGGACCGGGCGTCGAGGCGTTCGCCGCCGAGTTCAAGGCCGCGCAGGACGACTATTCCGCGATCATGGTGCAGGCCCTCGGCGACCGCATCGCCGAAGCCCTCGCCGAGTATTTCCACAAGCAGGTCCGCGACCTCTCCGGCTACGGCCGCACCGAAAACCTCACGATGGAGCAGATGATCCGCGAGAAGTATCGCGGGATCCGCCCCGCGCCCGGGTATCCGGCGTGTCCGGACCACACCCAGAAGCCGCAACTCTGGAAGCTACTCGATATCGAAGCCGCCACCGGCATGCAGCTCACCGAGAGCTGCGCGATGAAGCCCGGCAGCAGCGTGAGCGGTTTCTATTTCAACCATCCCGAGTCGAAGTACTTCGCCGTCGGCAAACTCGCCCGCGACCAGGTCGAGGACTATGCCCGCCGGCAAGGAACGCCCGTCGAAGAGTCCGAGCGCTGGCTCTCCCCCTACCTCGGCTACGAGGCGTGAGGTTCCGAAGGTAGGGACGCCGCTCCGCCGGCGTCCGCCGCCTCTGCCCGCGGCACGCTCCGCGCGCATCGCGCTGTGGCGCCGCTCGCGAGAGCGGCGATCCGCCGCGGGCAACGACCGCGGCGGGTTCGGAGAAACCGCCCACCCTCGCACCCATAGCAAACCCACGCTTTCCTTTCCGTCGCCGCCAGCTAGGGTCTCCGCCATGAGCACGCTCCTTTCCCGCATCACCGTCGAACCGGGCAAATGTGGCGGGCGACCCTGCATCCGCGGCTTTCGCCTACGCGTAAAGGATGTGCTCGAACTCCTCGCCCAGGGCGCTTCGTGGGAGGAGATCCTGAAGGACTATCCGTTCCTTGAAGCCGACGACATCCGCGCCTGCCTTGAGTTCGCCGCTTCCCAGAATGACCGCGTGATCCTGCGCGCGTAGTGAGCCGCTTCCTCGTCGACAACCAGCTTCCCGTGGCGCTCGCCCGTTGGCTGCGCGACCAAGGTCATGTCGCCGAGCACGCGCTGGAGCTGGATCTAGCCCAAGCGCCTGACCACTTCCTCTGGCATTACGCCGCCGAGCATGGCGCGGTGATCGTGACCAAGGATGAAGATTTCGCCCAGATGGTGACCCTCCGTCCCGAGCCGGTGCCGGTCGTCTGGCTGCGCATCGGCAACTGTCGCACGCCGGCGCTCCTCGCGCTCTTCGCCGTCGCCCTGCCCGCTCTCACTGAGCAGCTCGCCAGCGGCACCCGTCTGATCGAGGTCCGCTGATTCACACCCAAGCGCTGCGCGATGAAGCCCGGCAGCAGCGTGAGCGGTTTCTAATTCAATTATCCCGAGTCGAAGTCCTTCGCCGTCGGCCACTTCGCCCGCGACCAGGCCGAAGACAACGCCACCCGCAGCCTGCGCCCTGTCACGAGGTCGAGAAGGCCCCCCAGCCTCGGCTACGAAGCGTGAGTGTCCGAAGGTAGGGACGCCGCTCCGCCGGCGTCCGCCACCTCTGCCCGCGGCAGCCTCCGCCCCAAAGGCGAACCCTGCCCACGGCGGGTTCGGCGGACCCGACCTGCCGCAGCGCACTACTTCCCGCCCAACTTTCGCAGAATGCTCTTCTCGAGCAGCTCGTTGATCTCGGTATGGCGCGGAACGGGCTACGCCATTCCGGTGGTCGGATTCTGATACCAGTCGTGTTTGCCGCCGTGGCGGATGAACACCGCCCCCAGCGCCTCGATCCGCTGGATCAGATCCCGCCGCTTCATGCCACCTCGAGTTCCGCGTGCCGCCTCACGTTGGGAATTGTCCCCGAAGTCAGCTCCCGATGCAGATCGATCAGATTCTCCTTCAGATCATCCAGCGAGGTGCCCTGCGTGAGGTAGTCGGGAAATTCGTCGAGATGGCCGACCCAGAAACCGCCATCCTGCCAATATGTGAAATCGGTCTTTTTCGCCGACATGTCCGTAGGCTTGCCAGCCAGGCAGCCCAAGTCAACTGACCGAACCAAGGCAGCGATCTCGTCGGAGAGCTGCGCATTGGTACCCGGCAGCGACGTGAGCGGCCTCTACTTCAACCATCCCGACTCAAAGCACTTCGCCGTCGGCAAACTCGCCCGCGACCAGGTCGAGGACTATGCCCGCCGGCAAGGAACGCCCGTCGAAGAGTCCGAGCGCTGGTTCGCCCGTACTTGGGTTACGAAACCTGAGCAGCGGGCACTCCCGCGCTGAGCCGGTCGAACAGGCTGAGCGTGTCGAATGGGAGCCACTGCCGGAACTGCCGCCGCCCCACTTGACCGCCCGCAGCGCAGCGCCTACTCGTAGGCCATGCAGATTCTCACGGCCAACGAAGCCAAGGAGCAGTTCGCCAAGGTCGGGCGCCGCGTCGTCACCCGCAAGCAGGCTGTGGTCGTGAAGTTCCCGTTCGGCTTCATGAAATGCGAGCCGTGGGAAATGCCCGAGGAAGTCGCACCCGCATCCAAGGGCTCGCTCCGGCGCTCGAAGCGCGAGATCGCCCTGGGCAACTCGCTCGGAGAAACGCTTTGAAGCTGCGCCGCTGGGACATCGTCAAGATCCCCGCCTCCGACAACGATCCGGTCGGCCATCCCGCAGTCGTCCTCTCCGCCGAGGACATCCTCGACGACGACAAGCAGCAGCGGTTCAACGTGCTCGTCGGCACGAAGAAGCAACCGGCCGAACGGGCGAAGGAGCACAACGTCCTCCTGAACGGTGCCGACGGACTTTCGTTCCTCACCTTGCTCGATTGCTCGTTGATCTACGTCGTCCGCAAGGCGCAGATCAAAGAACGCTTCGGCGTCGTCGCCTTCGAACGGCGGCAGGAGATCAAGCGCAAGGTTCGCGCCTACCTCGGCCTCGGTTGATCGCCGTTCTTCGGACTGCCGAATCGCTCAACGCCGTCCCCAACGCCACCTCACCCCGCCGACGCCGCGAGATTGAGCCGCATCTCATTGGCGAAGGTGAAACCGAGTTTTTCGTACAGCCGCGCCTGCTTGGCCTGCTCGGAGGCGACCAGCCGAGCGAAGACCACGCCCTTCGCGCGCAGCCACGCGAGGGTGTGCTCGGCCAGTCGGCGCGCGTGGCCGTGGCGGCGGTGCTCGGGCAACACGTACACATCCATGATCCAGCCGTAGCGGCGCGGCTTGAGGGTGTTGGCGGGAAAATCGTCGCGAATCATCACGCCGGCAGTGGCGACGATCACGCCGTCCTCCCGCCAGCCAAAGTGCGCGATCGTGCCGGCGCGGTAGCCGTCTTCATAGATCCGCTGCGTGAGCTCCCGCCAGTCGTCCGCCAGCAGCGCCGCCATGCCGGACTCCTCCATCATCCGGTAACGAAAATCGAGCGCGAGCGGGAGGTCGTCCGCGGTTAGCAGGCAAATCGGGGCGGCAACAGGGGGTGGCATTTCAGTATTCATGCTCCAGTAAACGGCTCAACGCGACCACTCCTCCAGAGCCGACACAAGCGGCATCAGGTCACTGGAACGCCCGGACACGCCACGCGATCCGCTCATCGATCGAGCTGTTTTCATTTCATCGGCCCCCGCCGCAGACCGATGGACTCACGCACACCGTCCGTCGCCATGCCGATCCAGATCCAGACTCGCGCCGACCACCTGCACGCCCATTGGAGCGGCACGATCACCGCCCAAGACCTCGGACAGCTCTTCGGTGAACTTCCCGCCGTCGCCGCCCGCTGCGGTTTTGTGCCGCACGTCCTCCACACCGCCGACCCAGCAGCGGAGCTGCAGCTCGATACCCTCGAGGCGTTCAACTATTCGAAGCGCCGCATTGGCACCCCGATCCCGGTGCCGGTCCGCGCCGCCTTCGTTGCCCACACGCCCGCGGCGGTGGCCATCGCCCGCAACTTCGCCAACTTCAACCGCAACCCGAACCTCACCCTCCAGTCGTTCCTCACCGAGCAAGCCGCCTTGGCGTGGCTCCTCGGGCCCGCGGCGGCCGGTCCGACTTGAGGCGGCGTCCCGTCCGGCCGGCGGCGCGCTCCGCACCCGCGACGCGGATGCGGCTGAGCGCATCCCGGTGAGCGCACGGTTCGGCGGCGTTCACCGCACCAGACCCGCGCGCTCGGCCACCGCATCCCCGTCGGACCGGCAGCGCGCGATTTGCGTATTCGCCGGTCTGGATGATCCGTTCTGCTTCCCATGAACGTTTCTGCCGACCCCCGCCCGCACGTGGTCGTACTCGGAGCCGGTTTCGCCGGCCTGACCTTCGCGCAGAAGTTTCCCGCCGGGCTCGCACGCCTCACGGTCGTCGACCGTACCAACCACCACCTCTTCCAGCCCCTGCTCTACCAGGTCGCCACGGCCGGGCTCGCCGTACCGGACATCGCGCAACCGGTCCGCTCCATCCTCGCGAAGAAACGCGATGTCACCGTGCTGATGGACGAGGTCACCGGCTTCGATCTCGCTGCGCGCACCGTGCGCCTGCGCCAGGGTGATCTGCGCTATGATCACCTCGTCGTCGCGCTCGGCGGACGCACCAGCTACTTCGGCCACCCGGAATGGGAACAACACGCGCCCGGGCTGAAGACGATCGACGACGCGCTCCGTATCCGGCGCAACGTGCTGCACGCCTTCGAACGCGCCGAAATGACCGACGACCCCGCCGAGCGCCAGCGCCTCATGACGATCGTCGTAATCGGCGGCGGCCCCACCGGCGTTGAACTCGCCGGCACGTTTGCGGAACTCCAACGCCAGGTGCTCGCGCGGGATTTTCGTCGGCTCAACCTGGGCCTGGCGCGCGTCATCCTCGTCGAAGGCAGCCCGCGCCTGCTCAACGCCTACCCGCCCGCACTCTCCGACCGCGCCCGCGCCCAGCTCGAAAGCCTCGGCGTGGCCGTGTGGTTGGGCGTGCAGGTACGCGAGATCCGTGACGGCGAAGTGGTGTTGCCCAACGAGACGTTGCGGGCAGCCAACATCATCTGGGCCGCCGGCGTCGCCGGCTCGCCCCTCGGACCGCAACTCGGCGCCGAGACCGATCGCGCCGGCCGCGTCAAAGTGCTGCCCGACCTCAGCCTCCCCGGGCACCCGGAGGTGCGCGTACTGGGCGACATGATCGCGTTGACGGACCCGAAGGGCCAGATCGTGCCCGGCGTATCCCCCGCGGCCATGCAGGCGGGAGTCTATGTCGCTGCAACTTTGGCGCAGGAGCTCCGCGCCGGCGCCGCCGCGGACCCGACCAGCCGCAAGCCGTTCGTCTATTTCGACAAGGGCACGATGGCGACGATCGGCCGCAAGCGCGCCGTGGCCAAGGTGGGAAAGCTCGAGTTCAGCGGCTTCACCGCGTGGCTCGCCTGGCTGTTCATCCACCTCGTATTCCTCGTCGGCTTCCGCAACAAGCTCTCGGTGCTGCTCTCCTGGACGTATTCTTACCTCACGTACCGCCGCGGCGCGCGCGTCATCTACGGCTTCCCGCCCGCCGAGCTGCCACCGCCCTCAGCGACCGCCCCATGAAGCGTGCGCCCGGTGCGCCCCCGCCGCCCGCGCCGCTTGCCGGGCCGGCGCATTTGGTTCTGAATTCGCCGCACGATGGCCGAGCCCTTCAAGAACCTCATCAGCCAGCAGACCGTGGCTCACGCGGCCGAACACCTCGCCCGAGTCTGGCCGCCCTTCGACCGGACACGCTTTGGGCAGATCGCCGGCAGCGGGCTCGAGAAACTCGAGTTGAAGGCGCGGGCCCTGCAGATTGCCGAGGCGCTCGCGCTAACGTTGCCCGCGGACTTCGCCCACGCCTGCACCGTGCTCGAAGCCAGCCTCACGCCGCCGCTTCCGTTCGACGCCGAGGGCGAGCCCGTCGGCCTCAGCGAGGCCGCCTGCCAAGCCGGACTCTCGGGCTGGGCCGTCTGGTAGATGGGCGAATACGTCGCCCGCCACGGTATGGACCATGTGCCGCGCGCGCTCGCCTGCCTGCACGCGCTCACGCAGCGTTTCTCCGCCGAGTTCGCCATCCGGCCGTTCATCCAACGTCACCCCGAAGCCACGCTGCGCACGCTGGAAATGTGGGTACACGATCCGAGCGCGCACGTGCGCCGGCTCGTCAGCGAAGGCAGCCGACCGCGCCTGCCCTGGGGTTTGCGCCTGCAGACCCTCGTCGTCGATCCCGCGCCCACCTTGCCGTTGCTGCGCGCCTTGCAGGACGACCCTTCGGCCTACGTGCGCCGCAGCGTGGCCAACCACCTCAACGACATCGCCAAGGACCACCCCGACCTCGTCGCGTCCTGGGTGCGCGAACACCTCGCCGACGCCACCCCGGAGCGCCTCGCGCTGCTGCGCCACGCCAGCCGCACACTCATCAAAGCCGGCCACGGCGCCACCCTTGCTGCTTGGGGCCTCGGCCAATCCCTCCGCGGCAAGGCCTCCCTCACCCTCGCCGCCTCCGCGGTCCGCATCGGTGAAACCCTCGGCCTGCAGGTCCGCCTCGTCTCCACCCACTCCGCCCCGCAGCCGCTCGTGATCGACTACGCCGTGCACCACGTGCGCGCCAACGGCGAACGTTCCCCCAAGGTGTTCAAGGGCTGGAAGCTCACGCTCGCCCCGGGAGAGGAACGCGACCTCGCCAAGCAGCACAGCCTGCGCCCCGTGACCACGCGTCGCCTCTATCCGGGCACACACCGCCTCGAGGTGCGGGTGAACGGCCGGACCGTGGCCGGCGCCGATTTCGCCCTGCGCCCCACCCGCCCACGCCCCTGACGCCCCGTCCCGGCCGGACTGGCCAAGTCGTCCCGCCCCGCCACACTTCTTCCCCGCATGGCCTCCAACAACGTCATCCCCACCCGCATCGCCGAGGCCCTGTGCCGCTTCCCGCCTTTTTCCATGCTGCCGGACGCCGCCGTCGCCGCACTCGCTGCCGACTCGGTCGTGCGCGTGCTCGCCGCCGGCGAGAAGGTGTGGACACAAGGAGACCAGCCGGGCGAGGAGCTCCTGTTTCTCGCCCGCGGCCGCGTCGAATACCTATGGAAAGTCGAGGACCGCAGCGAACTCGTCGACGTGCGCGACGTCGGCGACGTGCTCGGTCTCACCGCGTTGATGAAGCACGAGCCCTTCCGCGTCACCGCCCAGGTCGTCGAGGACAGCCTCTTCTACGCCCTCCCCTGGCCCGCCGTGCGCGAACTGCTGGAAGCGTATGATGAAGCTCGCGACTACGCCCGCCGCCACCTCTTCTGGGCCACCCGCGTCGGCGGCTCGGTCGCGCTGCCCGAGCCCACCGAGTCCCGCGTCGCCGGCCGCGCCAAGAACATTCTCCAGGCCCACCTCGATGGCGCCCGTGGTATCGAGCCGCGCCCGCCGGGCCACCTCCTCACCTGCGGTCCCTCCGACTCGATCCAGTCCGCCGCCGAGCGCATGACCGCCGGCCGCGTGCCCTCGATCCTCGTCGTCGACGACGCGCGCCGCCCCATCGGCATCGTCACGGCCAACATGCTGATGCAGACGGTCGTCGTCGAAGGCGTGCCGAAGACCGAGCCGGTCGCGCGCATCATGGCCTCGCCGGTGGTCACGGTCGCGCCGCACTCCAGCGCCACCGCGGCGATGCTCGTCATGCTCCGCCAACGCATCGGCCAGGTCTGCATCACCGAGGACGGCACCGCGGCCACCCCCGTGCTCGATATCTGCTCACACAAGGATCTGCTCGCCCAGAGCGGCCACCACCCCGCCGGCCTGCTGCGCGAGATCCGCGCGGCGCGCACGCCCGCCCGCTTCCGCGAGCTCTGCGACGAGATCGAGGAGATCGCCCGCAGCTACCTCGGCGCCGGCATCTCGGCGGCGTTCCTCGGCCAGATCTGCGCCGAGCTCAGCGACGAACTGGTCCACCGCCTCATCGAGCTCGCCGCCGGGGAACTGGCCGCCGCCGGCACCCCGCTGCCCGAAGTGCCCTGGGCTTGGCTCTCCGTCGGCAGCGACGGCCGCCGCGAACAGATCCTCCGCACCGACATGGACAACGCCCTGGTCTTCGCCTCCCTCGGGTCGCCCGAGCAGGACGAGGCCGCCCGCCAGCGTTTCCTCGATCTCGCGGGCCGCGTGATCGGCCACCTCGTCGCCTGCGGCTACGCCCGTTGCCAGGGCGGCGTGATGGCGGCCAATCGCACCTGGTGCCGCACCAGCGCCGAATGGCTCGCGGAGATCGACCGCGTGCCCACCAGCACCGACAACCAGGCGCTGCTCCGCGCCGTCGTGCTCTACGACCTACGCTTCGTCTCCGGCGACAAGGCCCTCTGCGAGCCGCTGCGCGAGCGCATCTTCGCCTCGGTCGCCGCCAGCGAGGAACTCCAGGGCCGCCTCGCCGCCCAGATCGTCGGCACCCCGCCGCCACTCAATTTCTTCGGCCGCTTCGTCGTCGAGACCCGCGGCAGCGGCGCGGGCGAGTTCGACATCAAGAACCGCGCCATGGCCCCCCTGCGCGACGCCGCCCGGCTCCTCACCCTCCGCCACCGCCTCAGCCGCCGCTACTCCACCTTCGGCCGCTGGGACGAGATCCGCCGCAACGTCGCCAAGCACCAGGAATTGGCGACGCTCGCCCGCGACGGCTACGATCTCCTCCTGCGCCTGCGCAACCTCAACGGCCTGCGCCGCGGCGACTCGGGGCGGTTCATCGACCCGGCCGACCTCACCAAGCTCGAACGCGCCGGGCTCGCCAATGTCTTCGATGTCGTGCGGATGGTGCAGGACGCCGTGCGCGCCGATTTCAACATCCCCGCCCGCCTGTGAACCTCTGGCCCTTCCGCCGCCGGCTCGACCCGCTCGCCGCGGCCTACCGCGCCACCACCCCGCGCCGCGTCGCCGCGCGCCGCCCGGTCGGCGAACTCACGTTCCTCGTGCTCGACGCCGAGACGACCGGCTTCCAAGTCGGCCACGATCGCCTGCTCTCGCTCGCCACGATGCCGATCCGCGGCGGCGACCTGCGGGTCGGCGAGGCCGCCGCTTGGGTCGTGCGCCAATCGGCCGCGCCGCTGAACGCCGCCACCGCCGTCCACGGTATCCTTCCCGCCGACACCGCCGCCGGCGACCCCGAGCGCGAGGTGCTGGCCGCGCTGCTCCCGCGCCTCCAGGGCGCGGTTGTCGTGGGCCATCACATCGGCTTCGACTGCGCCATGCTCGACGAGGCGTTCCGCCGCGGCTTCGGCGTCCGGCTGCGCAACCCGCGGCTCGACACCGCCGCCCTGGCGATGCGGACGCTCGACGCGTTCGGCAAGACCGCCTACCCCGGCCAACGACCGCCCACGCTCGAGGAGCTGTGCGCGCATTGCGGCATCCCACCGCTCGACCGCCACACCGCGGCGGGCGACACCTTCACCACCGCGGAGCTCTTCCTCTTCCTGTGCGCCCGTCTGCGCAGCCGCCTCGCGCGCCCGCTGCTCGCCCGCGACCTGCCGATCGCCGCCGGTTGAACCGCACCACCGGCGCAACCGCTCACACCCGGACGTTGAGCCCCGCGCCGAGCGACCTGCCCCGGCCCGCATAGCCGACCGAGGGGGCGCGCGCGTAGAAGTCCGCCGCGAGCCGATGGACCTTGCCCGTTGCGAGCGCAGTGCCACCCCCGACCGCGACCTCCGCCGTCGCCTCGTGAACCGGGACGAGCTCCAGTGAAACCGGCATACTCGCAAGCCCGTAGGCCACCCGGAGATTCACCGCGGTCGTCGGCACCACCGAGCGGACTGCCGCAATGGAAACCGCGCGGCCACCTTCGGCACTGCCGTTCGGTTCCGCCGCCACCACGCGCCTCGGCTGTACCGGCGGCTGAGGCTGTGTCACCGGAACTTCGTGATCTTCCCGCCGCGGATTGCCCCAGGACCTTTGCTGCCCCCGCTTTCCCGATGGCGGCGGCGCCGCGATCTGCGTCGACCAGATCTCGACGCGCGTACGGTACGGCTCGCTCCCTCGATCGAGTGGAGGCAACGCACTCATCGTCGCGGTGCGGCGCCGGGGACAAGCCGGACGACTCGCACGCGGGCGTGGCTTCGCCCTGCGGTGACCTTCCCTGCAGCCAAAGCACAGCCGATCGCCGCACGGCCGCACTGTGCGGCCGCACCGGACCAGTCGATCTCGCCGGAACCCAACAGATTGGGATTCATTGCAGGGGTTTGCGGGTTGCACCACGATGGCATGACACTTCCAGCACCGCTGCAAGAGCGGACTTTCAATCCTGCGCGGCGCGAGGTTTGCCCGTGCAGCCCCCGAAGTTCTCCACCGGGGCTTTCCCGTCGTCCCTGCGCGCCTTCGTTTCCTTCGTCACCCGCAGGCGTCTGCGCTGGGGTCTGCGCGATGGAGGATCAGCGGCCACGCGCGCCGATGCCGGCGAAGTCGCGCAGGCGGACGAGGCGTTCGCCGGCGGCGCGGAGCGTCTCCTCGCGTTTGGCGAAGTGGAAGCGGATGTAGCGGTGCTCCGGCTCGCGGAAGAAACTCGACCCGGGGACTCCCGCCACGCCGAGCTCGCGGATCATCCACTCGGCGGCCGCCGTGTCGGTCGCGAAGCCGAGCGAGGAGATGTCGACCATCACGTAGTAGGCCCCCTGCGGCTCGGTGAAGGGCAGGCCCGTCTGCCGCAGCCAGCCGAGGAAGACATCGCGCTTCGCCGTGTAGGCCGCGCGCAGGCCGGCGTAGTAGCTGTCGGGCAGCTCGAGCCCGGCCACGGCGGCCTCCTGCAACGGCGCCGCGGCGCCGACAGTGAGGAAGTCGTGGACCTTGCGCGCCTGCGCGATCACCTCCGGCGCGGCGTGCACGTAGCCCAGCCGCCAACCGGTGATCGAGTAGGTCTTGGAGAGCGAGTTGCAGGTGATCGTGCGCGCGGCCAGGCCCGGCAGCGCCGCCACGCTCACGTGCGCGTGCGGCTCGTAGACGATATGTTCATACGGCTCGTCGGTGATGACAAACGCGTCGTGCCGCTCGGCCAGCGCGCCGATGGCGAGCAGCTCGGCGCGGGTGAAGACCTTGCCGCAGGGATTCGAGGGATTGCAGACGACGATCGCCTTCGGCCCCTGGGCAAAGGCGCGCTCCAGCTCGGCCGGATCGAAGTCGAAATGCGGCGGGCGCAGCGGCACGTAGATCGGCTGCGCGCCCGAGAGGATGGCGTCGGCCGCGTAGTTCTCGTAGAACGGCGAGAACACGATCACTTTGTCGCCCGGATTGCAGGCGGTCATCATCGCCACCATCATCGCCTCCGTGCTGCCGCAGGTGACGACCAGATGCCGGTCGGGATCGACCTCGAGACCGGTGAACCGCCCGATCTTCTTCGCCAACGCCGTGCGGAACCGCGGCGCGCCCCACGTCACCGCGTATTGGTGATGCGGCCCGCGTGTGGCCCGCGCCAGCGCCGCGAGCAATTCCTCCGGCGGGTCGAAGTCGGGGAAGCCCTGCGACAGGTTGAGCGCGCCGTGCTGGTTGGCCAGGCGCGTCATCCCGCGGATGACGGATTCGGTGAAGACGTTGAGGCGGGTCGCGGTGGCGGGCATGGCGGGAAAAGTGGCGCCCGAGACGACACACCACCCGACCTCACGGCGAGGCCAAAGGACGCTGGCGGCGGCCGCCGCCCCCTTGTCAGCCACCGTTCCCGAGGTATGGTGGGCCCATGAAAACGTGTGGTGCCGCCCTCTGCCTCGGCCTGTTGGTCGCAGCACCGCTCGCAGCGGTCGATCTGGCGCTCAAGGATGGCCGCCTGCTCCGCGATGCCGTGGTCGTCCGCGAGGATGCCGCCACCGTCACCTTCCGCCATGCCGGCGGCTTCACCCAAGTCGACAAGTCCAAACTGCCGGAACAACTCGCGACCACCTACCCCTTCGACGCGGCCCAAGCCCAGCTCGATGCCGAGCGCCAGTCGCAGGAGGCGCTGGCCCGCCTCGCCGAGGCCAAACGCCTGCAGGCCGAACGCGCCCGGAAAGCCGCCGCCGCTCCGCCCGCCCCCGCCCCGCTCCCGGTCGTCGAGCCCCCGGCCCCCGCGGTCGACACGTCGACCACGTGGGCATGGAACGATTGGTCCGCAGAACCCTACACGCGGCCGCGGCAGTACCAGCGCGACCGCCGTTGGCACTCCGGTCGTCACAACCGCCCGCTCCCGCCCCGGCCGGCCACTCCGTTCAACCCGAATGTTTCGATGACCGCCGACGTACAGATGACTCCGGATCTCTGGCCACCGAAAAACACGCCCGCAACTAGCCCGACCTCGGACGCCACGGACGACGAACTGCCGTCCAACTGCCCCCGCCGCGAACGCTCGCGATAAACGGCGCCCTCCCAGCTGTTGCCAGCCGGCCGCTTCGCCCACCGCGCTCACCGGGCGAACGTCGTCCGCGTCGCAGCGCCCCGTTCTGCAACGCTCCCCGACTGCGCCCGCGCTTCGGATTTGCCAGGTCCGGCGCCGTTTCCATGCTTCGGCCCGACACCCCCCGCGGGGGTAGCTCAGCCGGATAGAGCAACGGTTTTCTAAACCGTCGGTCACGGGTTCGAGTCCCGTCCCCCGCGCCAATTTCGACCCCGCCATTCGCCGGTGGACGGCGCCCCGGTGGCATGCTACTGGGAATACCGCGCGGCGCCTCCCCCACC
>JAHFTC010000045.1:0-14912 GCA_023269585.1 Opitutaceae bacterium
CGCCTGCTCGGCCCGGGAGCGAAAGCGGCTCAACATTTCCACGACAACCGGGTAGCCGGCCATGCGTTCGCTGAAGGTGTTGAAATGCTGCTGGGCGAGCACGGTCGTCGGCACGAGCATCGCGACCTGCTTGCCGCCCATCACCGCCTTGAACGCGGCGCGGATCGCGACCTCGGTCTTGCCGAAGCCGACGTCGCCGCAGATGAGGCGGTCGAGCGGGCGCGCCTTTTCCATGTCGGCCTTGGTGTCGACGATCGCGCGGAGCTGGTCGGGCGTCTCGGTGAAGGCGAAGGAGCCCTCGAACTCCTGCTGCCACACGGTGTCGGGGCCGAAGGCGTGGCCGGGCTGGCTGTCGCGCTTGGCCTGGACCTCGAGCAGTTCCGCGGCGAGGTCGATTGTGGCGCGCTCGGCGGCCTGGCGGGTCTTCTCCCAGCGGTTCGAGCCGATCTTCGCGAGCACGGGCTTCGCTTTCGACAACCCGACGTAGCGGCTGAGCAGATGCGACTCCTGCAGCGGCACGTGCAACGTGATCTGGTCGGCGAACTCGACGGAGAGCACCTCGCGTATCTGGCCGCCGGATTCGATGCGCGTGAGTCCGCGGAAGATGCCGATGCCGTTCTGGAGGTGGACGACATGGTCGCCCTCGACGAGGTCGGCGAAGTCGAGCAGCTGGTCCACCTGCGAGGTCTGCACGACGGCGCGGCGGCGGGCGCTCGGCCGCCGCTGGCGGTGACGACCGAAGACCTCCGTCTCCGAGACCAGCACCACTCCCGGGCAACCGGCGGGCAGCGCGGCCCAACCGGGCGGGCGGCTGGCGGTGCCGCCGAACGTGCAGCCCTCGTCGAGCGAGCCGCGGCTCCAGACCGCGCGCGGCAGCTTGATCTTCTCCTCGGCGAGGATCTCGCGCACGCGGGCCTCCTCGCCGTCGCGCGGCAGGACAAAATGGATGCGCCAGCCGGTGGCGGACCACGCCTTGAGCTCGAGGAGGAAGCGCCGGCGCGCCTCCTGTTCGGCGTTGAGGCGGTCCTCGGCGATCAGGTTGGCCTCGGGCTGCGAGCGATGGAGGGAGAGTGCAACGGTCTCCCACGGCTCGGAGACGGCGTCGGCGCCGAAGAGTTCGTCGTCGACATCGAGATCGAAGAGGCCGGCGAGCCAGTCGCCACGGTCGGTGCGGGCGGCGAAGAGCGTGGCGAGGCCTTGCGCGAGCGTCGCGGGCAGGCCGTGACCATCCGGGGCGGTGCGGAGTTCATCGGCGTAGGTCTGCGCCAGTTCCGGCGGGTCGACGACCACGACGTGCGTGCGCGGCCCGAGATAGGCGGCAAGGCCGGTGTGCGCGACGGGCAGCTCGAGGCTGGGGCTCGCGGTGAGGACGACGCTGGCGAGCTGCTCGCCCGAGCGTTGAGAGACGGGATCGAAGCGGCGCAGCTCCTCGATCTCGTCGCCGAAAAAATCGATGCGCACCGGGGCGTCGGCGGTGACGGGATAGACGTCGACGATGCCGCCGCGGACGGCGTACTGGCCCGGTTGCTCGCAGAGCGGCTCGCAGTCGTAGTCGAGCTCGGCCAGGCGGTGGAGCAACTCCTGGAACGGCTGCTTCTGTTTCGCGACGAGCGTGAGTTCCTTCACCGCGATGGCGTCGATCGCGGGCACCGACTGGAAGAGTGCGGTCGGCGTGGTGACGAGGAGCAGGGTCTCGTCCCAATTCTCGCCGGTGAAACCGCGGCGCGCGCGGAGGTGGCCGAGGGCGGCGAGGCGGTTGCTCGCGATGGTGAAGGCCTCGCGCATGCCGGTCTGCGGGTCCGGTTGCGGCGGCAACACGGCCACCTCGAGGCGGCGCGAGTCGCCGGAAAGCAAATGCGCCAGACCGAGGTCTTCGGCGAGGCGTTCGGCGGCCCGAAGATCGGCTGCGACGAGGAGCCAGACCGGCGCGGGTTGGCGGCGTAACAGTTCCTCGGCGACGAACGGCGCCGCCGCCGGGCAAACGCCGGTGAGGCGGCTGCGCGGAAGCGATGCGGGCATGGCGCGGGTCAAACCAGCGAGTCCTCGACCTGCGCGGCCTTGGCCTTGATGTCGGCGAGGATCTGCTCGTAGCGCGCGGGGCTGACGCGGACTTCCGGCAGGGCGAGGAGCGGGTCGAATTCGGCGCCGACGCGCTTGGCGCCGTTGTCGAGGCCGAGGCCCCAGACGAGACGGTCGCCCACGTTCACGAGGCGCACGAGGTCGCGGTAGGTTTCCTTCGCGCCCTCGGGATTGTGGTGGAACTGGCAGACGGCGACGATGGAGGGCGGGAAACGCCATTCGCCGAGCAGGAAGGCCGCGGCCTCATGATGATCGACACCGAGCAGGCGTTTCTCGACGACCCCGAGCGGTTCGCCGGAGGCGCGGGCCTCGACGATGACCTCCTTGTAGCGGGTCGCGGCGTTGAGGTTGAGATAGGCGATACCGATGTCGTGGAGCAGGCCGGCGGTGTAGACATCCGCGCTGGCGACCTTGAGACCGGTGGAGTGGTACTCGAGTTGCTGGGCGGCGAGGGCGACATGCAGGCTGTGCCGCCAGAATGCGACGTAGTCGAAGGCGCCGCGCCGGGGGAAATGGTGGACGAACACGAGCCCGAGGATGAGCTGGCGAAGCTGGACGGTGCCCAGCCGCAGAAAGGCCTCGGTGAGCGAGGAGATCGGCGAGGCGCCGCGGAGCGCGACCGAATTGGCGACACGCAGGACCCGGGCGGCCATCGCGGAGTCGGTGGCGAGCACGAGGGCGACGTCATCGAAGGGCGCGTCCTGATTGATCAGCTCGAGGAGCTTCTGGGAGACGGCCGGAAGCGGGGGCAGGGGGTGTTCGGACTTCAGTTTGACGCGGGTGTCTTCCATAAGCGTAGGGCCTCGCGGGCGGCGTTTTCTTCGGCCTCCTTTTTGGAGCGGCCGGAGCCGGTTCCAACGATGCGGCCGAGCAGGTGCAGGTGGACTTCGAAATGGCGTTCGTGGGGCTGGCCCTGGGTGTGCACGACCTCGTAGCGGAGGGCATCGTTGCCGTGTTCGGGCTGTACGAGTTCCTGCAGGCGGCCCTTGGGATTGTCACCCTGTTCGGGGCCGTCGAGTCGGCGTTCGAGCGGCCCGTACCAACGAAGGATCGCCGGGCGGGCGGCCTCGAGGCCGCCGTCGAGGTAGATGGCAGCGGCGAGGGCTTCGAACGCATCCTCGAGTGAGGAGGCGCGGTCGCGGCCGCCGGTCTGCTCTTCGGCCGGGCTGAGTTCGAGCGCTCGGTCGAGTCCGAGTTCGCGGGCGAGGGTGACGAGAAAGAGGCCCTTGGTGAGCGTGGCGCGGCGGCGACTCAGAACCCCTTCCCGCGCCTCGGGGTCGGCGCGATACAGGGCCTCGGAGATGACCAGCTGAAGGACGGCATCGCCGAGGAACTCCAGACGTTGGTTGCTGGCCGTGGCCGGCCGCAGAGTGGCGGCGGAGGGATGGCGCAGGGCATCCGCCAACAACGAGGCATCACGGAACGTGTAGCCGAGCTGTTGCTGGAGCTGGGTGGTGGCTGAGGTGGCGGTACCCACGGGCGAAGAAGGCTGTAATGGATTATCCCTATCGGCGGAAGTCGCAAAAGGCGTAGCGATTTCCGGGAACCGGCGGGCGGCGACGGTTCATGAACTGGCGCTCGTGTAGCGGCGAATGCCCCGGTGGAAGGCCGTGACGGCGAGCCCGAACCAGGCGAGCGCGAGACCGGCCAGCCAGGCGACATGGAGCCAGTCGAGGCGGCCGAGCAGCGCCGAAGCGGGCACGTTGGAAACGATCACGGTGGGGAGCGCATAGACGAAGATGACCGTCGTCACCACGTTCTTGAAGGCCGACCGCGGGAGCCGGGAGAACTCGGCGATGGTGAAGTAACTGCCCTCGATGCCCTCGGTCTTCACGATCCAGAAGGTGAGGGACGCCATCAGCAGGAGCAGGCTGTAGTGCACGACGAGCCCGATGGCGATCAACGCGGCATAGAGCGCCATGCCGCCGAATGTCGGCTGCAGGTCCAGTTGGCGCAGGGCGTAGACGACCACGCCGATCGCGACCAGCGAGTTGGCAAGGCCGTCGGGGTCGAGTTTGCGCGTGGAGACCATGAAGAGCGGCTGGCCGGGCTGGGTGAGGTAGAAGTCGAACTGGCCGCTGCGGACGTTGCGCCCGACCTCAAAAAGGTTGGTCCAGAAAAAGCCCATGAGCAGACGCTGCATGAGCATCGAGGTGCCCACGAGGAGCAGCATCTCATACTTGCCCCAGCCGGCGATCGAGTTGGTGTGGCCGTAGATGACCTGGATGAGGAGGAGGTTGACCGCCATCCAGGCGAGTTCGACGGCGGACCACAGGAGGAAATCGAACCGGAACATCATCGTCCGCACGACCGAGTAGCGCACGCAGGCGAGCCAGAGGCGGAGGTAGTGCATGAAATTGCGGATTGGGGAATGCGGATTGCGGAATGTCCGGTGCGCGTGATTCGGTGGCGGTGCTCGGGGTTTGGGGGGGCGAGTCGGGCTGGCTCAATCCGCAATCCGAAATCCGCAGTCCGTAATGGCGTCAGCCGCCCACGGCGGTGTGTTTCTTCAGCCCGCCGGCCCAGAGCAGGCGCGCGGCGACCATTGCGACCACCACCCAGGCGGCCTGGATCGCCAGGCCCTGCAACGCCTCGCCCGGAGTGGCGATGCGGCCGGTGAAGATCGCGGCGGGAAAGTACATTTGGTAGGGGAAAGGAAGATACTGGGCGACGGCGAACACGCCGGGCGGCAACAGGTCGAGCGGGAACATGGCGCCGCCGAGCGAGGTTTCGATCGCGTAGGAAAGGATCACGAAGCCCTGGATTTCGAGGAACCAGAACGCGAGCATGCCGAAACAGAACGCGATCGTGAACTGCAGCGCAGCCGCCAGCACCATCGCGACGAGGCCGACGGGCAGCCGCCATGGGTCCGAGGGGAAGGTGAGCTGGTCGCGGATCCACGGCGCGGCAGCGAGCAGCGGCACGAAGACCAGCAGGCCGGAGACGATGCGCGCGGAGGCGAAGAGGCTCAGGCGGTAGCCGAAGTAGTTCACCGGCTTGAGCAGGAACTGGTTGATGAGTCCGTTGCGGATCTCCTCGCCGATCTGGAAGTCCTCGTTGAACGCACCAACCATGAACTGCAACGCGAGCACGGTGATGAAGTAGGTGAGCGTCTGGCGGACGTCGAACCCGCCCATCTGCTCCACGCCGGTGAAGGCGGCGCCCCAGAGGATGAAGATCAGGCAGAGGTGGACGAGGGAGAACGAGCCGCGGATGAAGAAGTTCCAGCGGTAGACGAGCGCGCTCTGGAGCCCGACGGAGAAGACGTGGCCGTACTTGCGCAGCAGCATCATGGCGCGGAGAGGCAGGGCGGGACAGCGGCAGGCGAAGGGGCTCGCGGCACAGCGGTCACTTCAAGCCGAAGCGCTCGATCACTTCCTTCGCGAGGTTCTTGTAGGCGGTCGCGCCGGGGCTGCTGGGATCGTAGTCGAAGATCGTCTGGCCGAAACTGGGCGCCTCGCTCAAGCGGACGGTGCGCGGGATGACGCTCTCGAAGATCTTGTCGGGCAGGTGGGCCCGTACCTCGTCGACCACCTGGCGGGCGAGCTTGGTGCGGATGTCGTACATCGTCATGACCACGCCGCCGACCTCGAGTTTCGGGTTCACGCCCGCTTCCTTCAGGCGGGAGACGACCTTGAGGATCTGCCCGAGCCCTTCGAGCGCGAGGTACTCGCATTGCAGGGCGATCAAAAGGTAATCGGCGGCCGCCAAGCTGTTCATCGAGAGCATGCCGAGGGCGGGGGGGCAGTCGATGATGATGGCGCGGAAACGCTCGGAATCGTGCAGCGGTTGCAGGCAGGCGCGCAGGCGCAGGAGGTAGTTCTCGGTCTGCGCGAGTTCCATTTCCGCAGCTGCGAGGTCCTCCTCGGAGGGGAGGATCCAGAGGTTGGGCAACGCTGTCGGGACCACCATGTCGGCCGCCTGACCTTCGCCGTGCAGGGGCTTGTAGATGCTCCGGCCTTCGAGGCGCTCCACGCCGAGGCCGCTGGTGGCATTGCCCTGCGGATCGAGGTCGATCACCAAGGTCGGGATCTTCCGCGCCGCGAGGGCCGCCGCGAGGTTGATGGCCGTGGTGGTCTTGCCAACTCCGCCTTTCTGGTTGGCGATGGTGAACGTCGTCGCGGGCATGGGCGGCGATGGTGCCCGACTACTGCGGCGAGTCTAGTCCGCAGTTGGCGGGCGGCCGATAATAGCGGCCGGTGAGCGCGGAGCGAACACCGCGGCGGAAACGACAGGTGGCAGCGAATTCAGCCCGCCTTGCGTGGCTTGGCGGGATTGAGGTCCGAGTAGGTCGGTCCGGCCTCGTTTTTGCGGGAAGGCAGCAGAACGATGTAGTCCTGCGGCTCCGGCTTGTCACCGGGCTGCCGGCTCAGATTGGGCCGGCTGGGAATGCGCGGTGTGGGGTCGACCTTCTGGTCGCGTGACACCATGTCTTTTCCGGGCGCAGCGTAGGCGAGCACGTTGGCGTAGCTCGCGGCGCTTTGAACTGGAATGGACGTGGTCATGGTTTCTTCGTCCCTCATCGTACCGGGCGGGAACACGTTTAGCGGCGGTAGGCGAAATGAGGAAACGACCCTAACACCGCCGGGGGCGACCGGCCGCAGGCCCCAACCATCGGAAGCTCGCGCGGGCTCTCTTTGCGGCTTTGTGGTTGCCGTCGTTTTCGCCGCTCCCGACAACGTGCGGATGGAAAAGCTCGCGCTCATCTCCGTCAGCGACAAACGCGGCCTGGTCGATTTCGCCACGGCCCTCGTGCGACAGCACGGTTACCGCATCCTCTCCACCGGCGGCACCGCCAAGCTCCTGCAGCAGGCCGGTCTTCCCGTCACCGAGGTGGGCGCGCACACCGGCTTTCCGGAGATCATGGAGGGCCGCGTGAAGACGCTGCATCCGAAAGTTCATGGCGGCCTGCTCTGCCGTCGCGACAAGGCCGACCACCTCGCCCAGGCGAAGGAGCACAGCATCGCACTGATCGACCTCGTCGTCGTGAACCTCTATCCGTTCGAGGCCACCGTCGCGAAGGCCGAGGTGACCTTCGAGGACGCCATCGAGAACATCGACATCGGCGGCCCGTCGATGCTGCGCAGCGCCGCGAAGAACCACGAATCCGTCACGGTCGTCTGCGATCCGGACGATTACGCCGCCGTCGTCGCCTCGCTCGCCGACGAGAAGCGGATGCACGCGTTGCGCCGGAAGCTCGCGTTGAAGGTCTTCGAGCGCACGTCGTCCTACGACCGCGCGATCGCCGCCTACCTCTCCAAGCAGGTCGAGGAGCCGGATCTGGACGCCATCGCCGGTTTCCCGGCCCGCTATGAGCTCAGCCTGCCGAAGGCCTCGGGCCTGCGCTACGGCGAAAACCCACACCAGAAGGCGGCGCTCTACGGCCGGTTCCACGACCACTTCGAGCAGCTCCAGGGCAAGGAACTCTCGTATAACAACATTTTGGACATCACGTCTGCGACCTACCTGATCGGCGAGTTTCAGCGGCCGACGGTGGCGATCCTCAAGCACACCAACCCCTGCGGCGTCGGCAGCGCGGATACGCTGCTCGCCGCCTGGGACAAGGCCTATGCGACCGACAAGCAGGCGCCGTTCGGCGGCATCATCGTCGTGAACCAGACGCTCGGCGCCGACCTCGCCGAGCAGATCAAGGAGATCTTCACCGAGGTGATCATCGCCCCGGCGTTCACCGACGAGGCCCGCGCGATCTTCGCCAAGAAGAAGAACCTCCGCCTGATGATCGCCAAGCAGGCGCCGGGGGCGGAAGCGCTCCAGGAAGTCCGTTCCGTCGTGGGCGGCGTGCTCGTGCAGGATCGCGACAACACCCTGGGCGATGTGAAGGCGTTCAAGGTCGTCACCAAGCGCCAGCCGACCGAGGAGGAGTGGGCGGCCCTGCTCTTCGGGTGGAAGGTCGGCAAACACGTGAAGTCGAACTCCATCATCTACGCCCGCGGCGAGCAGACGCTCGGAGTCGGCGCCGGCCAGATGGCGCGCGTCGACAGCTCGCGCATCGCCGTGTGGAAGGCCGGCGAGGCGGGGCTCAGCCTGAAGGGCAGCATCGTGGCCTCGGAGGCGCTGTTTCCGTTCGCCGACGGCCTCATCGCCGCGGCCGACGCCGGCGCCACCGCGGCGATCCAGCCCGGCGGCTCCGTGCGCGACGAGGAGGTCATCAAGGCCGCCGACGAGCACGGCATGGCGATGGTCTTCACGGGTATCCGCCACTTCAAACACTGAGGTCGCGCCGAGTTCCGCGACGGCTGGCTGGCAAAACGGCCGGCCGTCGCCATGATGCCGCGCATGAAGCCCGGAATCAGGTCGCTCGTGTGTGCCGCCGCCTTGGCGTTGGCACTGTTGTCGGGGTGTACTACGGTTCCGGAGACAGGCCGGAGGCAGCTCATGCTGATCGATGCTGCGCAGGAGGCGCAGATGGGCCTGTCCGCGTTCGCCGACATCAAGAATCAGCAGCTGATCAGCAACGATCCGGCCGCGAACCGCCGGGTGCGGGAGGTGGGGGCGCGCATCGCTCCGGCGGTCGGCCGCGACCTGCCCAACGCCGATTGGGAGTTCGTGGTCTTCGAGTCGGAGGAGGTGAACGCCTTCGCGCTGCCGGGAGGGAAGGTCGGGGTCTACACGGGGTTGCTGGCCTTCGCGGACGATGACGACGAACTGGCCGCGGTCGTCGGCCACGAGATCGCCCATGTGAGCGCGCGGCACGGCGCCGAACGTGCTTCGCAACAACTCGGGGTCGCACTGCTCGGCCTGGGCGTCGCCCTCGCTTCGGAAGACGCGAAGCATCAGGACGAGATCCGGGTCGCGTACGGATTGGTGGCGACAGGCACCGTGCTGAAATACTCGCGTGATCACGAGAGCGAGGCGGACCGCATCGGGCTGCTCTACATGGCCCGGGCCGGCTACGATCCTCGCGCGGCGGCGCGTTTCTGGGGCAAGATGGCGGCGCGGAAGGAGGCGGGCCTGCGCATGCCGGATTGGTTCTCCACCCACCCGTCCGATGAAACTCGCATCAAACGGATCGAGAGCTGGCTGCCGGAGATGCTGCCGATCTACGAGGCGAACCGACGGTGAACCCGCAGCCGCGGGCGGGACGGCCGCGGGAGGAACTTCACCACTCGAAGTCGTCCTCGGTCGTGACGCTCTGAATCACCGTGCTCTTGTCCGAGAGATAGAACGACGGACTGGAGGTCGGACCGGTGACCTCGAAGTTGATGCCGAAAACCTTGCCGTTCATGTCGAGCCAGCTCCGCGGAACATCGAGATTGAGGTAGTCGGAGGAGACGTCGATCGGGCCCTTGATGGAGAGTTTCCGGAGGGACAGAAAATCGAGATTGGCGGCGAACTCGGGCACGGTGAGCGTCTCGAACGGAACCCGCAGAAACACCCGTCGTTTCACCAACGCGGCGATCCGGCTGAGGAACTCGAGCTCCTGTTGAAGCGTGAGATGGTCCATCTTGATGGACCCGGTCACGGTTTCCCGCTGGTCGCGCCAGTCGAGCGTGCCGGAACACGCGAGGTCGCCGCCGGCGAAGGCGGGCGCCAGCGTGCGCAGGAGCAGAAGGGTGGACTCAGGCGGCGTGGCGGCGTCGGGCAATAGTCCAAGCGGGGCGGTGAGGGCGGCGAACCAGCGGGCGAACCCCTTCAGTTGAAGGTCCCACGGGGACCGCGGGTCGGACGGGGAGATTGCGAACTTCAGCGACGAATCCTCGCCGGCGGAGGCATGCAGGGCCAGCGACCGCGGATAGCCGTTCCGCAACTCTGCCCGGAGGCGGATGTCGCGCAGTTCGGCTCGAGGCGCAAGGACCACCTCGGGGACCTCGACGGAGAGTTGGATCGGCGGCAGTGAGAGGGCGGGGAGTGGTGCGGCCGCGGGCGGGATGCGCAACGGATCCTTGATCATCGCCGGGTCCGCGGCGGCCGCGACGGGCTCGGCGGCGGCGTCCCTGGCGTATTGGGCGCACCAGGCCGTGAGGTTGGGCTCGAGCATCCGCACCCATTCGGAGAGATCGATGCGGGGCGCCTGAATTTGAAGATCTGATACGCCGGCGGCGTCGCGGCGGGCGCGGAACCCCACCGTGCTGTTGCCGAACCGCGTGTCGCGCAGCGCGAACTCGGCCACGCCGGGGAGAATTTCGAGTGCGGGGTGGTTCTCGTCGGCGAGAGTCGCCTCGATGACCGTGTCCAGCGGGGAGCAGACCAGTCCCCGCGTTTCGAGGGTGGCTTCGATCCGCGTCGGCGTGGCGGTTGCGCGGGGCGTGATCGTGGCGCGCAGGTCGAGCCCGGCGGGGAGCCCCAGGGGCTTGGTCCAGCAAAGTTCCGGCAGCGCAATCTGCGCCGTGGTGAGGTCGACCGTATGAGCGGTGACGATCGTCTGCGGCGTGAGAGTCGCGGTGCCGCGCACCTCGGGCGCGCCCGAGAACCGATCCTGGTACTGGAGACTTTCGGGCCGCCAGCTGTAGCGAGCGGAAAGATTCGGGCCGTCCACGTCGGCGGCGAACTGGAGCGCGGAAGGTCCGAGCCGGACCTCGGCCGGGATCATCGGGAAGACCGCCTTCGCGACCTCGGCTTCCGCGTGGGCTTTCAGCTCGGCCGCAAGGCGGTCGGGGGCGAGGGGCGCTTGCACCGAGAAACGCGCCGCGACCGAACCGGCCAGCCCGGTCAGATCGACAGTCGGCGGCATCGCGAAGAAGTCGCGATAGGCGGCCAACAGGGCCGGCGCCTGGGCGAGGTCGAGCCCGATTTCGCCGCGGCCCTGGGCGTGGCCGTCGGGCGTCAACGGCGTCTCCACCGTGGCTTCGAGGTTGCGCAGTTCCACGCCGAGCGTGCCCGCGCGGTCCACGGAGAGTGCGAGCCGGTCCAAGCCGCCGGCCAGGGTGAGCGTGTCGACGTCGATGTCGGGACGGGCGACGGGTTGGATACGGAACCGGCGCAGCTTCGCGTCGAGGCCGAGGTTGCCCGGGCCGGTGGGCGCGGCCTGGTAGTTGGCCCGCAGGGTAAACTCCTCGAAGCCGGCGCGAAGGGCGACGCCGGCGAGGGTGGCGGGGAGCAGGGGCGTGAGCACCGGCGTGGTTGTGATCTCCGCTTCCGCCTTCAGGGTTTGGGCGAATGTCGCGGGATCGAGCGGCGCCTCGGCCGAGAACCGCGCGGAAATGCGGCCGGCGAGACCGGCGAGATCGAGTTCGGGCGGCAGCGCGACGAGGTCGCGGACGGAGGCGAGCAGCGCGGGCAATTGCTCAAGGTCCACCCCGACCCGGCCACTGGCACGGCCGCGGCGGACCGCCTGCAGGGGATCGATCGCCGTCGCGGTGAAATCGCTGAGAACAACCCCGGAAACCGAGGCATGGTCGACGAGGCAGTCGATCTGCCCGAGGTCGCCGCGTAACAGAACCGTGGAAATAGTGGCCTCGGGCCGCCCGGGCAGGCGTACGCCGAGACCGCTGGCCTTGGCCGCGAGGACGAGGGAGGTCGGCTCCGGCAGGCTCGCGTTCTTCGCGAGGCGGAATTCGGTCCGCAGGTCCACCTCGTCGATCGCGCCCCGCACGACGGTGCCGCCCAGGGCGGGCGGGAGCTGCGCCGGGGGCACGCGGGCGAACAGCCAGGCGAGCGGGACTTGGGCCAAGCGGAGTCGGAAGGCGCCCCGGGTTTCGTCGCCCTGGAGGAAGCGGGTGTCGTCGATCTGGAGCGACGGCCCACCGAAGTCGGCCTCGAGGCGGAAGCGGTCGAGCGACAACGGGACCAGGCGGGTGGAAAGCGAGCAGACGAAATTCGTGACCGGCAGGTCCGCGCCCAGCCACGCATTCGCCCTGATGCGTCCCTCCTTGGCGGTCACGCCCACGGCCGCCTTCACGGCCATCTGCTCCAGGGTGGGGGCGAAGGGATCGGCGGAGAGATCGAGCGTGAGGCTGAAGGGAAGATCCAATGACGCCAGCGGCAGCCCGGCGCTCTGCACCGAGGGCAGGTTGAGCTGGTTGAGCCGGAGATCGGGCAGCTGGGCGTTCGCGGTCACGTGGCGCGTGACGGGGTCGAGTCCCCAGTCGAGCTCGATGGGCAGTCGCATCTCGCCAACGCGGAACACCGCCGACTGCTTGCCCGCGAGGGCGGAGAGCTGCGGATCGAGCCACGGCAGGGCGGGGAAATCGAGGGTGAACTCGGTGTCCAACGCTTCGAGACCGACAAGGGCGAGATCGGCGGCGAAAGGCTCGATCGCCGGCCGCAGCGCTGGGCCGAGCAGGGGCAGGAAGTCGGCGGCGTACCAGTCCCGCAGATGCAGGCTGAACCGCGCTTGCGCGCCGGTTTTTCCGGCGGTCGCAGTCAGCGCCTGGGCGGAGCGCAGGGCGGTGCGTTCCAGTTCGAGCCGGGCGCGGCCGCTGCGGAGCCCGAGTTGCTCGATCTCGAGGTGGCGGGCCTGATCGTCGAGCACTCCGCTGAGCGTGAACGAGGTCACGGGGAAGGGCTTGGCCAGCCACTGTTGCAGGGGGCCGTGCGGGAGGATGGTCCCGGGGCCCGCGACGAGTTTCCAGCGCACCCGGTCGAGGGTGTCGGGCAACTTGCCCTTGGCGGAGAACTCCGCCCGGACCGGGGCGTCGATGGTCGGCAGCGGGAAGCGGTTGAGGAGGGAGAGTTGCCAGCGGGCCGCGACGAAATCCGGGAGCAAAACCGTGGCCTCGATTGAACCGTCGGCCGGATCGAAGTCTCCGGATGCGGAGCAGGCGATCGCGCCGCGATTCAGGGTGAGGCCGGTCTCGGCCTCGAGGTGGACCCGGGGCAGCCCGCCGGCCTTGGTCCCGGCGAGGCGGAGGTTGATCGTGGTTGCCTCCAGCCCGATCTCGGCGGCTTCCTGCGGCGAAAGGGGCAGGCCGGCCGCGAGTTCCGGCGTGAGCCACGTGAGCAACTCGGGAAGGCGAATGGCGGCCAGTTGCAGCCGGCCTTCGCCGGCGACTTCGTCCCCGACGGCCGCCCATGCGATACCCGGGCAATGCAGATCCACCGGACCAGCCTGGACCGAGAAGGGGCGGACGGTCCCGCGGGCTCCGTTGTCCGCGATCTCGACGTCGAGCGCGAGCGGCGAGACCGGGAGCGGACGGGCGAGCGCGGTTGGTTGCGCGATGGTGAGCGCGGACGTTTTCAGGTGCAGGCGGGCGGCCGCGAGGGTGCGGGCGACGGGATCGATACCGGCCTCGAGCTGCAATGCGACTTGGCCGGTGACGGCCGGCAGGTTTGTTGGCCCGAGCAGAGGGAGCCAATCTTCGAGCGTGCACTCCGTCAGATCGAGGCCGAGCTGCAGGGGGCGGTTGGTCGTGGGGCGGTCGAGACGCAACGCCAGCGTCATCGGCGGGGCGGAGCTCGTCGGTGCCGCGGTCAGTTTCGCCTCCAACTGGCCCAGCCAGTCGCGGCCGAGCAGCAGTTGCGCGGCACACTCGACCCGGCCGGGGCGGTCGTCGATGCGCAACGCGGCCGCGGTGTCCCAGCGGAGCCGGTCGGACTCGGGGCGGGTGATGGTTGTATCTAGTGAATGGATTGCGACCTCCCGGGCGGGCAGTCCGGCTGGCAGGCGCACTGTGATCCGACCGATGCGGTAGCGCAGCGTGTGGCCGGTCGCCGGCAGCAGCGCCGCGGGGATATCCGCGGGAACAGCGATGGCCGAGCCCGGACTCGTGGCCGGGTCCGCCTCGAGTGGAGTTGGCCACGCGACGAGCTCGAGCGCGCCACCAGAGGAGGACCGCAATTGTGCTGTTACACCGGAGATGTCGATACTGGAGGGCAGCCAGCGGGATCCGAACAGGTCGCGCATCCGCCACCCGGCGTCAAAATTCTCCAGCTCGAGCGCGGAAGGCTGTTGAGCGTCGCCGACCGTGAGGGAGGCAAAATGGAGCCGGAGGACGCCGTCGAGGTGCAGGCGGAGCCACGGCGAACCGACGCGGAGCTCAATCCCTTCGGCGCGGACCAGGCGGGAGGCGACCGTCGCCACGGGGTGGAGCGGCCAACCCGGCCAGAGCAGAGCGATGCCCAGGAGCAGGACGATCGTTGCCGCGGTGCGTCGAAACCGGCGCCACTTGCGACGCGGCGGTCGGACCGGGTCGGTTTCGGCGGCGGCGGGAGGGGGGGGATGCATCTTCACCGAAAATTGAAAGAGAGATTTCTCTAAGCTTGGCTCTCGAACAAACGAAATACAGTATCCGGCCTAGAAAACCGATTTCAAACCCCCAATCCTGATGAATACTACAATCCGCCTTGTTTCATTCGCCGCCACAGTCCTCGCGTTAGCTACTTCGGTCGCCCAGGCCCAGATGCCCCCCCCGCACCCGCCGATGCACGGCGGCACGACGGAGAGCGTGATCGTGGTGGGCGCGCCGACCTCGACGGTCTCGGCGGCGGCGGCGGACACCGCCGAGTTGGGCGCGATGACGACTTCCGAGGAGGTGGCCGAGGTCTTCGCCCAGGACAATGGCGAGGCGGGCACGACCGGCGCAGCGGTGGTGTCGGCGGGGCAGTTCGACATCGAGGTGGGCGGCGGGTCGAGCACGGTCGCCGGCCAGGACATGGACATCTACACGGTGAAGGTTCCTTACAGCAAGAAGCTGAGCGAACGCGGAACCATCCAACTTTCGATACCGGTGTCGTTCACCACCTACAAGGACGCGGTGACGACCTTCGATCCGACATCGGGCCTGGCGCAGTTCAAGGACGCCGACGCCTACGGCGTGGGCGTGAACCTCGGTTATGCCCACCAGGCGCTCATGAAGAGCGACAGCCGGAATTTCCGTTGGAAGCTCACGCCCAGCGCCGGTGTCTTCTACCGCGACTTCGCCGATTTGAACCTC
>JAHFTC010000045.1:14981-31693 GCA_023269585.1 Opitutaceae bacterium
GGCCTGTCCAGCTCGTTTGCCTGGCAGTTCTCCCCCGGCTGGGTGGTGAATTTCGGCAACTCGCTCTCACTGTCGTGGAGCGATGGGATCCGGAACTATCCCGACCCGATCCGGGACAACCAGCAGATGCTCACGAATGGTATTCAGATCTTTCGGTTGCTCGACCGCTGGACGGTCTACGGCTACGTCTTGGACACGGAAGCGCTGCGTGATGTGCTGGTGGATTCCTACCAGACCTATGCCCTCGGATTCAGCTACAAGATCACGAAGACGCGCAGCTTCCGCGTCACGGCGATCTATGAGGACGGCAACTCCGGCTACCACTCGTTCCGCGTGACGATGGGTTCGAACTGGCGCTTCTGAGCGATCTCCTGCCGAAGCGAAGGGGTCCTCCAGCTGCTCCTGGTTAGTCCGCGGCAGCTGGTTGGATTGGCTGTCCTCCTTTCCACCTGCTGGACGTGAGGCGCAGCGGCTGCTGGTCCGGCGACGCACCGTCTCGAGCTGGCCAACGGAGAAGTCCTGATCGGTTGCCTGGTGGCCGACGAAGCCGACCTGGTGGTCTTCCGCTCGGAGAGCCTGGGTGAATTGCGCGTTCCGAAGGCTGTGTTTTTCGCTTCTTCCGGCTAGCGGGAACGGCCTTTTTCACTCACCGTCCGGCCCATGTTCGACCACGTCGAGAAGCTCAAGGAGTACGTCCGCTGCCAGAGTGTGTCGGCGGATCCGCAATTCGCCGATGGCATGCGGCAGGCGCGCGAGTTCATCGCCGGCCTGCTGCGCGACATCGGGTTCGCCGTGGAGGTGGTGCCCACGCCCAAGCACCCGCTCGTGCTGGCCACCCGGGGCGGCGATCCGAAGTGGCCGCACGTGATCATCTACGGGCATTACGACGTGCAGCCGGCCGATCCGTTGAACCTGTGGCAATCGCCCGCGTTCGAGCCGGAGGTTCGCGGCAACCGCATCTGGGGCCGCGGCACGGCCGACAACAAGGGGCCGCTGCTCGTGCATGTCGCCGCCGTGGCGAAGCTGCTCGCCGCCGAGCCGAACCTGCCGCTGCGCATCACCTTCCTGATCGAGGGCGAGGAGGAGATCGGCAGCCCGAGCTTCCTGCCGTTCCTCGAGAACTATCGCGAGAAGCTGAAGGCCGACTTCGTTTTCCTCTCCGACACCGGCAGCCCGCGCGAGGACCAGCTGGTGGTGACGTGTGGCCTGCGTGGCCTGTTCACTTTCGAAATCGAGCTCACCGGCCCCAAGGGCGACCTGCACTCCGGTCTCCACGGTGGCGCGCTGCTCAATCCGTTGCAGGCGCTGGCGGAACTCTGCGCCTCGCTGCATCTGCCCGACGGCCGCGTGAACATCCCCGGTTTCTACGACGAGGTGCGCCCCGTGCAGGAGTGGGAACGCGAGGAACTGCGCAAGCTCGGCACGAGCGAGGCGGACTATCAGAAGTTCCTCGGTGTACCGGAATTTCACGCTCATCCGGGCTACTCGCCGTTCGAGGCGGTGCGATTCCTGCCCACGCTCGAGTTCAACGGACTCGGCGGCGGCTACCAGGGGGCGGGCAGCAAGACCGTGATCCCGAGCAAGGCGATGGCGAAGATCAGCTGCCGCCTCGTGCCCGACCAGGATCCCGAGACGGTGAAGGCGCGCGTCTTCCAGGCGCTCCGCGAGCGCTGCCCCAAGGGCGTGACGCTGCAGATCGTCGACGGCCACAACGGCATCCCGTACATCGCCGTGCCGCCTGGGAAATCGAATACGCCACCCGACCAGTCGCCGGTGCTCGCCCGCGCCTTCCGCGCGACCGACGCCGCGGTGGCCGAGGTCTTCGGCAAGCCGCCGCTCTACCTGCGCGAGGGTGGCAGCGTGCCGATCATCGGCGACATCAAGCGTGTGCTCGGCCTCGACTCGCTCCTGCTCGGCCTCTTCCTCCCCGAGGACAACCTTCACGCCCCCAACGAGAGTTTCCACCTCGGCGTGATGGAGAAGGGCATCCGCGTTTCGGAAAAGATCCTCCGCGCCCTGGCGCACGGCTGAGGAGAATAGCGTTGGGTTCGTGGCGGCAGGCCGGTGCCTCTGAGATCGGTTTGCCCATGAGTCTGCGACCGAAGCGATGCCGACGCGGGCACGCCCGCGGAAGATCCGGAGTAACCTCCCTGCCGTCCGGGTGCCGGAGGGCCGACTGGCGGGGTATGGCTGCACGCTGGCGTTCCGTCAGTGAACCCCGGGCTTGCCAGCGCCGTTGGCGGCCTCTTACCTCGCCAACTCCCTTCCACCCATGGCCCGAATTGTCCAAAAATACGGCGGCACGTCCGTCGGTGATATCGAGCGCATCAAGCGCGTCGCCCTGCGCATCAAGGAATGGCGCGATCAGGGCAACGAACTCGTGATCGTGGTCTCCGCCCGCGCGGGGGTGACCAACGAGCTCATCGCCAAAGCCAAAGCCATCACCGCGCACCCGGACGAACGCGAGATGGACATGCTGCTCGCCATCGGCGAGCAGGAGACGATCGCCCTCACCGCCATGGCGTTGCACGCGATCGGCGTGCCGGCCGTGTCGCGCACCGGCCAGCAGGCGGGCATCGTCAGCGACAACTTCCACACCAAGGCCAAGATCAAGCGGTTCGACTCCTCGCCGCTCAACGACGACCTCGCCGCCGGCAAGGTCGTGATCGTGGCCGGCTTCCAAGGCGTGAATGAGGCGGGCGAAACCACCACTCTCGGCCGCGGCGGCTCCGACCTCACCGCGATCGCCGTCGCCCATGTGGTGAAGGCCGACATCTGCCAGATCTACACCGATGTCGACGGCGTCTACACCGCCGACCCGCGTGCCGTGTCGGCCGCGAGCAAGCTCTTGGAGATCTCCTACGACGAGATGCTCGAACTCGCCAGCTCCGGCTCGAAGGTCATGCAATCCCGCTCCGTCGAATTCGCGCACAAATACGGCGTCGATTTCGAAGTCCGTTCCAGTTTCAACAACAACCCCGGTACCATCGTGAAGGCAGAAACCAAATCCATGGAAGATGTCGTTGTCCGCGGCGTGGCCGTCGACAAGGACCAGGCAAAGGTCGTCGTCAGCCAGCTGCCCGACAAGCCGGGCACGGCCGCCAAGATCTTCCGCGCGCTCGCGGAAGCGGCGATCATCGTCGACATGATTGTGCAGAACATGGGGCAGGGCGGTCTCGCCACGCTCACGTTCACCGTACCGAAGACCGAGACGCACAAGGCGCAGACGCTCGTCACCAAGGTCCTCGGCGAGGTCGGCGGCGGCAAGGTCGAGGTCTTCGAGAACATCGCGAAGCTCTCGATCGTCGGCGTCGGCATGAAGACGCATTCCGGCGTGGCCGCGAAACTCTTCGAGTCGCTCGCCGCGCAGGGCATCAACATCGACTTGATCAGCACCTCCGAGATCAAGATCTCGGTGACGGTCGACGCTGCCCGGGTGGACGACGCCCAGCGCGCCGTGCACACGGCGTTCGGCCTCGACAAGGCGTAAGCCGCAGAAGCGCGAAACGGGAATCAAGCAGCGAGAACTCCCGGACAGTCTTTCAACCCCGGTCGCCGAAGCGGCCGGGGTTTTTCGTCGGCAGACCGCGAGGTCCGACTTCGGGCGGCCCCTCGGTTTCGGCCGGCCGCATGGCGCGGTGTCCGCCCGACCGCGGAGCCCCGCGCTTGCATCCGGTGCGTGGATCGCACCCGCCAAAGCGCTGGCGGGACGACCTGCGAGCAAGAAAAGAGGCGCCGCTTTTGCGGCGCCTCAGGGAAGACAACTTCGGTACCCAGTGCGGCCGGGCAGTCGGCTCAGGGCTGCCCGTGGCAGTTCTTGAACTTCTTGCCGCTGCCGCAGGGGCAGGGGTCGTTGCGGCCGACCTTGGGCAGTTCGCGCCGGATGGTGATCTTCGGCAGCTGGACCTCCTGCTTCGCCGGTTCGGGCTCGGGCTCCGGCGCGGGCGCGACGGGGGCGGCGCGCCCCGGGATCGAGATGCCCTCGGCGACGGCGTGGGCGATCACACTGGGCGGGGGCGGGGTGGTGGTCGGGCTTTCCAGCCGGAGCGTGCGCGAGAGGATCGCTAGCATGTTCTCGAACGCATCACGGTTGGTGGCGGTGCGGAACAGGCCGGTGCAGATCTGGAGGCGCACATTGGTCATGAGCTCCTCGAAATACTTGTAAGCCTCGGTCTTGTATTCCGTAAGCGGATCCTTCTGGCCGTAGCTGCGCAGGCCCACGCTCTTGCGCAGGTCCTCCATCTCGGTGAGGTGCTCCTGCCAGTGGTGGTCGATGGCGTTGATGATGACGAAACGCTCGAGCGAACCGAGGCCCTCGGGATTCTCGACCGACTCCTTGAGGGCGTAGGCCTCCTTGATCTTGTCGGCGACAAGCTTCGCGGCGGCCTCCGCATCGAGCCCGGCGAGTTCGTCGACCTTGAGCGCGACGGGGAAATGCATGCAGACCCAGCCGACGAACGACTCGACCTTGGCCGGGGCGGGGCCGCCCTTCTCGCCGAAGCCGGTGAGTTCGGTGCGGTAGAGCATCTCCTCATCGAGGAAGGAGAAGATCTGGTCCTTGCTGCGCTCGGCCTGGATGGCGCCGTTGCGGATGGCGTAGATGACCTCGCGCTGCTTGTTCAGCACGTCGTCGTACTGCAGGAGGCGCTTGCGGATCGAGTAGTTCTGCTGCTCGACCTTCTTCTGGGCCGACTCGATGGACTTGTTCAGCCACGGATGCTCGAGTTCCTCGCCCTCCTTCATGGAGTTCTCGATCATCTTCGCCATCATGCCGCCGGAGGCGAAGAGGCGCATGAGGTCGTCCTCGAGGGAGATGTAGAAACGCGACTGGCCCGGGTCGCCCTGGCGCGAGCAACGGCCGCGCAGCTGGCGGTCGATGCGGCGGGATTCGTGGCGCTCGGTGCCGATGACGTAGAGGCCGCCGGTCTCCTTGGTGTCGGGCTGCAGGCCGTAGCTGCGGGCCTCGGGGCTGCCGGAGTCGTACTTGCGGACTTCGCCGGTGACGGCCTCGGTCAGGGTGTAGACGTAGGGATGCTCCTTGCGCTTCGCCGCATCGGGTTGCGGCTCGCATGTAACCGAGAAGCGGACGCCCTCGCCGAGTTTGATGTCGGTGCCGCGGCCCGCCATGTTGGTCGCGATGGTCACCGCGCCGCGCTGGCCGGCCCGGGAGACGATCTCGGCCTCCTGCTGGTGGTACTTGGCGTTGAGCACGGCGTGCACAATGCCGGCGCGTTTGAGGTAGCGGCTGAGCACCTCCGAGGAATCGACGGAAACGGTGCCCACGAGGACCGGCTGGCCTTTGGCGTGGACCTCCTGGATGGCCTTGACCACCGCGGCGAACTTCTCGCGGCGCGTCTTGAAGATGAGGTCGTTGGAGTCCTTGCGGATGCAGGGCCGGTTCGTCGGGATGACCGTGCAGGCGAGCTTGTAGATATCCATGAACTCCAGCGCCTCGGTCTCGGCGGTGCCGGTCATGCCGGCGAGCTTCCGGTACAGCCGGAAGTAGTTCTGGATGGTGATGGTGGCGTAGGTACGCGTCTCCCGCTCGATGACGACGTTCTCCTTCGCCTCGACGGCGCCGTGGAGGCCGTCGGACCAACGGCGGCCCGGCATGATGCGGCCGGTGCTTTCGTCGACGATGACGACCTTGCCGTCGGGGGAAACGACGTACTGCACGTCGCGCTCGTAGAGGCTGTAGGCGCGGAGCAGCTGGGAAATGGAGTGGATGTCCTCGGAGACCTGCTCCTGGAGTTCCTGGAGCTTGAGTTTGGCGGCCTCCTTCTCGGCCGGGGCCTTGGAGGAGTCCTTGTCGATCTCCATGTAGGCCGTGGCGACATCGGGCATCATGAACGCATCCGGGTTGTCCGGACGCAGGAAGGTGCGCCCCCGCTCGGTGAGGTCGGCCTGATGTTGGCGCTCGTCGATGACGAAGAACAGCTCCTCCTTGAGCTTGTAGAATTCGTCGCGGCGGAAGTCCGTGTTCATCTCGAGGTCGATCTTGTCGAGGAGCTTCCGGAACTCGGCGTTCTCCATCAGGCGTTGGAGCAGCTTGTTGCGCGGCATGCCGGCCTTCACCTGCAGCATCTGGAGCTGGGCGGTGTAGGTCTCGTCGGCGGTGCGGTTGGGCTTCTCGAGCAGGGCCTTGGCCTCGCCGATCATGCGGTTGCAGAAACGGGTCTGCTCGGAGAAGAGGGCCTCGATGCCGGGCTTGTGGCGGGTGAAGGGCTGTTCGCGCTCGATCGGGGCCGGGCCGGAGATGATCAACGGCGTGCGCGCCTCGTCGACCAAGATGGAGTCGACTTCGTCGACGATGCAGAACCAGTGATTGCGCTGGACCTGGTCCTCCTTGCGCGTGGCCATGCCGTTGTCGCGCAGGTAGTCGAAGCCGTACTCGGAGGCCGTGCCGTAGGTGATGTCGCGCTGGTACATCTCGCGGCGCAGGTTCGACGGCATCTGCTGTTGGATGCAACCCACGGAGACGCCGAGGAGGTTGTAGAGGTGCCCCATCCACTGGGAATCGCGGCGGGCGAGGTAATCGTTGACGGTGACGAGCTGGGTGTTCTCGCCGGTGAGCGAGTTCAGGTAGAGCGGCAGCGTGGCGACCAGGGTCTTGCCTTCGCCGGTCGCCATCTCGGCGATCTTGCCGCGGTGCAGGGCGACGCCGCCGATGAGCTGCACGTCGAAGTGGATCATGTTCCACTGAAGCTCATGGTCGCAGACGACGACGGTGCGGCCGTAGAGGCGGCGGGCGGCATTCTTCACCGCGGCGAAGGCCTCGGGAAGGAGCGCATCGAGGGTTTCGCCACCCTTCACGCGGGCACGGAATTCATCGGTCTTGGCCCGGAGTTGCTCCTCGGAGAGGGACTGGTACTCGGCTTCGAACGCGTTGATCTTCGCGACGATGGGCTGGCACGACTGCACGAATTTTCGATGATGGCGGCCGGCGAAACGTTTGAAGAACCAGGAAATCATGGGAAAGGGTCGAACGGTTGAAGTCGTGACGCAGTTTGGCAACGGACAAATGCCCCGGGAAAGGGGATCGGATACGGGCGATGGCTGTGGGCGCAGGCGGGGTTGCGGCGACGGATTGACGGGGCGGGGCGGGCGACGCGTTTTTGGGGAAACGAGTCCGCACTATGCGGCAGAAGGCGTGCCGGGACAGAAAGCGGCGCTGGCGGGCGGAGCGCGTTGCCCATCGACGGGAACAAGCGCGACCAAAGGGCGGAGGCGAGACGCACGCTGAATCGGAGGGCGATGTTTCTTTGGGCACTCACCCGCCGCCGGCGCGCTTGAAGTAGAGGGCCACGCCGTCGGCATAACCGGAGGCGAATTTCCGGTGGCTTTCGCCGCCTTCCATGTACTCCGAGCCGAAAAGGTTGAATCGTTTCCAGAACTCCTTCGCGACCTCCTTCGGCTCGACACCGATGCCGTTGAAGTTCTCGGCGATGCCGCCGGCGAACTCCTCGGCTTGTTTGAGTACTTCCTCGTAGGGCAGGCCTTCGAGCGAGAACGCGGAAACCGACCACACCGAGGCGTCCACGCCGACCATGAAACCGATCGCGTAGGTGAGCGCGTTCGGCACGGCCTCGAGGATCGCCTCCTCGAGCGCGCCGGCCTCGCCGGTGGAGAGCGTGGAGGTGACGGCGTAAGTCGTCGGGTTGACCGCGAGCCAGCCCCAGAGCGGCTCGCCGCCGAAGTCGACGGGGTATTTGCAGAACAACAACACCTCGGGGCCGGAGCGCACGCGGTCGACGACGGCGGCGGGGAACCCCTTCGTCTTGAGGTCGGCGGCGAAACGGCCGCGGTTCTTGGGCGAGACGACGATGAAGTCGTCGGGCGACTTCCAGAAATCGAGGACGGAGCGGCCGCCGGTCACGCGGCCTTCGAACGCGGTGGCGGTGAGCCCGCTCATCAGGCGGAAGGAAGCGCAGGCGGCGGGATCGCCGGCGATGAGGGGTTCGCTTTGCCGGAGGTCGAACGACTGGTGGAGTTTGCCGTCGGGGCCGGCGCAGACGGTGGCGATGAGCACGCGTGGCGCGGCGGCACGGGAGAGGCTCACGCCGAGGGCGGCGGCGGATTTCTCCTCCCAACGCGTTTGGGCGGTGAGGAACTTCGCGAGACGCGTGCGGTTGAGCCACCGCGCGATGGAGCGATGGTTCGGCATCTCCGCGGACTTTTTCGCGGCGAACGCCTGCGCGAGCGCGGCGGCGGAATTGGTGGGCAGATCGGGCGCGGCGATCGCAAGACTGTGCAACGTGCCGGCGAGCGTGGCTTCGCCGAGTTCGCGTTCGAGGATACGCACCTTCTGGCCGGGCGTGCGGATCTCGATCAGCTCGCGTACGGGTTTCCACTCCAGCGTTTTGATGCTGGTCTTGCCGTCGACCGCGCCGTCGGGTCCTTCAAGCCGCGCGCGCAGTTCGGGATCCTTGCCGCCGGTTTCGAAGAGGAAGACATCGACGGCGTCGCGTGAGAGTGCGGCGGTCGGGATCGAATCGTTCCAGAGCACGAAACGCTTCTCGTTGCTCGCGCTGCCACCGCCGAGCGCGCTGCCCATGTCGCCCATCTTGGCGGCGACGTTGGAGGCGAGCGGTGTGCAGACGACGGAGACGGTGATCTGCGTGGTGGACGGCGCGGGCTTCGTCGGCGCCGGCGCGGCGGCGGTGAGCAAAATTGTCGAGTCGGCATCACGCGTGGCGAAGGGCACAGTCCAGGTTCCTTGGGGCGTTGCGAGCAACGGAATCTGCGTGGGCAGGTCGCCGAAGGGCATATGGTCGCGGAGCCGTTGTTTGCCGGATTCGGAGAGCGCGGCCTGCATCGGGGTAGTGGTGACGCTCCGCGCGGCGTACCACTGCCGCGCGAGTTCGGCGACGTCAGACACGGTACCGGAGTGTTGCGTGAGCACGGCCTCGGGCGAGAGGTGGACGGTCCACGGTTTGTCAGCAGAGGACTGAATACGCAGCGCGCCGATGGTTTTCCAGAGCGCGGCTTCGTCGGCGGCGAGCAGGGTTTGCCACGCGGCGGCGCCGGTGGCGGTGAGCGTGGGCGGTTCGAGGGAGGCGGGGATGATGGTGCCGGCTTCGTCGGTCTTCGGCGTGGCGGTTTTCGCGTCGCGGGCGAGGTGTTTGAATGCGCCGGCCTTGGCGCGCTCGGCCACCAGTTTCTCGATGCGCACGATCACGTTGCGCTCGTCGAGCGTGGGGTAGGCGGGGCGGCGGGCGACGAGGAAGGTGTCGGCGGCGGGCAGCGGCGTGGCGAGCGGCGCGGTGAGGCGCGCGAGTTCGCGGCCGTGGAACGCGAGCACCCACTCGCCCTCGGTGGGCGGCGTGAAGAGCAAGACGCCGCGGCGGGACGAGCCGTCGGGGATCACGGTGCCGGCGGGAAACCCGAAGAGCAGGTTGGCGGTGGCGGGATCGACGCGGCGGGGTTTGTCCTTCTGGGATTCGTCGGCCGCGAAGGAGCCGAGGCCCTTCTTCGTGGCGGCGTTGGACTGCTCATCGATTTTGCGCGTCTTCACCGGCGCATCGGGATCGACGAACTGCGCGCCGAGTTCGGCGACGCGCACGAGGACAAAGTGGTTGCCGAGGCTGGTGGAGTACTTGTCCTCGACGTCGGTGATCGTGACGTCGGCGGAGATCATCGGCTTGTCGAGACCGGACTCCTTGCCGGCGAGGGCGAGGGAGTTCACCGCGATGGCGAGGCCGGTCTCGGAGTCGACGGGCGCGGCTGAAATGTGGAGCGGCAGCGGCGCGGCGAAGGGGATGATCACGTCCTTGGTCTTCGTCTCGACGAAGAGCGCGGACGGGGCGGCGGCGAGAGCGGCGGGCAGGCAGTAGAGTTGTTGGAAGCGGTTGTGCGAGCCGGGCGCGAGCGAGGCCGGGCGGTAGAGACCGCCGGGCAGTAGATCGGTGAGCGGTGCGAGCGGCGTGGAGAGCGGGCCCTTGTCGGTGCCGACGAGGAGGTCGAAGCTCTCGGTCGGCTGCACGGCGAGCAGGGCCTGCACGCGCGACTCAAGGCCGAGTTGCACGGTGCGGAAGACGTTGGTCTTGCCGGGGGAGACGCCGGCGACGGCGTCGGGCGAGTCGGCGGCGCCGAGGAAGGAGAGCGTGAAGGTGTCGGAGAGTTGCGCGGTGGCCTTGGTGGGCAGCGCAGTGAGCGCCGCGGGGCGCACGGCGGGCGGGCCGACGAGCGCGAGATCGAGGTGGGAGTAGGCGGTGTCGTAGAAATGCAGCGACGCCTGCTGGAGGTTCGTGCCCTGGACGAGGAAGACGAGGCGGCCGGAGAGCGGCGTGCCGGGTTGCACGAGGATGGAGGGATCGTCGGGCAGGAAGAGCGGCGCGGGGTCGAGGAGCGAGAGGGCGGAGAGCGGGACCTCGGTGGAGTCGTTCCAGCGCAGGAAAACGTGGTTGCGGAGATTCGGAATGAGGTAGGGCGGGATCGCAGTGATGGTCTTGCCGCGGACCTTGCCGCCGCCCACCCAGGCGGCGGGATGCGCGGCGCCCAGCTCGGGAATGAACACCTTCTGCTCGGGCAGGATGTTCTTCAGGGTGACGTGGAGCTCGACGAAGCGGTGGGTCGCCGGCAGTTCGAAGCCATGAAGCTTCGAATACAGGCGGACTTCGTCGACGGTGAACTCGGCGGCTTCGTTCTTGGCGGATTTGCCGATCGGGATGCGGTTGAGCTCGGTGGAGTCGGTGGACGGTAGACTGTGGACCGTGGACGGTGGGCGGTTGTCGGTGGACGGTGAGGACGGAAGGGCGCCGGGGAGGTTGATCGTGAGCTGGGGCTCGGCGTCCGAGTTGGCGATCGTCGCGGTGAGGCAGCCGACGCTGTGCTCGGCCGTGCTGGCGGACACGGGTAGCTGGAAGAGACCGGTGCCGCCGTGGATGTGATGCGCGCCGGCGGCGTCGGTCTTGTTGATGAGCACTTCGACGGCGACCTCGTTGCCGGTGGTGGGATCGGCGAGGGATTTCTCGAGGGAGGCGAGGGCTTGGGCGAGGGCGTCGGTGCTCGGGCTGACGACGAAGCTGCCGCCGGAGAGTTGGGCGGCGTTTTCAAACGGTGCCTTGTCTTTCTCGTCGACCATGCCGACCCAGAGGCTGCGGATGTTGAGTTCCTTCAGGGCGGCGAGGGCGGTTTCAAACTCCTTGCGGGCCTTCGCGTCGGCGACTTGGAGCGCGGCGTCGGTGATGAAGAGCAGCGAGCGGTTGCGCGACGGAATCTTCTCCAGGGAGGCGAGCGCGGCCTTGGTGGCTTTCAGTGTCTCGGTGCCGCCGGCGGAGTTGATCGGTGCGAGGGCGCGGAGGAGACGCGCGGGCTCGGAGGTCGGGACCTGCGCGAGTTTCACATCGCTGGAGAACGTGAAGAGCTGCGAGACGCTGCCGGCGGGGATGCGTCCGAAGAAGCCGCGGAGCAGGTCCTTGGCGGATTCGATGCGGCGACCGCAGCCGGGAGTGTTTGAATCCATGTCCATCGAGCCGCTGACGTCGAGGACCAGCGTGACGACGGGGGTGTTGCTGGCGGCGACCTTGGCGGGGCGGCGGTAGGTGATCTTGTAGTCGCGGTCGACGAGGCCGCGGATCTGGTCGAAGACGGTGCCGATGGTGTCGGCCTGCGCGCGGTAGTAGGCGCCGCCGGAGAGTGTCGCGAGTTTCTGGAGGGTCTCCTCGTCGGGTTTCTCGCCGTAGGCGATGGTGAAGAGCGGCACCTTTGCCTTGGTGACGGAGTCGAAGACGAGTTCCAGTGAGGCGCGGCTGCCGTAACCAGGATCCTCGACCTGCGCGTCGAAGCCGTCGGTGAAGACCACGACGGCGCTACGGCTGTAGGCGGCACATCTCGGCAGGCCCTTCATGATCGAATCGTAGAGCTTGGTGGAACCGTCGGACTTGATGCCGCGGATGGCGTCGAGCAGCGCGGCGCGGTCGGGCGCGGGGAGCTCCTTCACCTTGGTGTCGAAGTCGAAGAAATCGACGGTGCAGTCGGGCGGCAGGTTCTCGACGAAATGCAGCGCGGCGTTCTGCGCCTCGGAGAAGATCTTGCGCATCGAGAAAGAGGAGTCGAAGAGCACGACGACGTGGAGCTTGGCCGGGATCGACTCGACGGAGAGCACCTCGCCGGGCTGGCCTCCCTCGAGGATGCGGACGGACTCGGGCTTGGGTGCTTCGGCGAACATCGGTGCGGCGACGAGCAGGGTGCCCGTTGAGCCGTCGGCGGTGGCGTCGCGCAGGACGAGCTCGGTGAGACCTTTGGCCTCCTCGCCCTCGAGGGCGCGCATCTGCGGCCAGTCGACGACCGTCTCGCCGCCACTGGAGACAGGGATTAGCGCGGAGCGAAGTTCGGATACGCCTTCGCCGCCGGCGGCGGTGAGTTGCCAGATGCCGGCGGGCAGGCGGAAGAGCGCATCGCCGGCCGGTGTGATGTCGGGCGAGACGGAGCCGGTTTTGTAGAGCGGGTGCCGGAGCTTGAGGTTCTGTTCGGGCGCGGCGGTGAGGCGGGATTGGCCGGCGTTGCGGACCAGCAGCGTGCCGGGCGCTTCGCCCCAACGAAGGTCCGGGGCGGCGCCCTGGTCCTCGAGACGGAGCGAGAGGGCGACGGGGCCGGTGGGTTTGCCGTTGATCGCGACCTCGATGAGCCAAGTGGCGGGCAGGTGCGGGAGCGTATCCCAGAGTTGGGTGGCGGCGCGGGCGGAATCGAAGTTCCAGTTGAAGTCGCTCCCGGCCGTGTAGGCGCCGAACTTCGTCTCGGCCTTGGCCTTGAAGCGGATGATGCCGCCGGCTCCGCCGGCGGTGACGCGAAGGGCGAGCAGGCGGTCGGTGCCGCCCACAAAGGTGACCTCGGTCTTGGGCGCGGCGGGGGTGAGCTCGAGTTTCAGCTCGGTGCCGGGGGCGAGTTGTTGCGGCGCGGCGCCGGCGAGGAGGCAGCTGAAAAGCGCGAAGACGAGGACAAGGGCGGAACGGAGTGATCGCATGGCGGGAGGCGGGTCAACCAAGGTTGCCGCGATCATCTCCGACGTCGCGCTGGTGCCAACACGAATTCCCGTCCGGAAAAGCGCCGCCCCCAAAACTCAACGCCGGATGCCGTGCAGCACCTGAAACCGTTGCCCGAGCAGTCCGGGGTGGAGCAGTTCGTGGAGCCGTGAGCGGCGCAGGTCCGGGCCGGGCGCGGCGGCAGCGGTGATCTGCGCGGCAACGGCGCCCGCGTGGCGGATTAGAAACGATTCCTGCGACTCCAGTCGCAGGGCGCCGAAACCCGCGGTGGCGAGCGTTCGTTCGAGCCAATCCCAACACACATGGCAGGTCAGGTCCTGCCGCCCGGGATCGGCGAGGAGATCGCGCACCTGGCGGTGTGAGCGGTAGGCGCGAGCGGTGCCGGACGGCGTATCCGTGGTGAGAGCGTGCCAAGTCTTGCCGTAGTCGAAGGCGAGAAAGAGCCCGCGCCACGGCGCCTGGGCGAGTTGCGCGCAGAGTTCCGTCGCGGCCAGCGGTAGATCAAGCCGGTATCCCTCGGGCGCGGATACGGGCAAGTCAGCCGCCACTGCGGCGACCGGCGGGGACAGCGCGGGTAGTTCCTGCTCGACGAGGTGATCGTCGTTGAGGGCGACGCCGAGTTCGCGCCATTCGGTACCACGGCGGACGAGGCGATGGAAGGGTTGAGCGTCGAACAGTTCGTTGGAAAACACCACGCAGTCGCCCGCGAGTTCGTGCGCGTCCCCAAGCCGGCAGGTGCGCGACTCGCGAAACGGATGAGCGATGCCCTCCAGCACGCTGCCGCCCGGTTCGGCGCCGATCTCGACGAAGGTGTGGTCGCGCGCCGCCGCCGGATGCAGCAGTTTCTCCGCGGCCGCGGCGATGAGTTCGCCAAAGACGGTCCCGGTGCTCGTCGCCGTGTAGAAATCCGCGGCCGGCGTGAGCCCCACCCGTTGCCGGGCGCGCCGGTAGTAGCCCAGCTCAGGATGATAGAGCGCGAGGTCCATGAACTCCGCGAAGGTCGCCGGCCGGTCGCCGGTTTTCGCCCGGAACACGGCGTGGAAACGGGCATCCTCGGCGGCGTCTTGGGCGGGCGGTGGAAACATTGGACTAGGTCGCGGTTTCTTGCAGAGTCGCGCGCATGTTCAAACGGATTCTCCAGGTCGGCCTCACCGTGCTGTTGCTCTGCAACACCGCGCTGCTGGTGCTGCTGGTGGGCGATCGTTGGAACCTCTTCGCGCAGGAGGAGACGGCCGCGCAGACGCGGCGCTTTCGCCAAGTGATCGAGGCGGTGGGTGCCCGTTATGTGGATCCCGCGGCGGCGTCTCCGGAGAAGCTGACGACCAGTGCGCTGTCGGGCATGCTCACCAAGCTCGACACCCATTCCGAGTTTCTCGACCGCAAGGAGACCGCCAAGGTCCAGGATGATCTGAAGAGCGCGTTCGGTGGCATCGGCGTCCAGATCGAGCTGCGCGACGACCGGGTCGTCGTGATCGCGCCGATCGCGGGCACTCCGGGCGACCGCGCCGGCATTCTCCGCGGGGACCGGATTGTCGCGGTGGACGGCCGCGACCTCGAGGCTCCGGTGCTCCGCAATGCCGTGGATCGGCTCCGGGGCAAACCCGGGACGTCGGTGCGCGTCGGGCTGGAGCGCACGACCGGGACCTCGGCGCGCAACCTCGAACTCGAGCTCGTGCGCGAGATCATCAAGGTGGAGACGATTCGCTCGGTTTCGCTGGTGGCTCCGGAGATCGGTTACATCCAGGTGACGCAGTTCACCGAGCGCACCGCGGGGGAGTTCAAGGAGGCGTTGGAGACGCTCGAAGCGCAGGGGATCCGTGCGCTGGTGATCGACCTGCGCAACAACCCGGGCGGCCTGCTCACGGCGCCCGTCGAGATGCTGAGCGCCTTCTTCCGCGCCGGTGAACTCGTCGTCTACACCCAGGGCCGCGAGGCCGCCAGCCGCAGCGAACTGCGCGCCCGGGGCGCCGGGCGGAAACGCACCTATCCACTGGCCGTGCTGGTCAATGCGGGCAGCGCGAGTGCCGCCGAGATCGTCACCGGGGCTCTCCGCGACACGCGGCGCGCGGTGGTCATCGGCGAGCGGACCTTCGGCAAAGGCTCGGTGCAGACGATCATCCAGCTCCCCGACGGCGAGGCGTTGCGGCTGACCACGGCGCGTTATTTCACTCCCGGCGGACAGGTCATCCACGAGCGCGGCATCGAGCCCGACGTCGCCTTGCCGGTGTCGGCCGAGGACGACCGCAAGCTCAACATCCAACGGGTGCGCGACGATCTTGCCACCGCGGAGGAGTTCAAGGCGCGCTTCGAATTCGAACCGATTGCCGACCGGCAGCTTGAGGCGGCGCTGGATGCCCTGCGCGGCGTGTTGGTCTTTTCCGGACCTTCGACCGCGGCGGAAAACCCGCCCGCCGCCGCCCGATGATCCTCGGCATCGAAAGTTCCTGCGACGAGACGGCCCTCGCGCTCTTCGACCCCGCGCACGGTTTGCGCGGCGAGTGGGTGCACAGCCAGATCGCCCTGCATCAGACTTATGGAGGCGTCGTGCCCGATCTCGCCAGTCGCGAGCATCTGCGGCACTTCGCACCGCTGCTGAAGGTCGCCGCCGGGGCGAGCGACCTCGGACGCGTCACGCAGATCGCCGTCACCCGCGGACCGGGTCTGGCGGCCTGCCTGGCGATGGGGGTTTCGGTGGCGAAGGCGTTGGCGCTGGAGTGGGGCGTGCCGCTGGTCGGCGGCAACCACCTGCGCGGACACGCGTGGTCGCCGTTCATCACCCTGCACGCGGAGGATCCGGCGGCGTTTGAGGGGCGTATGGCCGCGCTGCTACCGCACCTCGGACTGCTGGTCTCCGGTGGCAACACGGTGCTGCTGCGCATCGACGAGCAACGCCGCATCTCCGTGCTCGCGTCCACGCTCGACGACGCCGCCGGCGAGGCGCTCGACAAGGGCGCCAAGCTGCTCGGCCTCGGGTATCCGGGCGGCCCGCTCGTTGAGCGGCACGCGGCCAACGGCCGCGCCGACGCCTTCGAGTTCCCTCGCGGCAACAATTCCCGCGGCTCGCTCGACTTCAGCTACTCCGGGCTCAAGACCGCGCTGCGCTACACGCTCGAGAAGATGAGCGACGCCGAGGTGCACGCGCGGCTGGACGACCTCTGCGCGAGCTACCAGGCCGCCGTGGTGGAGTCGTTGGCGCGCAAGACTGGGCAGGCCCTTGCGGCCGCCGAGTATCGCAGTGTCGGGCTGTCCGGGGGGGTCTCCAACAACCGGGCACTCCGGGCGGCGCTGGCGGAGGTGGGCCGTCGTGGCGGGGTGCCGACGCACCTCGCGGAGCCCCGCCACACCGGCGACAACGCCGCCATGATCGCCTTCGCCGCGTGGATGGACCGCGCGCGGGAGCCGGGCCCGACGGAGCAGGGGAGCGGACTGACCTTCGAGCCGGCGCTGGAGTTGGCCGGCTGACGGCAACCTACTGTTAGCACTACCAGCCGTCCGGGCGGGATTGCGTTCGTCGTGAGGGGTTCGGTACCGTTCCGGCCGTATGACTAACAAACTCCCTAAACTGTTCGTTCTCCTGTTCGCGATGGGCGCCGCCTCCCTCGTGGTGGCCCAGACCGGCGGGCTCATCGGTGAACGCTATGCGGCGTTCGACCTTGGCTACGTCGAATTCGATGACGGCGGCGACCTGACCGGCGGCACCCTCACCCTTAACGTCCCGTCCTCCATGAA
>JAHFTC010000149.1 GCA_023269585.1 Opitutaceae bacterium
GTTGAACAGACCGAAATTGCTCTCTTCGAGATCGAGAACGAGCTGCTCGCCGGCCCCGGCGGCAAGGCGATCGTGCCGCTCATCGCCGACATCACCGACCTGAATTCGATGCGGGCGGTCTTCTCCAAGCACAAACCGGAGATCGTGTTCCACGCCGCCGCGCACAAGCACGTGCCGCTGATGGAGCGCCAGCCCTGCGAGGCGATCAAGAACAACACCTTCGGCACCGCGCAGCTCGCGCGACTGTCCAGCGAGTTCGGCGTCGCCCGCTTCGTGCTGATCTCGACCGACAAGGCCATCAACCCGACGAGCGTGATGGGGTGCAGCAAGCGCCTCGCGGAGAAGGCGCTGCAGGCCCGCCAACGCACGCCGGGCAACCGCACGCGGTTCCTCGCCGTGCGGTTCGGCAACGTGCTCGGCTCCTCCGGCAGCGTGATCCCGACTTTCCGCCGGCAGATCGCGCAGGGCGGGCCGGTGACGGTGACCCACCGCGAGATGACGCGCTATTTCATGACCATTCCCGAGGCGGTGGGGCTGGTGCTGCAGACTGCGACGCTCGGGGAGGGCGGCGAGATCTTCATCCTCGATATGGGCAAGCCGGTGAAGATCGTCGACATGGCGCGCCAGATGATCGAGCTCAGCGGCTTCAAGCCCGACATCGACATCGAGGTGCGCATCACGGGCCTGCGGCCCGGCGAAAAACTGTACGAGGAACTCCGGCACACGGACGAGACCCACGAGCCCACGACCCACCCGCGCGTGTTCAAGCTGAAGGCCGTCCCGAACGCCGTGGGCGAGCAGGACGACGGCTGGCTGGTGGCGTTGCGAGTCGTGGCCGACAGCGGCATGAGCGGTGAGATCAAGGCCGCCATGAAGCGCCTCGTGCCCGAGTACACGCCTTACCAGGAGTAGGCGGGGGCCGGGGCCGTGAAGCGGCCAAACCGGGTGGGGCCATTGCCTCGCACGGCTGCGTGGGCCTGCTCGCAGCGAAGGGCGCAAATCCTGCCGCCCCGTTTCGAGCGACTGGTCCGAGAAAATGCATCATGCCGGCTGTCGCACCACGCCGATGAAGGCGGGGCTGCTTCCGGGAGCACCGATCACCGAGAGGAGCGCGGCCGATGGCGGCGCCGCCTCAACGGCTCGGCAGGAAGCGGGGGTGCGGCAGTCGGATGATGGCGGGCCGCAGGTCGGGAAGCGCGGGCCGGGCGGGGAACGGCAGGCGCTCCCGGGTCGCCGGGCGGGACTCGCCGGCGGGCCAACTCCGACCGATGCTTCCGAACACTTGGCTCATACAGAAAGGATCGGCTCGGGAGCGGAACGGTTGAACCGATTCGCGCAGGGTTGATTCCCTAGCGCCTCCCTCGCACGGTGTCGGCATGCCGCACTTCGACCACAACGCCACCGCGCCGCTCCGGCCCGCGGCGCGCGCTGCGTGGTTGGAGGCCAACGACACTGACTGGGCCAACCCGGGCGGCGCCTACCGGGCGGCGGCGCGGGTGCGGGCGCTGATCGACCGCGAGCGCGGCCGGCTGGCGACGCTGCTCGGGGCGGCCGAGGCGCGGCTGGTCCTCACCTCGGGCGCCACGGAGGCGGCCAACGCGATCCTCGCGCACCTCGCGGCGACCGCCCCGGCGGGGGCGCTGCTTCTCGGACCGACGGAGCATTCCTGTGTCCGCGCGGCGGCGACGCATCATTTTCCGGGGCGCGTCGAGCTGCTGCCGGCCGACCGGGCGGGAGTCGTCGACCGCGCCGCGCTCGGCGCCCGCCTTGCCTCCGGCGGAGTGGCCGCGGTGGCGGTGATGGCCGCGAACAACGAGACCGGGGTGCTGCAGCCCTGGCGCGAGATCGCCGCGGACTGCCGCGCGGCCGGCGTACCGTACGTCTGCGACGCCGTGCAATGGCTGGGTCGGTTGCCCGCGGCGGGCCTGGGGGCGGCGGATTTTCTCTTCGCTTCGGCGCACAAATTTGGCGGGCCGAAAGGCGCCGGTTTTCTCCTCCTGCCCGATGGCCCCGCGGCGCGGGGCTTCGCTGCCCAACGCGGCGGTGGGCAGCAGGGCGGGCGCCGGGCTGGCACCGAGGATTGGCCGGCCCTGGCGGCGCTGACGGCCGCGTTGGCCGAGGCCGAGGCGGAGCTGGCCGCGGGCGACGTCGTGGGCCGGGCGGGCTGGCGCGACTGTTTCGAAGCGGACCTGCAGGCTGCGCTGCCGGGGGTGCGTTTTGCGGGCGCGGAAGCGCCGCGGCTGTGGAACACCTCGCTGGCCGTGCTGCCGGCGGGCGAGAGCACCCGCTGGATTCCGAAGCTCGACCGTCGTGGCTTTTCGGTGTCGACCACGGCGGCGTGTGCGGCCGCGCAGGGCCACGGCTCCGCGGTGCTGGCTGCGCTCGGGTTTGCGCCGGCGGAGACGCGCCGCGCGCTCCGCTTCAGTGCCGGGCCGGAGACGACCGAGGCGGACTGGCGGGCGCTTGCGGCGGCGGTGCTCGCGGTGCGCGACGAGATCGCCGCCGGCGGTCCGGTGGTGTGAGTCTGAATTCTGACGAGGGAGGAGTGTCGAGGGACGGGCGCGGACCGGTGGCGCGAGCGGATTCGCTTTGGCCGTTTCCCGGATTCGCCCTTCTCGCGAAAAATGCTGAAAATGGTTCCGGGGCGGCGGGCGGGGAAATCGACCGTTGCCGGTCGGGGTGCGTGGAACCAACGTGGCGGCATGAAACGTATCCTGGTGGCGGCGTTGTTCGTCGCGGCCGCGGCGGCCTTCGGGGCCGAGCCGCAAACTTGGCAACTCGGCGACGGGCGCGCGGTGACCGTGGTCAAGGTGCTGTCCCAGAATGCGACCCATGTCACCGTCCGCACGGCCGACGGCATTCTGCAAATCGACAAGCGGCAGCTGCCCGAGGCGTTGCAGCCTCAGTATCCGTACGATCACGAGGCCGCGGAGGCCGAACGCAGCGCGGCGGCGGAGCGCGCAGCCCAGGTCGCGGAGGCGCCAGCGCCGCGGACGGTCCGGAAACGGCCGGCGGCGCAGCCCTCTTCGGGGAACGCGGTTTCGATCCTGAGCGTCCGGCCGGCGGGGCGGGCGACGGTTTTCGTGATGGTCGCCAACGAATCGGCCCAGATGGTCGAGGTGAACCGCGAGATGTTCGTCTGCGCGAACACCGAGGGGCGCCGGTTTCTTTCGATGCGGCTGACGAATGCGCAGGGGGACAATCTCGTGCGGGTGCGGATCCCCGCCGGCAAGACGGTCGATGTCGGGGTGATCTTCGACATCCCCGAAGGTGAGGGAACCGACATCGGCGCGGTCGACTGGCGGCGGTGAACCGTCGAACCGGTTTCCGAGCCGGTCGCGCTGGCTTCGGGCTGGGGTGCCGGGGGAGTCTTTGGTGGCCGGTCGGAGACCGGCTCGAGTCACTTGCTCCAGTCGAGCATGCGCTGGATCGGAGCGTGGGCGCGGGCGATCGTCTCGGCGGAGAGGTGGATCTGCGGCGAAAGCGTCTTCAGCGCGTCGCGGAGCTTCTCAACCGTATTCAGCTTCATGTACTTGCAGTCGTTGCAGGCGCAGGTGTCGGTGGGGCCGGCGATGAAGGTCTTGTCGGGCACCTCGCGGCGGAGGCGGTGGAGCATGCCGGACTCGGTCACGACGATGATGCGGTCGGCCGGCGACTGTTTGGCGTACTTCACCATCAGCTCGGTGCTGCATACTTCGTCGGCGAGATCACGCACGGCCTCGACGCACTCGGGGTGGGCGACGACGGGCGCGCCGGGGAACTGGAGCTTCACCTTCTCGAGGGCCTGCACGGTGAAGAGCACGTGGGCGTAGCAGCTGCCGGCCCAGAGGCGCATCTTGCGTCCGGTCTTTTTCATGACCCAGGCGCCGAGGTTCTGGTCGGGCACGAAGAGGATCTCGCGGTCGGCCGGGATGCGCTCGACGATCTTCACGGCGTTGCCGCTCGTGCAGATGACGTCGCTCAGTTCCTTTACCGCCGCCGAGCAGTTGATGTAGGCGACGACGTAGAGGCCGGGGTTGGCGGCCTTGTAGGCGGCGAGCTGCTCGGCCGGGCAGGAATCGGAGAGCGAGCAACCGGCCTCGAGGTCGGGCAGGATGACGGGCTTGGACGGGTTGAGGATCTTGGCCGTCTCGGCCATGAAGTGCACGCCGCAGAAGACGATCACGTCGGCCTGCGACTGCGCGGCCTGGTAGGAGAGCCCGAGCGAGTCGCCCACGTAGTCGGCCACGCGTTGGATCTCCTCGACCTGGTAGTTGTGCGCGAGGATGACGGCGTTGCGTTCGCGCTTGAGGGCGAGGATCTCCTGCTGGATGGCGGAGAGCGGCGGAAGCACACCGTGCTGCGGCAGGAAGACGACGGGTTCGTAGTTGAGGGCGGGCATGGGAGGAAATGGGTTTCGGGTTTCGCGTTTCGGGTTTCGGGTCGCCGAGACCGCTGCGCGGCAGGACGGGTGCGATGGAACGCCGCTCCGGGTGCTATCTCCGGTTTGGAGTTTGGCACTTGGGCATTGGGATTTGCGCCATTAGGCGCTGCGGTGCTTGCACGTGCCCGTTTTCTGGAACTCGGGGCAGCGGGCGTGAACCTGAAGGCGCTGGCTGACGGGTTCGAGCCCGAGCTTGGAGGCGACGGAGGTGCCGTACCACTCCATGAAGGGCGCGCTGATCTCGAAGATCCGGTCGCAGTCGAGGCAGAGGACCTGCGCGTGCTGGGTCGGGGCGGTGTCGCGGTTGGCGACGTAGAACTTGTTGCCGGTGCCGACGTCGACCTCGCGCAGCAGGCCGCACTCGGTGAGGATGGGCAGCGAGCGGTAAACGGTCGCGCGGGAGACGGAGTCGTCGATGGCGCGCGCGGCGGTGAGCAGGCCCTCGGCGGTGAAATGCTCGGTCTGGGCCTGGGCGGCATCGAGGATGGCGGTGCGCTGGTTGGTCAGGCGCAGCCCTCGGGCGGCGAGGAAGGAGCGGAATTTGTCGCGGTTGGCCTCTGGACTCACGGCGGCGACTCTTCGGCCGGGGGCAAACGCTGTCAAACGGGGTTTGCGGGGGGCAGAGCCGGACGGTCGCGCAGGTGGCGCGGCGCCGATGCGCTGCCGCCCGCGGCCTTCTGCACCCGGGGATAATGCGGCGAAGCGGTGCGGGCGCGGAATGCCGTTGAGCGCGGCGACCGTGCGGCGCATGAAAACCGTCGGCCGCCTCTTCGTTCTCCCCGCTCCAATACCCCGTCCATCGCGCCCGACCATGCGCTCCCTCCGTTCCCTTGTCCCCGTCCTTTTCGCCGGCGCGTTGCTGGCGGCGCCGGTGTTGTCGGCAAAGTTTCGCGACGATTTCGACGCCGCGACGATCACCCGCGACCCGGCGGGGCTGGCCGACTGGGATTTCTTCACCGGCGACGGTGCCGCGACGGTCGACCTGCGCCCGCGCGACGGCGTGGCCGAGTTGCGGGTCGACGCCACCCGGGACCGCCGCGGCATCTGGTGGGCGCTGATCAAGCGCGACATCACCGCGACCCTCGACCTCGCGCAACTGGCGCAGCCGGGCACCGAGTTGCGTGTCGAGGCGCGGGTCCGCACGACTTCGCCCTGCAAGCGTGTCAACCTGCACGTGAACACCCGGCGCACGACCGACTTCCACGGCAACCTCCTAGAGTTTGATCTACCGGAGGCGGGAGTGTGGTACACGATCAGCATGACCACGCGGGATTTCGACGCCCGCCCTGGCGACCGGGTTTACGCGCAGCTGGCGTTGATGGACTGGGGCCTTGGCTGCTACGGGGTCGACCTCGACCATTACCAGGTCGAGGTGGTCGACGCCGCGCAGACGCCGCCGGACCTCGGCGGCGGCGTGCCGTACCATCCGGCGCAGCCGAAGCCCGAGTCCTTTGCGCAACGCCTGGCTGTCGCGCAGGCGGCCACGATCGACCGCGCCGAACCCGACGCCAACCTCGCCGACTGGTCGGTGGTCGAGCCCGAGGGCGCGACCACGCGCGGCCTGGTCGCGGTGAACGGCACGTTGTGCACGCTCCTGCGGTGGGATTTCGCGGCGTGGGCCGGCCGCGCGCCGGCGCCCGGTCCGGCGCTGCTTGCGCTGACCACGCAGTCCGTGCAGCGCCGCGCTGAGCGCACGAAGGACTTCGGCATGGTGCGCGTGGTCGAGATCCTCGCCGGCGATCCGCAGTGGGACGGGCGGACGGTCACCAGCGACTCGCTGCGGCAGGGGCGGCCGTATGAGGAGGTTTTTAATACGCAGATGATCATCGACACCGAGCTCGCCGACCGGCCCGGTGCGTGCACCTACGTGACGCTCTCCGAGGCGGTCATGGGCCGGCTGCTTTCCGGCCGCACCAAGGGCATCGTGATCCTGCCGCTCGGCTCCATCAGCGCGACGTTCGTCGGCGCGGCCGGCGCCGCCGCCCCGACGTTGCTTTTCAACGTCCAGTGACCGGCGGGGCGCAGGCGCGGACGAGTTTGTCGACGAGCGCCTGCATGGTGAACGGCTTCTGCACGAAACCGGCCTGCCCGAGCTGGCCGTAGCGCTCGCTCTCGGCGGCCTCGTCGAACCCGCTCATCAGCAGGATCCGCGCGTCGGGCTGGATCTCGAGCATGCGGCGCAACGCGCCCGTGCCGTCGAGGCGCGGCATCGTGAGGTCGAGCAGCACTGCATCGATCTCCTGGTGGCGCGCGGCGAAGAGTTCCACCCCGGTGAGCCCGTCCTCCGCGAACAGCGTGCGCATGCCGTGCCGCTGAAGCATCGCCTTCACTGTCCGGCGCACGCTCTCGTCGTCGTCCACGACGAGGATCGTGCGTTCCGGCTGGACCGGCGCGGGCCCGGCGCTCCGGGCCGGGGACGGGAGGGGGGACGCCGGCCGGGGCGCGACGGGGAAGAGCAGCGTGAATGCGGTGCCGACCCCCGGGGTGCTCCCCACGCGGATGGCGCCGCGGTGGCCGCGGACGATGCCGAGCACCGCCGCCAGCCCCAGGCCGCGACCGGTGAACTTCGTGGTGAAGAACGGATCGAAGACCCGGGCAAGCACCTCGGGCGACATGCCGCAGCCGGTATCCACGACCTCGAGCCGGACGTAGTCGCCCGGCGGAAGATCCGGCGCGAGGTACATCGTCTCCAGCAGGGCGCGGTCGGCGTGTTCGAGGCGGGTCGCGAGGTGGATGGCGCCGCCCTGCTCGCCGATCGCGTCGGCGGCGTTGAGCACGAGGTTCATCGCGACCTGCTGGAGCTGGGAGGGATCGCCTTCGACGGCGGGCAGGTCGGCGGCGAGGTCGAGGTGGAGCACGGTCGTGTGGCGCAGCGTGACCTTGAGGAGCTCGACGGTGGAGCGGAGCAGCGCGCTCAGATCGATCGCGCGGATCAGGAAACGGCCGCGGCCGGAGTAGGCGAGCATCTGGCGGCACAGGTCCGCGGCGCGCACGGCGGACTCCTGGATCAGGAGCACGTTGGCGCGGGCCGGGGAGTCGTCCGGCAGGTCCTGCGCGACCATCGAGGACTGGCCGAGGATGGCGGTGAGCAGGTTGTTGAAGTCGTGGGCGATCCCGCCGGCGAGCAGCCCGAGGCTCTCGAGCTTCTGGGTCTGCTGGAGCTTGGTCTGGAGTCGCAGCTGTTCGGTGACGTCCTGGATGAGCACGAGGCAGGCCGGGCGCCCGACCCAGTCGAGGCGGCGGACGAGAGCCACGACGTCGACGATGCGGCCGTCCTTGGTGCGGTGGCGGGCGCGGTGCTCGACCTGGCCGGTGCGGCGGTCGTCGCGGAGTTGCTCGAGCACGCGTTCGAAACGCGGCAGGTCCTCCTCCGGGCGGATCGCGCTGCTGCGCAGGCCGAGGAACTCCTCGCGGGCGTACCCGTAGAGCGCGAGCGCGGTCTCGTTGGCCTCGAGGAACTGCAGGGTCTCGAGATCGAAGATCGTCATCGGCTGCGGGTTCGCGGCGAACAGCATCCGGAAGCGGCGCTCAGCCTCGCGCAGCGCCTGCTCGGCGGCGAACTGGGCGGAGATGTCGCGGGAGATCGCGATGATCCCGCCGAGCGCCGGGTTGGCGACCTCGTTGCGGCCGGTGGCCTCCATCCAGGTGTAGGAACCGTCGGCGTTGCGGTAGCGGTAGCGGACGAGCCCCTGGCGGTCCGGGTGGGCGATGACGGCCGCGAACGCCGCCTCGACGTTCGCGCGGTCCTCGGGGTGGATGTGATCGAAGGTGGACCGCCCGATCAGCTCGTCGACGTTGTAACCGTGGACCCGAGACACAGCCGCGGAGGAGTAGACCAGGCGGCCCTGCAGGTCGAAGATGCTGAGGATGTCCGGGGAGAGGTCGGCGAGGGCACGGCAGCGTTCCTCATCGCTCGGCACCGGGGTGGGGATGTCGGTGGGGACAGACACGGCCGCGATGCTCGGAAAGCGGCGGGCGGAGTCGAGGCGGATTTGCCGCGGAAGGGGCGGGCCCGGCGTCAGAGCGATTTCTCCAGCGCGCGGTGGTCGGTCTTGCCGGTGCCGAGCTTCGGGATGGCGGGCACGACCTTGAGCTCCCGGGGCATGGCGATGTTCGGGATGCCCTTCTCGCGGAGCACGGTGCGGATGGCCTCGAGGGTGAGCCGCGGCTCGTTGGTGGCGGCGAGCAGGCGCTCGCCCTTGTCCTCGTCGGGCCGGGCGACGATCGCGACGGCGCAGCGCAGGCCGTACTGGGGGAACGCCCCGGCGAGGGCGTCCTCCACGGCGCCGAGGCTGATCATCTCGCCGCTGATCTTGGCGAACCGTTTCAGGCGTCCCTGGATACGGATGAAGTTCTCGGCGTCGATCGTGACGATGTCGCCGGTGTCGTACCAGCCGTCGAGCGCGCGGAACTTCGCGTTGGGCTCGGGATTGAGGTAGCCCTTCATCACGTTGGGGCCGCGGACGAAGAGGCGGCCGCCCTCGGGCACGCCCTCGACGGGTTCGAGGCGGACCGCCATGCCGGGGATGAGCTTGCCGGCGGTGCCGGCCTTGGGGGCGAGCGGGACGTTGACGGCGATGCCGGGGCTGCACTCGGTGGCGCCGTAGCACTCCAGAATCCGGACACCGAAGCGCTGGGCGTAGAGGGCGGCGGTGGCCTCCTGCACCTTCTCGGCGCCGGCGAAGAGGTAGCGCAGGAAGCGGAAATCGTACGGGTG
>JAHFTC010000046.1 GCA_023269585.1 Opitutaceae bacterium
CAATTTCGGTCTGTTCAACCATCAACAGCGCCCGCGGGCCGCGCGCGAGGATCTGCCGGCACAACTCGCTGCCGATGCTCCCACCCGCGCCCGTCACCAGCACCACCCGGTCCTGCAACAGCCGGCCGATGCCATCGGAATCCAGTTCCACCGGGTCACGACCGAGCAAGTCCTCGATCGCCACCGGGCGGGTGCGGTCGACCTTCACCTGGCCCGAGGCCAGCTGCGTGACCGACGGCACGATCTGCGCGCTCAGCCCCACCTGCCGGCCGAGGCCCACGATCTCCTGGACGAGCTTCGGGCCGGCCGAGGGCATCGCCACGACCAATTCCTGCAGGTGCAACTCGGGCGCGATTTCGACCAGCTTCACGATCGGGCCGAACACCGGCAGGCCGTGGATGCTCCGCCCGATCTTCAACGGATCGTCGTCGAGGAACAGCACCGGGCGCAGCCCGCCGCCGCGGCGGGCGAGCAGCTCCTTGGCCAGCGCCTCACCCACATCGCCCGCGCCCACGATCGCGATACGGCGTTCGGCCAGTCCGGGACGGATTTCGCCGGTCGTGGTCCACGTGCGCAGGATGCGCAGAAACAGGCGGAACGAACACACCAGCGTCACGCTCAGCACGAAATCCATCAGGATCACACCGCGCGGCGGGGAGGCGTTCGGCGCCGCGAAGAACCAGAGCGCGAGCATCAGCACCGAGCTGCCGCTCATCGCGAGCACCACCCCGCTGAAGTCGGCGAGGCCGAAGTAGCTCAGCATCGAGCGGAACTGGCCGAACGATTGCAGCAGAAGCACCTTGCACAGCACGACCACCACCAGCAGCTGCAGCCGCTGGTCGGCAAAGCTTTCGGGCACCGCAAAATCCCACCGCAGTTCGTAGGCGAGCCAGAACGCCGTCGCCAGCTCCAGGCCGTAGACCAGCGCCAACGCCGTGAACCGGAGGTACGCCCGCCGCCCGATCCAACGATCGGCGCATTCGAGCACACCACGCAGCAGACCACCGAGCCGCTCGCGGGCGAGCGAAGCGACAGCGGCGGAGCCGGTGTTGGGAATCGGAGCGGACATCGTGGTGGGGGCTGCGGAGCCTGCGATCAGGCGCGACGGGCGGCGCGCGCGAAGTGGCTATCGGATTGGGAGGCGCGCCCTTTAATGGCGCGTCCGGTCCGCGAACACAAGACTCGGGCACAGCCCACGATGCGGCCGGGCGACGAGCGTCGAGCGAGGACCGCCGGGCAGCCCATGAACGACAGTGAACGCGCCACCGGCCGCAGGTTCGGCTCGGCGTTCAGGCTTTTGCGACTCGTCCCGTCACCCCTCGTCCGACTGGCCACGGATGGTGTCACGGCACGGCCGCCGCTTGCGGCGCCGGCTCCGCCCCGAGCCCGAGGCTCTCGAGCCCGCGCAGCACCTTCGCGAAACCGGGGTCCTCCCAGAAGCGCTCGATCGGGACGTTGGAGGTCACCCGAATGAAATACTGCTCGCGACTGCCCCGCAGCGCCTGCGCCACCGCGTCGCGCCACCAATACAGCGGATGCGGGATCGCATTGAAACGCGCCCCTTGGTCGAGCACCCGGCCGTCGACCAGATGCCAGTAGTAGACGTAGGTGGGCAGGCCGCGGTCCGGCGGGATGAACCGCCGCCATTCCACCGGTTGCCACAACTTGCCCGCGAGACCGACGTTCTGGCGGAAACGCATTTCGTCGCAGGTCCAGCCGTTCTCCGTCCAACAGCGGTCCGGCGTGTGCGAGACCACGAGGCGCGTCGGCATTTTCCCGGCGCCCCAATAGGCCGCATACACGCCCACGACCACCCCGCCCCGCGTGTACTCGCGATAGACGATGTCGTCGTAATTGAGCGTCTTCACCACCGCGTTCTTCACCGACTCCGTCATTCCCAGCGGCACCTCGCGCGCCCGCCAGCCCGGCACCCAGTCCGGCACCGCCGCCGCCAAGTGAGGGGCCTTCGGCTTGGGCACCTCGCGGAAGACGTCGAAGCCCTGGAGCACGGCCGCCACCAGCAGCACGCCCAGCGGCGCCAACAGCGACCAGCGCCGCCACCAACGAACGGATTGTTCAGCCATGATTCGCCTCCTTCGCATCGAGCACCCGGGCGGGCGCTCCGAACGCCGTGGTCCCGGCCGGCACGTCGCGCATGACCGTCGCCCCGGCGCCCACGATCGCGCCGTCGCCCACGCGCACGCCGGGCAGGATCGAGGCGTGGCTGCCCACCAGCACACCCTCGCCCAGCACCACGCCGCCGGTCACGTCCACGTGGCAGTGCAACTGGCTCCAGTCGCCCACGACCGCGTCGTGCGCCACGGAGGAGTGCAGGTTCACCGCGACGAAATTCCCGAGCCGCGCCCGCGCGGCCACGATGCTGCCCGGGCACAGGATCACGCCCTCGCCCAGCACCACCCCGGAGCCGACCACGGCCGTGCGGTGGATCACCCGCGCAAACACCCCGCCGCGCCCGCGAATCGTCTCCACGCAGCGCCGCTTCGCCGCAATCCGGCCCATCGCGCACACGAACACCTCGTCCGCCGCCGGCTGATGCCCGGCGATCGTGCCGAGCAGCGGCGCGTCCACGTCGCAGGCGTCCAGCGCCCGCGGGTTGTCATCGAGAAAACCCTTCACGATCCAGTCGCGGCCGAGGGCCTCCGACTGGCAGGCCCAGTCGAGCACCTCGCGCCCGAAGCCGCCGGCCCCGAGGATGACGAGTTGTTTCATGCGGAGGAAAGGCTGCGGTTCTTCTTAAGGTGGCGGGTGGCCTCCACGGCGGCCACGAGCCGCACCTGTGCGGGCAGCTGGTGGCGGGCGAGCCGCCCGGCCGCGAACTCGTGCAGCCGCTTCTTCACCGCCAGCGGGTCGGTCTCCGCGCCGCGCCACACCACCTCGGCGGCGACCACCTGGCCCAGCAGCGCATTGCGCTCCGGATACACGCGGCAGTCGGCCACTTCGGGATGCGCCTGCAGCACGCCCTCGACCTCGGCGGGCAGGACCTTCTCGCCGCCCACGTTGATCAGCTCCTCGCGGCGCCCCAGCACGCGCAGCGAGCCGTCGGGCAGCCGCTCCGCCAGGTCGCCGGTGTGGAACCACCCGTCGGCCGCGAGGCCGCCGGCCTCGCCGGTGAGGTAGCCGAGCGCACGCGCCGGGCTGCGTACCCACAATTCATGGTCGACGATCTTCCATTGGAAACCCGCGGTATCGTCGCCGAGCACCAGGCCCGCACCCGACTCGGACACGGGCAAGGCGCCCGTCTCGCTCGTACCGAAACGCTGCACGAACTCCACCTTCGGCAACGCCGAGCGCAGCCGCGCCAGCAGGCCCACCGGCATCGGCTCCGCGCCGTACGGCACGATCCGCAGCGAGCTGAGCGTGTGGCGACGGTGCACCTCCGCCGCGAGCAGCAGGTTCAGGAAACTGGGGGTTGCCGGCATGACCTCCACGCCGTGCCGCTCGATCGTCATCGCCACCGCCTCGGGCGTGGGGTCCGCCGGCGGCGCCACGAGCACGTGACCGCTGCCGAGCGCGCGCCACGCCATGTCGAGCCCGCCGATGTGGTCGAAACGCATCAGCGGCATGATCCGGCGCGCCACACTCTGCTTCACCGGCACCGTCGCCAGCAACGCCGCCAGATCGTGCAACACCAGCTTCGGCGTGCCGGTCGTGCCGCCGGTGGCGAGGATCAGCCCCGGCCGACCAGCCGCGCGCAACGGGGCGAGCAGGCGCGCCGCCGCGGGCGCCGGCTCCACCGCCTCGAGCCGCTCGACCACCCCGGCGCGCACGCGCCATTGCGGCGCCGCCTGCAACCGCCAGGTCGCCAGCTCCGCCTCGCGCTCCGCGCGCAACGGTGCCACGACCGCGCCGGCCAGCGCCGCGCCGAACAGCCACGCCAGCGCCTCCCACGTCGCCTCGCCGGGCACTGTCACCAATTCTCCGGCACCCACGCCGGCCGCAGCCAGAGCGTCGTGCGCACTCCGCACCGCCCGACCGAACTCCAGCCAGGTGCGCGCGCCGTCACCGTCGATCCACAGGTGGCGCACGCTCCGACGTTCGACGAGGGTGAGCAGAAGTTCGGGACTAAGGGTTTCGGCGGCGGACATGGCAGGAAAACGCCTGCGGTTATCGCCCAGGCGGGAGGTTTCAGTCGAGTGTCGAATGGTCGGCCGCGTACCGCAGCGCAGCGAGGAACGCGGCCGCCTCGCCAGCTTCTGCGCAGCAGAAGCGAGAGATGCTCCTTGGTACCGTAGCGCGCAGCGCGAGGAAGGCGTTCCAGTATCTGCCGCGTACCGGCTGGAACGCCGCATGGTACGCGGAGGGAAACGCGGCGAAGGAGGCCGCAGGCCGACCCCATCCGTCACCGGATGTCGGGCGTAAAGCCCGACCCACCATCGGAAGGACCTATGTTACCTCCTGTCGTCCGTCTCCGACATCCGGTCTCCGGTGTCCGGTCTCCGGTTTCCGGTCTCCACCGTCCACCGTCCACTGTCCACCGTCCACTGTCCACCGTCCACCGTCCACCGCTCAGCCGCTCACGCCGCCGAGATACAGCACCTGGCCGGTCACAAAGCCGCTCTCGGGCGCGAGGAAGAACTCCACCGTGTTCGCCACGTCGGCCACGGTGCCGAAGCGCCGGATCGCCTGGCGCGCGAGCAACGCCTCCAGCTTCGCCGCCGGCACGTTCTTGATCAGATCCGTCAGCACCGGCGTCGGCCCCACGGCGTTCACCGTCACGCCGGTCGCACCGAGCTCGCGCGCAAGCACCCGGGTGAACGACTCCACCGCCGCCTTGCTCGCGGCGTAGACCGCCTCGCCTTCGAGCTGCAGCGGCGTCGCCACCGTCGAGAAGTTCACGATCCGGCCGGTCTTGCGGCGCACCATCGCCTTGGCGGCCTCGCGACAGAAAAGAAAAGTCCCGTGGAAATTCGTCGCCATGATCCGCTGCGCGGTCGCGGCCGGGGTGAGCAACGCGTGGTTCATCGCGGCGATGCCCGCATTGTTCAGCAGCGCATCGATCCGGCCGTGACGGCGCACGACCTCGCGCACCATCGCCACCACCGCGCTCTCGTCCGCCACCTCGAGCTCCCAGTGCTCGTAACGCCGATGTTTGAGCGTCGCCGCGCCGCGGCTGCACCCGCACACGCGGTCGCCCGCCGAAAGAAAATACTCCGCGAGTCCGCGACCGATGCCGCGGCTCGTGCCGGTGAGGAGGATGATGCGCGCGGTTTTCATTCGGCCAACAGTTCGACGACATACGCCGTCAGCGCCTCCACATCGCGGAACGGCGAGCGGCTGCGGCTCATCGCCCGTTCGCTCGCGAGCACCACCTCGCGGCCGAACTCCCCGGCCAGCCGGTACTCGAGATCGGCGAGAAAATTCACCAGACCGAGGCTGTCGAGCGTCCCGCCCGCGCCGAAGATAACCGGGTTCGCCGCGCCCCGCTGCGCCTCGGGCAACGTGGCCCGGATCAGGCCGCGCACGGCGACAGAATCAGCGGTTTTGCGTTGGGTCATCGACGGGAACAGCCTCGGTCGCAGGACCGATCGTGTCGAGGGAGGAGTTGGACGCTCCGTCGACCGCGGCCGGTGCTCACCTGATCGGAAACCTTGACCGCGGAGAGCAGAAACTCAGGACGCTAACCGCTCAACCCTGCCCCGACGGAACCGCCCCGCGCAACCGCAGTCCCGACCGGCCGCGGAACAACGCGTCGCTTCACGCCGTCGTTTCTGCGGCGGGCTCGGCCGAGGGGCGCGTGTCCATCGCCGCGCGGACCTGCCCGAGCAGCTCGCGGGGCGTGAACGGCTTTCGCAGCACGAGCTGCTGGCCGACCAGGCCGTCCTGCAGATGGTGATAGCTGTAGCCGGTGGCGAAGAGGACAGGCAGCGCGGGATCGCGGCGGCGGAGCTCGTCGTGCGTCTGCCGGCCGTTGCGATGCGGCATCACGACATCGAGGATCGCCAAGTGGATCGGCCCGGCGTGCGTCTCGTGGAGTGCGAGCGCCTCGTCGCCGTCGCGGGCGGTGAGCACCCGATAGCCGGCCTGCGCCAGCACGCGGGTGGCGATGGCGAGCACCTGCTCGTCGTCCTCCGCGAGCAGAATCGTCTCGCCGGCGCCGCGGAGCAGCGCCTGGGCGGGCGTCGCGATCGCGGCTTCCGCCGCCGCGGCCTCGGGCGCCGCCGGCAGGTAGAACCGGAAGGTCGTCCCGAAACCGATCTCCGAATACAGATTGATGAAGCCGCCATGTTGCCGGACGATCGCGTAGACCGTCGCGAGCCCGAGACCGGTGCCCCGGCCCACCTCCTTGGTCGAGAAGAACGGCTCGAAGATGCGGTGCTGGATCTCCTTCGGAATGCCGCAGCCGTCGTCGGACACCGCCACGACCACATGCCGGCCGGGCCGGGCCTCGGGATGATCGCGGCAGTACTGCTCGTCGAGGTCGACGAGCTCGGACTCGATCGTGAGCCGCCCGCCATCGGGCATCGCATCGCGGGCGTTGACGCAGAGATTGAGCAGCACCTGCTCGATGCGTCCCGGATCGCCGAGCACGGGCAGCGGACCCGGCGCCGGCGGAAGCTCGAGGGCGATGTCCTCGCCGATGAGCCGGCGAAGCATGCGCGCCGTCTCCACGACCAGCGACCCCAGCTCCACGGGGCGGAGCCGCAGCTCCTCGCGCCGGCTGAACGCCAGCAACTGCTGGACGAGGTTCACCGCCCGTTCACTGGCCCGGGAGATTTCATCGAGGGAGGCGTGCACGGGGTGTCCGGCTGGTGCTTCCATCGCCGCCATGGCGACATTGCCGGTGATGACTTGGAGGATGTTGTTGAAGTCGTGCGCGATGCCGCCGGCGAGCCGGCCCACCGCCTCCATCTTGCGCGACTGCACGAGCTGCTCCTCGAGCTCGAGTTCGTGGGTGATGTCACGTTTGACGGCGACGAAATGGGTGGTCTCGCCGCGCTCGTCGCGCAGCGGGGTGATGCAGGAGTTCTCGGTGTAGAGGCTGCCGTCCTTGCGGCGGTTTTGGATCCGGCCGCGCCACGCCCGGCCCGCGGCGATCGTCGTCCAGAGTTCGCGGTAGAAAAGCGCGTCGTGCCGGCCGCTCTTGAGCAGGCGCGGGTTCTGCCCGTGCACCTCATGCCGGCTGTAGCCGGTGATCTCCTCGAAGGCGCGGTTGACGTACACGATGCGACCGGTGGCGTCGGTGATCGCGACGGCCTCGCCGGCGTGGTTGAGCGCGGTGGCGAGCAGGCGGTTCTCGCGCTCGACGATCCGGTAGTCGGTGAGGTCGCGCACAATCGCCAGATGGATGCGCCGCGCCCCGTGCAGCGCGCTGCTGAGCGAAACCTCGGCCTCGAACACGCGGCCGTCCTTGCGGCGGTGCTGCCAGCGGAATTGTTGCGCGCGCTCCCCGGCGGCAGCGAGCAGTCGGCGGCCCTCGTCGTGCGAGCTCGCGCCGTTCGCCTGCCGTTCGGTGCTGATGGCCGTCACGGGCAGGCCGAGAAACTCGCGTGCATCGTAGCCGAAGAGGATCTGCGCCTGGGTGTTGGTCTCGATCACGCGCCCGTCCTGGAGGAGCAGGATGCCGTCGCCGGCCATCTCGAACATCGCGCGGAAATAGCCCTCGGTGACCCGCAGCTCGTCGTTGGTGTGCTGCAGACGCACGCCGAGGTGTCGCCAATAAACCACCACAACGCAGGCGAAGCCGAACACCGCAAGCGCGCTCGCCCACGCCGCCGGCGCGGCGTTGTGCGCGGGGGAGCCGTGCGCCGGCAGCCAGCCGGCCCCGTGTCCCAGCGCCGCCAGCCCAAGTCCGCCGGCCACGAACCCGTAGGTCCCGAGACGCACGCGGCGGCTCCGCGCCGTCGCCGCCAGCAGCACCGCGAGAAACGCGAGCAGTAGGCCGTTGCCACCCAGTCCCCAGTGGATGCTTTCCGCCACGGCCGCCACGGCGAAGCAGCCGCAGTAGAACGCAATCCGCCACACGGCCCCGATCCGGCGCCGCAGCAGGGCGACCGCCAGGCCGACGAGCAACGCCGCGCAATCAATCGCCGGAACCCAGTAGCTGCCAACGCTGGCATTGACCGGCAGACTCAGCGCCACGGCCAGCAGGCCGAGCGGGCAGAACGCGATCAGCAGCCGGTCGAGGACTTCGACCGCCAACGGCTGGGCCGAGGCGCGGCTCTCCACGGGACTCATGGCGGACACGGAGCGGAGGGATCGGCGGTGGGCGCACGGCCGCAAGGCGGCAGGGGCGCTGTCACGCGGCCGATCCCGGGCGGGAGTCCTGCCCTAACGATGGCGCGGCGACGTCAGGTTTCGCCGCGGCGGGCGCGACTTCCTGAATTGCGGTGAGGCGAAGAGCGAACGGGAAGAACTCATGTGGGTGGGTTCGTTGGTGCAGCGCAGGGCGTGCGCACGAGTACTCGGCAGCCCGCGGACGTTCTTGAGCACGGAATCGCGCCGCCGCCCCGCCGAGTTCAATCCCCTCCTCCGCCGCAGCCCCGGATTCGTTTCAGCCGCGCCGGCAGACCCGCGCCAGCCGTATCGCGATGACACTCGCCAGTACGCCGGCAATCTGCAGCCACAACGCGAGCCGGGGGAGTTCGGCGTGAAAAGCGCTGGTATGCCTGGCGTGCAACATGGTGGGGCGGGTTGGTTTAACTATCGGCCGCAATTTACTCGTCCTTGAACCCAAAGCTTGCCTGCGGCGGGTTTTAACGGGCCTTTGCGCCCGCCGCAGGGTGGACACCCCATTTTCGCCCGTCCCGACCCCAGCCGCGCTCTGCGGCAAACTCCCCGGAGGCGCGCTCCCACGGCCCGGGGCGCGCCCAGCCGCAAGACCGAGCTGCCGGCGTCACCAGTTTTCCCCGCCATCGCCATCACCCCTCGCCGTGTGGAGCGACTCGAAAGAACAGCGCTCTGCTTCGCCGTTCGCGCGAGGGCCTCCTCCGCACCCACGCACCCCATCCGGCGTTCATGTCAACTATTGGTTGACATGACCCCTCCTCGCGCTTCGCGTGCCGCGCGAACCCGCTCGCGCGGCAGGGCAACGCAGAGCGGGGCCCAAGCGCGCTCACCCAGCTGAGGCCCTGCACCGCAAGAGCGGGCGCTCCGAGGAGTGAACCTGTCGCGTGCCTCGACTCGCCCCCGCTCGCCATCCCGCGCTCCCTCCTTCCCGTCCGCCTTCCTCAGGGTGTGACGAGCGGGTAGCTGCCGAGCCACTTCACGAGCGGGCAGAACTTCTTCAGCTCCACGACCGCCTCGCGCATCTTCGGGTCGTCGTAGTGGCCGGCGACATCGATGAAGAAGTAGTAGTCCCAGGCGCGGCGCTTCGTCGGCCGCGATTCGACCTTCGTGAGGTTGAGCCCGCGCTCGGAGAACGGCGTGAGCATGCGCAGCAACGAGCCCGAGCGCGACGCCTCGTCGCCCAGCGAGATGATGAAGGTGCTCACGTCGCGGCCGGGGCCGGCTGTACCGGAAGGCTGGCGACCGATGACGAAGAACCGCGTGGTGTTGCCGCGCACGTCCTCGATGTCGCGGGCGAGGATCGGCACCTGATAATGCGCAGCGGCGAGCTCGTTGGCCACGGCGGCGGCGCCGGGCTCGCACTTGGCGATCTGCACGGCGCGCGCGGTGCTCGGCGCGTCGCAGGGCTGGGCGTTGGGCGCGTGGCGCTGCAACCAGTTGCGGCACTGCGCGAGCGCCTGATCCTTCGAGTAGACCTTGGTGACCTTCTCGAGCGGCTCGGCCGAGATCAGGCAGTAGGCGATCTCGAGATAGCTCTGCGCGACGATCTTGAGGTCGGTCTCGACGAAGAGATCGAGCGCATCGCGCACGGCGCCGTCGGTGGAGTTCTCGACCGGGATCACCCCGTAGTCGGCCTCGCCCTTGTCGACCGCGGCGAAGATGTCGGGGAACGTCGCCATCGGCTGGTACTCGACGCTCGCGCCGAACTTCTGGAGCGCGGCCTGGTGGCTGTTGGTCGCCTCGGGGCCGAGGTAGGCGATCTTCAGCGGCTGCTCGAGGGCGATGGCCGCCGACATGATCTCGCGGTAGATCGCGCGCAGGGCCGGCTCCTTGATCGGTCCGCCGTTCTGCTCGGCGACTTTGCGGAAAACCTGCTCCTCGCGCTCCGCGACGTAGATCGGGCCGCCGAGCTCGCGTTTGATGCGCCCGATCTGGGAGGCCAGCGACAGGCGCTGGTTGAGCGCCTCGACGATCTGGCGGTCGAGAGTGTCGATCTGCTTGCGGCAATCGTCGATGTTCATGCAGGGAAAGTGTTCAACTCGCAGGCGGGGTCGGCGATTCGGGGGCGGGCGGCTCGACAGTGGGATCCTCCAGAGCGGCGCTTTCCGCGGGCTCAGCGGACGCCGGCTACGCCGGGGCGGGCTCAACTTCCTCCTCGGGCGGATCGAGTGGCAGTTCCTCGGTCTGGAGGCCCATGTCCTTGTCGCCCATGTGCGCCGGGTTCTCCGACTGCTTCAGCCAGTCGTCGATCTGCCGGTTCGAGAGCACGTCGGAGGCGGGCAGCTCCGCGAGCGACTTGATGCCCACGAACTCGAGAAACTCATCCGTCGTGCCGAACTGGATCGGGCGGCCCGGCAGCTCCGCGCGGCCGGCCACGTAGATCAACCCGCGTTCGAGCAGCTTGTTCACGCCGGCCTCGGCCGACACGCCGCGGATCGTCTCGATCTCGCCGCGCGTGACGGGCTGGCGGTAGGCGATCACCGCGAGGGTCTCCAACGCCGCCTGGCTGAGGCGCACCGGCGGCGGCTCGTCGCGCAGGAGACGCACCCAGCGGGCCGCCTTCGGGTTGGTGACGAGCCGGTAGCCGTTGCTGCCGTCGATGAGGTAGTACACCTCGTCGCGCTCGCGCAGCTCGACCGCGATGGCGTCCATCGCCTCGCGAATCTGGGTGGCCGTGATCAACGACGGCACTTCCTGATAAAACTCGGGATCGGTCTCGGCCGACGTGAGGCCGAGCGGCAGTTCCGCTGCGGGATCGGGCACCGTCGGCAGGCCCGCGTCCGGGGCGCCTTCCACCACCGGCACACCTTCGACCACCGCCACAGGTTCGCCCGCGACAGTCTCCGCCACGGGAACTTCCGCCGCCGGTTCGCTCGCCGGGGCCGCCGACTTCAGCTTGGCCAGGAGCTCGGCCTCCTGCGCATGGAAGCGGGTCAGGGTGTCCTGGATTTCCTTGATCGTGAGCGGACCGCTCGAGGCAAACAGCAGCGCGCGGAGGACTTTCTGGAGGTTGAATGCCATGCGGTACGGAGGCGGTGGGTCGAGCGGAGGTGTTTGGGTCATGCCAGCCTCGCCCGCAACGCATTTGTTAACAGGATTCCCGCGAATCCGCCACGCGCTGCGCCGCGGTGCAAAACCCGCGAAACACCACCCCGCGCCGCCGCCATCGCCAAGATTCTCTTGGCCCGCCCTGCCCTTTCGCCGACAGTCTCCGCGATCGCCCCCTCGCACCATGAAACTCTCGAGCTTCGAAGCCATCGTCCGCGCGCTCAACGAAGCCGGGGTGCACTTTCTCGTCGTTGGCGGAGTTGCCGTGAATATTCACGGATACCTGCGGTTCACCAAGGACGTCGATTTGGTCGTGCGACTCGCCGCGGCCGACATCACGGGAGCATTCAAAGCCCTCGGTTCTCTCGGGTATCTCCCCATGGTGCCGATCAAGGCCGAGCAGTTCGCCGACCCGGTTCAACGCGAATCATGGCGACGCGAGAAGGGAATGCTGGTGCTGAAATTCTGGAGCGATCGCCATCTTGAAACCCCAGTGGATCTCTTCGTCTACGAGCCATTCGATTTCGAGGCAGAATACTCCCGCGCATCGATCGGCAACGAACCCGGTGATCCGCCCGCCCGCTTTCTCGCACTGCCCGCCCTGATCGCGATGAAGGAGGCGGCCGGGCGAGGCTCCGACCTGATCGACGCCGAGAAACTCCGCATCATCGCTGCACTCAAGAAGCCATGAGCGCGTCCCCCGATCCGATCGATTGGAGCCTCTGCACCTTCGAAGGCGCCGAACGCGAGCAACTACGGCGCTGGAGCCTGCTTCCAATGCGCGCGAAACTCGAGGCGCTGGACGAGATGAGCGAGTTCGCCCTGCGCACCCTCGAGAACCGCCGCAAGGCCGGCCTGCCCTACATCGACCCCGACACCGGCGACCCCGTGGCCGGCACCCGCCAACCCGCCGGCGCCGTCGAGGAGCCGCCGAATCCGCCACCAGCACCGCCCCCGGCAACGCCGCCTTCCGCGCACTGAGCCGGTCGCTCTGGGAACGCGCGAGAATCGTCCGATTGTGAGTGTGTCACGCCGCCAGTTGCCTGCTCGGTGGTGAACACGCCCTCTCCGCCCACGCCGTGCTCGAACTCGTCGCCCGAACCAAGTGCACCGCCTACGACTGCGAGTACGCCGCCCTCGCGATCTCCCTCGGCACCGTCCTCGTCACCGAGGACAAGACGCTCCTCGCCGCGCTGCCGAAGGTCTGTCGGAACCTTGCGAAAGCAGCGCAGGCGTGAAGCCGGCTAAGCTCCGGCTCGTCGGTCGGCTTGACGGCGAAAACTCAGGTATTACCGTCCGACCATGCCTACTCTCTCCTTCAAGGTTTCTACCACCGAGGCGCGCGCCATCCGGCGTTCCGCCCGGCTGACGAAGAAGAGCTTGTCGGAGTACCTCCGGGCCGCCGCCCTTCCCTCCGTCCGACCGAAGGCCAAGGACTACCGGACCCGGATCGACCCGGATACCGGCATCCCGGTGACGATTCCTCCGACAAGCGTCTCCCCGGTCACCAGCGCGCAGGTACGTGAGCAGTTGGCCGACTTCCCGTGAGACTGTTGCTCGACGTGAACGTGCTGATCGCCGCCGGCAACGCCGGCCATGCCGATCACGCCCGGACTTTGCGCTGGATCGCCGGACTGAACCGACCGCAATTCCTCACCAGCCCGATCACTGAACTCGGTTTCGTGCGCATCACCGTCGCCAACGCTTTGCAGCCCAACGTTCGCACCGCCATCACCGCCCTCGAACGCTGGAAATCCGCCACCAAGACCCAGTTGGTCTCCGACGGCCTCGGCGCCGCGCGCCTGCCAGCGTGGGCCAACACCGCCGCCAAGACGACCGACGGCCATCTGCTCGCCCTCGCCCAAGCCCACGGCGCCGAACTGGCCACCCTCGACCGCGGCATCCCGGGCGCGCTGCTGATTCCTGCATGAATGGCCACTGCCTTGCCCTCGTCACCAAGAGCAAAGCGTGCCTCGCCGCGCTGCCGAAGGTGGGCCGCACGCTCATGAACTTTGTGCCTGGAAGATAGCCGACGTCTATCCCACTGAAACAGCTCTCCCGACCAATGAAATTCCTGTCGATGCTACTCGCCGCATTGATCCTCTCGGGCTGCGTGTCGACTCCAAGCCGAACTCCTCCGCCGGCCTTCGGCGCACCCGTGTTTTCCCAAATGAGCGGGCAGCCGATTTTTTCGATTCGCATGACACAGGACGCGTTCGATGGTCCAACCGATAAGGTTTTTGGCCACTTCTTATACATCGATGACTCCGAACATCACGCCGTTCACCCGACTGTAACCTTCTACGAAGTCAGAAACGGAAAGATCACCGATGTTGTCGGCGGTGGCTCCGGCGAGTCGGAGCAGTTCCTAAACCGTCTCCGGTCCATCGGGCTTGAGTCATTCGACTTCAACGCCGAGATCGATGAAACCAACATTCGGGAGAGCAAAAAAGCCGCAATGGACGGCACGCGCTTTATTGGGCCACTCGTGATGGATGGAGCAGAGCACGAGATAACCTACTCCTTTGATGGCGCCTCTCTGAGTATCCTCGCTTGGAACCCGGGCTACTCGATCGACTTTTACGCCAAGTATAGTCCCAAGATCGCAAAGCTGAAGGCGGTTCTGGACCTCGTCTCTGAATTCTATGGACGTGGCAGAATCGGAATCTGAACCGCTTTCGTCGTCTCCGCTCATTCCGCGATCCCCATTCCGAAATCCGCAATCTCACTCCACCGCCTGCCTCCGCCACTTCGCCAGCGCATGCCCCGTAACTGACCGCGGCTCGGCGAGGATCCCTTCCCGCGGGCCGGCGTAGATCAGTTCGCCGCCGGCACGGCCGCCGCCGGGGCCGAGGTCGATGAGCCAGTCGGCAAGGTTCATCACGTCGAGGTTGTGCTCGATCACGATGATCGTGTTGCCGGCGTCGCGCAGCTTGAAGAGCAGATCGAGCAGTCGCTGCACGTCGACCCAGTGCAACCCGGTCGTGGGCTCGTCCAAGATGTAGAGCGAGCGGCCCTGCTGCTTCTTGCTCAGCTCGAGCGAGAGCTTCAACCGCTGCGCCTCGCCGCCGGAGAGCGTCGTGGCCGACTGGCCGAGCGCGAGGTAGCCGAGGCCCACGGCCTCCAATGTATCGAGAATCTCCACCACGCGCTGGAAGTTGCGGAAGAGCTGGCGCGCCTCGGTCACCGACAGCGCGAGCACGTCCGCGATGGAATGGCCGTGGAAGCGGATCTCCAGCGTCTCGCGGTTGTAGCGTTGGCCGCGACAGCTCGGGCACTCGGTGTACGCGTCGGCCATGAACTGCATGTCCAGGCGGATCTGGCCGTCGCCTTGGCAGCGCTCGCAGCGCCCGCCGCGGGTGTTGAACGAGAAACGATTCGCCTTGTAGCCGCGCACCTTCGCCAGCGGCGCCTGCGCGAAGAGATCGCGAAGCCGGTCGAAGAGCTTGGTGAACGTCGCCGGGTTCGAGCGCGGGCTGCGGCCGATCGGCTCCTGGTCGACCTGCACCACCTTGTCGAAATGGTCGAAGCCCTCGATCGCCTTGTGCTTGCCGGGGATGACCTTCGCGCCGTTGAGCCGGCGCGCGGCGGCGGCGGCGAGCACGTCGTTGACGAGCGTGCTCTTGCCCGAGCCGCTCACGCCGGTCACGCACGTGAACACGCCCACGGGGAACGCCGCGGTCACATCGCGCAGGTTGTGCTCGCGCGCGCCGCGCACGGTCAGCCAGCGGTCGTCGGCCGGGTAGTCCTTGGCGTCCTTCGACACGCCCATCTTGCGCGCGAGGAACGGGCCGGTGGTCGACTTCGCCATCGGCGTGCGCATGCAGTCGGCGGGCGTACCGGAAAACAGGAGCTGCCCGCCCTCGGCGCCCGCGCCGGGCCCGAGTTCGATCAACCAATCGGCGCGACGCATCGTGTCCTCGTCGTGTTCGACCACGACCACGGTGTTGCCGCGGTCGCGCAGGTCGACGAGCGAGTGCAGCAGGCGCTCGTTGTCGAGCGGGTGCAGGCCGACGCTGGGCTCGTCGAGCACGTAGACCACCCCGGTCAACCCCATGCCGAGCTGGGTCGCGAGCCGCACGCGCTGCGCCTCGCCGCCGGAGAGCGTCGAGTACTCGCGGTCGAGCGTGAGATAGCCGAGCCCGGTCTCGTTGAGGAAATGCAACCGCTGACGGATCCCGTCGAGCACCTCGCCGTGCGGCGTGTTGGCCGCCGCGGCGTCGTGGCCCTCGAGCGTGGCGACGAACGCGAGCGCCTGCTCGACATCGAGCGCGAAGAAGTCCGGCAACCGCGTCCCGGCCACGAGCACCGCCGCGCTCGCGGGCGAGAGACGCGCGCCGTGGCAGGTCGGGCAGTCACCGGCGATCTGGTACGTGGCCAAGCGCGCCGCAAAGCCGTCGCTGCTGGTCGTGCGCCGCGCCTCGTCAAGCAGCGCGAACACGCCCGCAAACGGCCCGCTCTCCGCGCTCGCGCCGCGGCGCAGCCGGAAGGTGAACTGCCGTTCGCCCGCGCCATGGAGCAGCGCCTGCCGCACGTCCGCCGGCAGCTCGCGCCACGGCGTCTCCGGGTCGAAGGGCAGCTGCTCGGCGAGCTGCTTGAGCAGCGCGTTGTTCTTGATGATGACGTTCCGGCCGCCGATGCGCAGCGGCTTGAGCGCGCCCTCGCGCACGGATTTCGCCGAATCCGGCACGACGAGTTCCTCGGCGAACTTGAGCGCGCGGCCGAGGCCGCCGCAGGTCGGGCACGCGCCCTCGGAGTGGTTGAAGGAGAAATGCCGGGGCGTGAGCTTCTCGAAGGTGTCGCCACAGATCTCGCACGCAAGGCTCTGGCTGAGGGCGTGCTCGACCCAGGGCGCGTCGCTGTCGGCCTGCGTGAGCGCAAGCGCACGCCCCTGCCCTTCGCGGAAGGCGAGCTCCATCGAGTCGGCGAGCCGGCTGCGCTGGTCGGCCTTGAGCACGAGGCGGTCGACGACGATCTCGACGGTCGCCTCCTTCAGGCCGGCGGGGAGCAGGTTGCGCTCGTCGAGGTTGACGATCTCTCCGGCGATGCGCACGCGCTGGAAGCCGCGCTGGCGCAACCGCGGCAATTCGTCGCGCAGCACCGCGGCCTTCGCGGTGAGCACGGGGGCGAGCAGCATCGCGCGTTGGCCGGGCGCGGCGGCGAGCAGGTGTTCGACGCACTTATCGAGCGAGTGCTGCACCACGCGGCCGCCGTCCTTGGGGCAACGCTGTTCGCCCTTGAGCGCCCAGAGCAGGCGCGCGTAGTCGGCGATCTCCGTCACGGTCGCGATCGTGCTGCGCGGGGAGCCGCCGCCGGTACGCTGCTCGATGGCGAGCACGGGCGAGAGGCCGTGGATGAAATCGACATCCGGCCGCTTGAGCTGTTCAAGCAGCTGGCGCGCGGCGGCCGAGAGGCTCTCCATGTACTTGCGGTAGCCCTCCGCGTAGAGCGTGTCGAAGGCCAGCGACGACTTGCCGGAACCGGAGACGCCGGTGACGACGACGAGCTTCCCGCGCGGGATGCGCACCTCGAGGTTCTTGAGGTTGTGCTCGCGGGCACCCTTGATGTGGATGAATTCGCCGACGCCGGACGCCATGCGGCGAACTCAGCGCGAAACGCACCGCGGCGCAACGGTTGTTTGCCCGCCCGGGGCGCCGTCGGGTGGCGACCCTCGTTTGCCGGCTCCGCGCACGGTTCACGTTCGGCCTTGAACTCGGCGGACCCGCCGCTTGGCTTCTGGCCCCGCAAACAATCAGCTGACGTTTCGCCCCTACCCCCGAAACAGTCCCCAACACTCATGAACCGATCCATGTCCGGACCGTCCGTTCTCCGTTCCTCGCTCCGCTGCAGCGCCGCTCTCGCCGGTGCCCTGCTCGCCGCCTCCGCCGCCCGCGCCGTCACGTTCGACTTCGGTCCCATCCACGGCAGCTTCGACTCCACCCTCTCGTTTGGCGCGGCCTACCGGCTGGGCGATCCCGCCCCCGATCTCTACGCCACCAGCGCCACCTTCGACGGCGTGCCCGGCACCGCCGCCTCCGTCAACGGCGACGACGGCAACCTCAACTACGGACGCGGCTTCTACTCCACCCTCCTGAAGGGCACCCACGACCTCGAGCTGAAGTCCGGCAACCTCGCCGCATTCTTCCGCACCACCTATTTCTACGACCCCGAAGTCGGCCGCGGCAAACACCAGCGCGTGCCGCTCAGCACCCTCGGCCGCCGCAAGATCGAGCACGACATCAGCCTGCTCGACGCCTACCTCAGCTACAAATTCGACGCCGGCAGCATGCCCGCCAATATCCGCTTCGGCCGCCAGGTGCTCAGCTGGGGCGAGAGCACATTCATCCCGAACGGCATCAACGCCATCAACCCCGTCGACATCTCCCGCCTGCGCACCCCGGGCTCGGAACTGCGCGAGGCGCTCAAGCCCGTGCCGATGTTCTCCGGCTCGCTCTCGGTCAACGAGGCGCTCTCCTTCGACGCCTTCTACCTGCTCGCCTTCAAGAAGACCGACCTCGACCCGCGCGGCTCCTATTTCAGCTCGAACGACTTCGCCAGCGTCGGCGGCCGCCACGTCTACCTCGGCTTCGGCGCCCTGCCCGACACCGACCTGCTCGGCGCCGTGTCGCGGGCCGACGACCGCAAGGCCAGGCACCAGGGCCAGTTCGGCCTCGCGGCCCACTATCTGGCTTCAAACCTCGGCGACACCGAGTTCGGCCTCTTTTTCCTCAACTACCACAGCCGCCTCCCGCTCATCAGCGCCGTCACGCCGACCGCTGCGATCAATACCAACCTTCAGGGGCCGCTCACCGCGGTCTTCATGAAGGCTGGCATGTCCCAGACCGCCGCCGCCACGCAGGCCGCCGGTCTCTGGCAACTGATCGTGCTCTCGCAGACCAACCCCGGCGCGCTCACGCCGACCCACATCGCCACGCTGCAGGCGCCCACCTCCCAGCTGGCCATCTCCAACGCCCGCAAGATCGCCTTCCTCTCCGCCGCCGCCACCGGCCGCTACGTGGTCGAGTACCCGGAGGACATCCAGCTCGTCGGCGCCAGTTTCAACACCACGCTCGCCGGCGTCTCGCTCCAGGGTGAAATTTCCTACAAGGCCGACCAGCCCCTCCAGGTCGACGATGTCGAGCTGCTCTTCGCCGCCATGTCCGCACTCGATACCCCGACCGGCACCAAGTACGGCCAGTTCAACCAGCTCGGCAACTACGCCGGCCGGTTCGGCGTCGATGTCCCCGGTTACCGCCGCCACGGCGTCTGGCAGGCCCAGGCCACCGCGACCAAGATGTTCGGCCGCCTCTTCGGCGCCAGCCAGTGGACGCTCGTGGCCGAGATCGGCGCCGTCTCCGTCCCCAGCCTCCCGGACAAGAGCGTGCTGCGCTACGACGCGCCCGGCACCTACGCCTCCAACAGCGCCCTCGCCATGATCGGCACCGGCAACGGCACCTTCCGCACCACGCCGGGCGCCTGGTTCGCCGACGACTTCTCCGCCGGCGCGCAGATGCTCGCAAAATTCGACTACAACAACGTCTTCGCCGGCGTGAACATGTCGCCGACCCTCGGATTCGCCTACGACTTCTACGGCACCTCCCCGCTGCCGCTCGGCAACTTCGTCGAGGGCCGCCGCACCCTCACCCTCGGCGTCGAGTTCAACTACCAGAACAAATGGACGTTCGACCTGCGCTACGTGAATTTCTCCGGCGCCGGCTCGCGCAATCTCATCCACGACCGCGACTTCGTCTCCTCGACGATCAAATACTCCTTCTAACCTCGTCCCCTTTCCCGATGTCCCGCACCCCGCTTCGCCTGCTCGCCACCGCCGCGCTCCTCTCCGCTTCCACCGCCTGGCTCGCCGCCGGCGTCTCGCCCGAGGAAGCCGCCCGGCTCGACCACGACCTCACCCCGATGGGCGCCGAGCGCGCCGGCAACGCCGCCGGCACCATCCCCGCCTGGACCGGTGGCATCACCGAGGCCCCGGCCGGCTACAAGCCTGGCATGCACCACCCCGATCCGTTCGCGGCCGATGCCCCGCTCTACACCGTCACTCCGGCCAACGCCGCCCAGTACCAGGCCCAGCTCACCGCCGGCGCCCTCGCCCTCTTCCAGGCGTATCCCGACTACAAGCTCATCGTCTACCCGACCCGCCGCAGCGTCTCCCAGCCGCAGTACATCTACGACGCCACCCGCAAGAGCGCCGTCGACGCCAAGCTCGCCCCCGACGGCAACGGCGTGCTCGACGCCGTCATCGGCGTGCCCTTCCCGATCCCGGCCAACGGGCAGGAGGTCATGTGGAACCACCTCCTGCGTTTCCGCGGCGCCTCCGCCGTCCGCACCGTCGGCCAGGCCGCGCCCACCCGCGGCGGCGACTACACCCTCGTGCAGTTCGAGGAGGAGTTTCTCTTCCCGTACGTCCAGGAAGGCATGACACCCGAGAAGCTCGACAACATCGTCTTCTACTTCAAGCAGACGGTCCTCGCCCCCGCCCGCCTCGCCGGCTCGATCCTGCTCGTCCACGAGACGCTCGACCAGATCAAGGAGCCGCGCAGCGCCTGGATCTACAACACCGGCCAGCGCCGCGTGCGCCGCGCCCCGCAGGTCGCCTATGACGGCCCCGGCACCGCCGCCGATGGGCTGCGCACTTCCGACCAGCTCGACATGTTCAACGGCGCCCTCGACCGCTACGACTGGCAGCTCGTCGGCAAGCGCGAGATGCTCGTCCCCTACAACGCCTACCGGCTCCACAGCGACCAGGTGAAGCACAAGGAGATCCTCACCCCGCTCCACATCAACCAGGACCTCGCCCGCTACGAACTCCACCGCGTGTGGGTCGTCGAGGCCACGGTCAAATCCACCACGAGCCATCTCTACCCGCGCCGCACCTTCTACCTCGACGAGGACAGCTGGCAGATCCTCGCCGTCGACCAGTACGACGCCCGCGGCCAGCTCTGGCGCGTGTCCGAGGCGCACTGCATCAACTACTACGACGTGAAATCCTTCTGGAGCACGCTCGAGGTCCACACCGACCTCGTGGCCGGCCGTTACCTCGCCTACGGCCTCGATAACGAGGAGAAGATGTACCAGTTCAACGTCCCGCGCACCGCGCAGAACTACGCCCCGGCCAGCCTGCGCGCCGAAGGCATGCGTTGAACCTTCGTCTTCCGTGAACGTGTTTTCCGTCGTGGCGCCGCTCCCAGGAGCGGCGACTCCCCGCCTCCTCGCCACCCTCCTGGCGCTCTACGGGTCCTGCGCGGCGCCGCTCGCCATCGCGGCGTCCGCCCCCGATCAGCCACCGCCCACCGTCGACCGTCCACCGTCGACTGTCCACAGTCCACCGTCCACCGACACCGACGGCCCCGCCTTCCTCGCGCCACTCGCGCCCCGCTCGCTCCTGCTCGACCTCGCCGTCGCCGGCCCGCGCCTCGTCGCCGTGGGTGAGCGGGGCCACATCCTTGTCTCCGACGATCAGGGACGCTCGTGGCGCCAGGTACCCTCGCCCACCCGGGCCACGCTCACCGGGGTGTTCTTCGCCGACCCGCGCAACGGCTGGGCCGTGGGCCACCTCGGCACGATCCTGCGCACGATCGACGCCGGCGAATCCTGGCAGCCGCTCGCCGCCGGGCTCGATCGCGAGAGTGTCCTGCTCGACGTGCTCTTCCTCAACGCCGCCGAGGGCTTCGCCGTCGGCGCCTACGGACTCTGCCTGCGCACGACCGATGGCGGCGCCACCTGGACGCGCCTCGAGCCGCAGACCGACCAGTTCCATTTCAACCAGATCGTCCGCGCGCCCGACGGTGCGTTGTTCCTCGTGGGCGAAGCCGGCACCCTGCTGCGCTCGCGCAACGGCGGTCTCGCCTGGGAGCCGGTGCCCCCGCCCTATGAGGGCTCGCTCTTCGGCCTCGTCGCCCTCGCCGACGGGCAGCTCCTCGTCCACGGCCTGCGAGGCCACGTCTTCCGTTCGACCAACGGCGGCGCGGGCTGGTTGCCTGTCGCGACGCCCGTGCCCACACTGCTGATGCACGGCCTCCGCCTGCGCAACGGGCTCGTCATCCTCGCGGGCCAGTCCGGCAACTTCTTCGTCAGCCGCGACCGCGGCCAGTCCTTCACCCTCTGGCACCCCGGCGACTCCGCCGGCGTCGCCGCCCTGCTCGAGACGGCCGATGGCGCGCTGCTCACCGTGGGCGACAAGGGCGTGCGCCGCTTCGATCCCCCGCCGGTCCACGTCCCGGCCGCCACCGCGCCATGAACGTTGCCGCCCGCATCACCGCCGCGCTCGAGGCGCTCATCTTCGACCACCGCCGTGCCGTGCTCGGAGCCATCACGGCGTTCACGCTGGTGATGGCGTTCTTCGCCGCCCGCACCCACATCGACGCCAGCTTCCTCAAACAGCTCCCGCGCGAACACCCGTACATCCAGACCTTCGAGCAATACCAGGCGGCCTTCGGCAACGCCAACCGCGTCGTCATCGCCCTCACGGTCAAGCACGGCGACATCTTCCAGCCGGAATTCTTCGATACACTCAAGAAGGTCACCGACGAGGTTTTCTTCCTCCCCGGTGTCGACCGCGCCTCGGTCACCTCGCTGTACACGCCCAACGTGCGCTTCGTCGAGATCGTCGAGGACGGTTTCGCCGGCGGCACCGTCCTCCCCGCGGATTTCCATCCCACCCCCGCCGGCCTCGATGCGGTGCGGCAGAACGTCATCAAATCCGGCAAGGTCGGCCAGCTCGTGGCCAACGACTTCACCGGCGCCATCGTTTCCGCCCAGCTGCTCGAGATCGATCCCTCCACCGGCAAACGCCTGAACTACCTCGAGGTCGCCCAGGCCATCGAAGAGCGTATCCGCGCCCGCCATGTGCCGAGCGGCAGCGAATTCGGCCTCGGCATCCACGTCATCGGTTTCGCGCAGATCATGGGCGATGTCGGTGAGGCCGTGCGCGGCGTGATGGTCTTCTTCCTCGTATCGATCGTGCTCACCGCGCTGCTGGTGCTGCTCTACACGCGTTCGCGCCGGCTCACCCTCTGGACGATCCTCTGCTCGTTCGTCGCCGTCGTCTGGCAGCTGGGCCTGCTCAACCTGCTCGGCTACGGCATCGACCCGCTCTCGATCCTCATCCCTTTCCTCGTCTTCGCGATCGGCGTCTCCCACGCCATCCAGATGGTGCGGGCCTTCCGCAACGAGGCCTTCGAGGGGGCCGACTCCCGCACCGCCGCCCGCAACGCCTTCCGCAGCCTTCTCTTCCCGGGCGCCGTCGCGCTCACGACCGACACCATCGGCTTCCTCACGATGCTGCTGGTGAAGATCGAGATCATCCGCGAACTCGCCGTCACCGCCAGCCTCGGCGTCGCGCTGATCGTGCTCACCAACCTCGTGCTGCTGCCGGTCCTGCTCTCCTGGGTCGAGCTCTCGCCTGCATTCCTCGCGCGGATGAAGGCCCGCAGCGTGCGCACCGACAACGCCTGGCGCCACTTCGAGCACCTCACCAAGCCGCTGATCTCCGGCTCGATCATCATCACCGGCTTGGCGCTTGGCGCCTTCGGCTGGTCGAAGATGAAGCACGTGCAGATCGGCGACCTCGACGCCGGTGTGCCCGAGCTGCGCCCTGATTCTCGCTACAACCTCGACGCCGCCGCCATCGCCGCGCGTTTCACCGTCGGCGTGGACCTGCTCTCCGTGATCGTCGAGACGGTGCCCAGCGGCTGCATCGACTACGATGTGATGACCCGCATCTCCGAGTTCGAATGGCACGTGCGCAACGTCCCCGGGGTGCAGTCCACCATCTCCCTCGCCACCGCCGCCAAGATCGTCAACACGGGCTGGAACGAAGGCAGCCTGAAGTGGCGCACGCTCCCCACCAACCAGGCCATGCTCGCGCAGGCCACCTCCGCCTTCGACACCGCGTCCGGGCTCCTCAACGCCGACGGCTCGGTGATGCCCGTCATCATCTATCTGGAAGACCACAAGGCCGCCACGATCACGCGCGTGATCGCCGCCATCGACGCGTTCGCTGCCGCGAACCCGTCGGACCATGTCCGCTTCCGCCTCGCGAGCGGCAATGTCGGCGTCATGGCCGCCACCAACCAAGTTGTGGAGCAAACGCAGTGGCCGATCGTTGGCTGGGTCTTCGGCTCCGTCATCGCCCTCTGCCTGCTCACGTTCCGCTCGCTGCGCGCCACCGTCTGCATCGTCATACCGCTGGCCGTCGTCTCGTTGCTGGCCAACGCCGTGATGGTCGCCCTCGGCATCGGCCTGAAGCCCTCGACCCTGCCCGTCATCTCGTTGGGCGTGGGCATCGGCGTCGACTACGGCATCTACCTCTTCTCGCGGTTGCAGGTGCACCTCGAGGCCGGCCTCGATTTCGACGAGGCGCTCTTCCTCTCGTTCCGCCAGACCGGCAGCGCGGTGATCTTCACCGGCCTCACCCTCGGTCTCGGCGTGAGCACGTGGATCTTCTCGGGCCTGAAGTACCAGGCCGACATGGGCATCCTGCTCACCTTCATGTTCGTGGTGAACATGCTCGGCGCGATCCTCATGCTCCCCGCCCTCGCCCGCTGGCTCTACGCCCGCCGGTGAGGCCCGCGCGGTCGCTGAAGGCCACCGCGCCGCTTCGGCTTATCGGCGGCAGACACGATCGAGCTCAACAAAGCTGCACGCGAATGGGTCGCCGAGAAGGGATACATCTGTCGTTCGCCTTCCGCCTTCTGTCACCCGATATCCGTCCTCCGCGCCTCTGCGGCTCCGCGTGCGCCATTCTGGATGAGTGTTAATCAGTGCGAGAAACCACTGCAAGGGGTGACCCCTGATGGTGAACATCAGTGTGGGTGGCCACACTCCTCCTCCTCTGTGTCCTCCTCCCTCTCCGTGCCCTCTGTGACCTGATCTGTTTCTGCCTTCTGTCTTCCGCCCTCTGTCACCCGATTGCCGGCCTCCGCGTCTCCGCTCCTCCCGCGCAATCGCGCCAACTCTTGATTTCCGCGCCGCGCCCTCAAACCATTCCGCGCTTCGATGAAGATCCTCGTTGTCGCCGAAAAACCCTCCGTCGCGCTCGACCTCGCCAAGGCGCTGCTCGGCGTGAAGGAGGAGTCCGGCAAGTTCTTCAAAGGCCACACGCCCCTCGGCGACGAGCTCACCATCACCTGCGCCGCGGGCCACTTCCTCCAGTTGGCCAAACCCGAGGCCTACGACGCCGTGCACGGCAAGCAGTTCGGCAAGTGGCGTGTCTCCGAACTCCCGATTCTGCCCAAGCCCGGCTGGGATTTCGACGAAGTCCCCCGCGAGCGCGCCGAACGTTCCCTCGAGGTTCTCGCCGGCCACCTGCGCGCGCACGAGGGCGGCGAAATCGTCAACGCGTGCGACGCCGGCCGCGAGGGCGAGCTCATCTTCCGCAAGATCCTCCGCCACTCCGGAGTGGACGGCGCGAAGACCACGCTCTCGCGCATGTGGATGCAGGAAATGACCGAGAAGGCCTTCCGCGACGCGTACCGCAACCGCCGCCCGCTGAGCGAGCGCGACGGCCTCGGCGAGGCCGGCTACGCCCGCGACCAGGCGGACTGGCTCTCGGGCATGAACAAGACCGTGCTCGCGACCAAGACCCTCCCGCGCGGCACCGGCAACTGGCGGGTCTGGAGCGTCGGGCGTGTCCAAACTCCCACACTCGCCCTCCTCTACGAGCGCGACCGCACCATCGCCTTCTTCAAGCCGCAGAACTTCTGGGAGGTCTACGGCGTCTTCGGCGAGGTCACCGCCAAGGCCGACCTCGATGCCTACGCCGCCGCGGCAAACCGCGAGAAGCTGCTCGGCCGGCCGCAGATCGTCGAGGACCGCGACCGCAAGGCCTTCTGGTCCGAGGCGCTCGCCGCGAAGTTCACCGCGGCCGCGCTCGCGCCGCGCACCTACAAGGTCAAGGACACGAGTTCCCAGCGCACCGAGCGCCCGCCGCTGCCCTTCGATCTGCAGGAGGCGTCGAAATACTACTCGAAGAAGTTCGGCTGGACCGCCGCGCACTCGCTCGAGGTGCTCCAGTCGCTCTACGAAGACCTGAAGGTCATCAGCTACCCGCGTACCGACTCCCGCTTTTTTCCCGACTCGGCCGAGATGCGTCAGAAGGTCTGCGAGGGCGTCCGCGCCGCGCACGTCTGGATCCGGGAGAAACATCCGGCCACCCACCTCGCCACGCAGGCGCTGCGCAGCGACGAGCAGATGGGGGCGGCCAAGGCGTTCAAGAACACCGAGAGCGACCACTACGCCCTCCATCCCCTGCCCGACCTCTCGCGCCTCGCGCGGGCCAGCCGCGACCAGCTGCTCGCGTGGATGGCGGTGGCGCAAGCCTGCCTGATCGCGCTCGACGAGCCGTTGAAGGCGAAGGTGATCGTGCGCCGCTGGGAGCAGAAGGATGCCACCGGGGACTACGCCCCCTGCATCTTCCGCACCTCGCGGGAGAACGTGCTCGTGCCGGGCTGGACGCGCTGGGTGAAGGACACCGGCGAGACCAAGGCGCCGCCCGGCATGCCCGCCCTGGTCGAGGAGCAGGACCTCGATCGGACCGACATCAAGAAGCTGGAGACAAACCCGCCCAAGCCGTACGACGACGCCACCATGCTCACCGCGATGGAGTACGCCGGTGCGACGATCGACGAGGCCGCCATGGCCCCCGAGCACCTGGAGGAGCTGCTCGCGGTGATGAAGGACCGCGGACTCGGCACACCCGCCACCCGCGCCGCCATTATCGAGACGTTGGTCGAGCGCGGCTTCATCGAGCGCAAAGGCAAGGCGCTCATCACCACCCAGAACGGCCGCGCCCTCGTGCGCGCGCTCAAGAAGATCGACCCCGCCGCCGTCTCCGCGCAACAGACCGCCGAGATGGAGTACGAGCTCAAGAAGATGGAGCGCGGCAACTCCAGCTACACGCGCGAGACGTTCCTCGACGCCCTGCTCCAGCAGTTTCTCGGCGTCGCCGAAGCCTACAAGACCGCCAGCACGCGCCTCGGCGAAGCCGAGCGCCCCGAGCTCGTCGCCGGCACGCCCACCGAAGTCCTCTGCCCGAAATCCGGCCAGCCGCTCCTCGACCGCGGCGCCGCGTGGGAGGCGCCCGGTTTCGCCGGCACACTGCTGTGGAAGGAATGTTTCGGCCGCCAATGGACCGCCGAGGATTTCCGCGCGCTGCTCGACGCCGTCGTCCAAGGCGCACCGAAAAAGTACGACAATCTCACCACGCGTACCGGCCAAACCTACGCCGCGATCCTCGGCGTCGACGCCGAGTCGAAGAAGATCGTGATCATCGAGCCCGAGGCGAAGAAGCTGAAGGGCATCAAGTGCCCGAAGTGCGGCAAGCTCCTGCTCGACCGCGAAGCCTACTTCGAGTCGCCCGGTTTCCCCGGCGTGCGCTTCTGGAAGAACGCCTTCGGCCGCACCTGGTCACCCGAGGAGGTGGTCCGCCTCCTCCAGGGCGTCGTCGACAAGGCCCCCGCGGAGTTCACGGATCTCGTCTCGCAGCGTACCAAGAAGCCCTACACCGCTAAGCTCACCATCGACGAAGCCGCCAAGAAGGTCGTGCTCGTGATCGACCGCCGCCCTCCGGCGTAGCGGAACGCGGGCGCCTTTCGTGTTCCCCTCCCGGTCGATCTGGAACTCAAAAACTCAGGAACAGAACGCGCGCCACAGAGCGCGGATGAGAGCATAGGGCCATCGGAAAAGCGCGAAACGGAAGGGATCGATTGATCCTAGAAACGGCAGTTCGGGCAGGTCACAGAGGCAGAGGAGAGACGGAAGGAGAACACAGAGAGGAACTTGGTATTGAAGAACCCGGAATCGGGGTGCTCACCCAGCGGGTGAGTGTCTCCGAAGGCCGGTCATCCTCCGAACTCTCTGTGATCTCTTGCCTTATCTCCGTGCCCTCTGTGTCCAACTGCTTCGTATAGGTTGACCCACCCGCCTGAGCCAGTTCCGTCCTCTGCGCCTCCGCGTCTCCGCGAGAGCCCTTCCGCCTCCGTTGGTGGGCGGGCTTCACGCCCGACATTCCGTCTCGTCCCGTGGCGCTGCTTGTCAATTCGGCCAACCCGCTGCCGCCAATCACAACGTCCAAAGCCTGACCCGTTCTGTCCGGCCCTCGACGAGATCGGCTACCTCCCCCTCGACAAAGCCGGCGCCGACCTGCTCTTCCAACTCATCAGCCAACGCTACGAACGCGGTGCCAACGTCGTCACGACCAACAAGGCCTACAAGCACTGGCCGGGCCTCTTCAACAACGACGCCGGCATCACCACCGCCATCCTCGACCGTCTCCTGCACCGCGCCGATACTGTGGTCCTCGAGGGCAAGAGCTACCGCAGGAAAGACCGCCCCGGCGAAGACGCCGCCACCTGACATTCCGCCGCCGCCGGCCGCGGCCGGCGGCGGTCCCTTGTGCGCCCAGGTTACTTCCTATCCGCCAGAAACTGTCGATGTTCGCTCCGCCGCTCACAAGTGTGGGGACGACGGTGGGGATCATGGTAGGGCGGGGGCCTCGTTGGGGCCTTTAGCCTACGTTAGGCCGCGGGAGCATCGCGGCAATCGCGTGCATGGAACGTCTGCGGCGGCCGTCTGCCCGTTTCCGGTCGCCCGAGTTCGGTGAAGAAGTGCACAAATTCGTGATGCGACCATATCACGATTTTGTGTCTTGCGGCGCGGAGGAGGCAGGAAACGTCACGACGGGGGCCTCGCGCTAATGCACATTTTCGTGATACGGTCGTATCACGAAAATGTGCAAATTGAGGCGGGCGGGGGTGTGGCGGGACGGAGGGAGACGCGGCGGGGAGGGAGGTCCGGGCACGTTATCGGGCCAGCGCCTGGCCGGCGTGCCAGCCGGTGGTCCAGGCGGCCTGGAAGTTGAACCCGCCGGTGAGGGCGTCGAGGTCGAGCAACTCACCTATCACCGGATCGAACCACCGAAGCCTGACCGCTTGGCGGCACGGCGCGGGCCGCAGCGGACCATGAAGCACCGGTAAAGCAACCCGCAGGTTAACATTGGTAATTGCCGCCGGCCGACGGCGCCCCGAAGGCTTCGCCGTGTTGCGGGCCGGGAAGCCCACGTCCTTCGCCAGGGGCGTTTCCTCCTGATGGCGCCAAGCGCGAACGCCGACGGGAACCATCGGTCCACATCCCCTCCTTTGTCATGAACGGAATCCCCTTCCCTCCCTGCCGCTGGGGCGCTGCGGCCTTTCTTCTCGTTGCCGGGTTGGCAATCACGGCCGCGGCCGCCGACCGGACGGTGGTTCCGCTTCCGCCGGTTGAAACATTCACGGAAGCCGATCGGCCCACGGGGTACTGGGACGGAAAGCACACATGGGAGGAGCCGTGGGGCTACCGCCGCCCCGAGAACGCCACGCGAGTCTACCCGCTTGTCGTATTTGGTCCATGGAACGAATCCGGCTATTTCACGGCGGCGCTGCGCAAGACCTACCCGGCGTTCTATCTGGTCATCGACGACGCCAGCGAGGCGGCGGGCGCGGCGCTCTCCGACCGGATCGACGCCGTGATGGCCTCTCAGGGTTTCAGGATCGCCCTCAACCGGATCCACCTCACCGGCTTCTCCATGGGCGGGTCGGGGTCCTACAAAACCATCCGCGGCTTCCTCAGCAAAGGGAAGTGCTTCGCCGGGCTCATCCGGCTCGCCGGCCAGTCGGAGTCCGTGTTGGCGGAGGGGGCGATCACCAAGATCGCGATCTCCATGCATATCGGGCTGAAGGACACCCAGCAGCGAATTGATGTGTCCCGGGCGCTCTATGCCCAGATCCGCAACCACCCCGCCAACGCCCACGCGATCGAAACCGTGCTCGACGAGCCGACCTTCGGGCGTACGACAAAAGTGCTTACCCTCGACGGGGTCGATGTGATCCGCTATTCGGAGTATCCCACTATGGGCCATACGACCAACACGCCCTACTCGGATCCCGCCCTCTATTCCTGGATCATGACCCGGGCGATCGGCACCCCGCCGCAGAACTCCCCGCCGTCGGTTCCCACGCAGGTACAAGGGCGAGCCGCCTCCCCGACCTCCGTCGCCCTCTCCTGGCTCGCCTCGACCGACGACGTGGGCGTGGCCGGCTACCGTGTCTACCGCAACGCCACGCAGATCGCCACCGGCGTGACCGCCACCTCCTATTCCGACACCGGCCTGACGACCGGCGCCACCTACACCTACACCGTCGTCGCCTTCGACACCGCGGGCGCCGCCTCCCCCGCCTCCGCCGCCGCCCCGGTACTCGTTCACGACGAAACCTGGACCGCCTTCGAGGCCTGGCGCACCGGCGGCTTTTCCCGCTCCGATCTCGCGGACGATTCCATCTCCGGCCCTGGCGCCGATCCCGATGGCGCCGGCTTGAGCAATCTCGAACGCTACGCCTTCGGCCTTCCCGCCCGCGGTCCCGTCTCGGCCCCGCCGACCGTCCTTTCCATCGTCAACGCCCACGCGGTGCTCCGTTTCCCGCGCAAGGGCTTCGCCCCGGACCTTGAATACATCGTCGAGTCCAGCACCGATCTTGTTGCCTGGACCAACCTCATGACCGTGCTGCCTGGTTACCCGAAGGATGTGACGATCACCGACCCGGTCGCGACCGACGCCAGCCCGCGCCGTTTCCTCCGCTTGCGCATCGGCCGCGTCGTGCCCAGCGACGGTCCGACCCGCTAGTCAGGGCTCGTCCCACTGCGTACTGGCAAACGCGGAAGCCAGGAACTCCGCCAAGGCGTTTCAACGGGAGCCAGACCCAGGCTCGGGGCCCTGGCGACACGCACCACCCGGCCGGTGGCTGGCCGCACCGCCCCACCTGCGGGCGAACCAACCGCCGAGCCCGTGGCCGGCATCCATTTTCTTGCCCCCTGCCCCGCGGCACGGTTCCCTCGGCGCTTCCCATGAACGACATCGCCCGAGAAGCCGCGCGCCGCCGCACCTTTGCGATCATCTCGCACCCCGACGCCGGCAAGACCACGCTCACCGAGAAGTTCCTCCTCTACGGTGGCGCGCTCCATCTCGCCGGCTCCGTCTCCGCCCGCAAGAACCAGCGCGCCGTCACCTCCGACTGGATGGAACTCGAGCGCAAACGCGGCATCTCCGTCACCTCCACCGTACTGCAATTCGACTACGCCGGCTGCTCCGTCAACCTCCTCGACACCCCCGGCCACAAGGACTTCTCCGAGGACACCTACCGCGTGCTCACCGCCGTCGACTCCGTGCTCATGGTGATCGACGCCGCCAAGGGCATCGAGTCGCAGACGCGCAAACTCTTCGAGATCTGCCGCCGCCGCGGCGTGCCGATCTTCACGTTCATGAACAAGTGCGACCGGCCCACGCTCAACCCGCTCGCCCTCATGGACGAGCTGGAGAACGTGCTCGGTATCGGCGCCTGCGCCATGGCCTGGCCGCTCGGCAACGGCCCCGCGTTCAAGGGCGTGTTCGACCGCCAGGACCGCTCGGTCCACCTCTTCGAACGCGTGCCCGGCGGCGCCTACCGCGCGCCCGTGCAGGTCACCGGCCTTGATGATCCCTCCGTCGTCGAAAAGCTGGACCCCTACACCTACGGCGAGGTCCGCGAGCAGCTCGAGGTGCTCGATGTCGCCGGCCATCCTTTCGATCTCGCCGCCGTGCACGCCGGCAAGCTCACGCCCGTCTTTTTCGGCTCGGCCGTGAACAACTTCGGCGTGCAGCTCATGCTCGACAGCTTCCTGAAGTACTCCGTCGGCCCCGCGCCGCGCTACCTCGGCGAGGAGTTGCTGCCGATCGACGACGACCGTTTGTCCGGCTTCGTCTTCAAGATCCAGGCCAACATGGATCCGAAACACCGCGACCGCATCGCCTTCATCCGCGTCTGCTCCGGCAAGTTCGAGCGCGACATGCTCGCGCGCCACAGCCGCACC